>CAZXSL010000016.1:0-26196 GCA_964643235.1 uncultured Sphingobacteriaceae bacterium | reverse complement strand
AATTTGAATTTGAAACCAACACCTACTGGGATGTACATTTCACGTTTGAAATCACGGCTGTGAACATCGGCACGCTCGCCAGGGTATTCCTCACCCCAGTTACCTTTGTTGTCCCATGCAGTACCAGTACCATCAGCACCAGTATAAACTACAGGGTTGAACGCCATAACACCGTAACCTACGCTTGCGTAGAAGTTAACAGCGTTCTCGCGACGCAAGAAGTCGATGGTTGCCAATTGGAACACACCGTTCAAGCTAGCCGCATACTGTACTGAAGTCTCGGCTGATTGGTAACCTGTTGAATTGCCGTCCAAGTAGGTCAGCAAGTTGTTGTTGTTGTGCGCAAAAATACGACCACGGTTACCCGCAGCCTCTAAACCAAACCAGCTAGAGAATTGCTTGCGGATCGTGATGCCGTAGTACTCACGCAGTTTGTACTCACCGAAACCAACTTTTTGGCTGAATGCGTTAGAGCCACCAACGAGAACGGATGGGGTAGTGAAACCACCATTTACTCCGATTGACCAAGTTCTGTATTGGGATCTTCCTCCAAATACATCCGGCTGCTGCGCTTGGGCTACCTCGGTCGCGCCGAAAACCGCAACGAGCGAGCAAGCAACTGCCGTTTTGATTGTAGAATAATTCATACTCTTGTTTTTAAGGTTAAAAATTTTTAATTGTGTAATTTTCATGCAAAAATAACCAATAACATTGATTCACGCAACAATTGCAAATACTATTCCAGTTTTTTTTCTTTCCATATTTTTTTTGAAAAAACTGACGCAACTTACAAAACATCCAAACAAAAATCTCAAAATCCTTACTGAATACCAGCACGTTACTTAAAACCAGCATGAAATTCTCAATATTTTTTTTTATTTCATGCTCCTGTTGCCTTCCTCAGTAGTGGATGCTAAATATACTGCCAATCTTTCAAAACACGATCTGTCCTGCTTTACAGACACTTAATCCGATGATTAAAACACCAAGCCTACCAGCACGATCACTTGCTGAAAAAGCTGGGCCGCATGGTCTTATACACACATAAACCGTACCAAACCAACACGACGAAACCGATGAGGAAAACATTCCCACCGGCCGGCCCCGGCACCCTGGATGTCTATACCTCGAGATTAGCGATACCGTCAGGATATCGGCAGACGCTCAATCCCTAAAACAGCAGTTTGATCAAAAAGAACATCCCTCCGGCCAACACCGCAGACACCGGAATGGTCAACACCCAAGCCCATAGCAGGCTAATGGTAACCCCCCACCTTACGGCAGACACCCGTTTAACGACACCTACACCGATAATGGAACCGGTAATGGTATGTGTCGTGGACACGGGAATGCCAAAATGCTCGGTAATACCCAGCGTGATCGCCCCTGCGGTTTCTGCCCCCACCCCTTCTAGGGCATTGACCTTCGTAATTTTGGTGCCCATGGTTTTGACAATCTTCCATCCTCCACTCATCGTACCCAATGCGATAGCGGAATAACATGCCAGCGGTATCCATTCAGGCATATCGTCGCCCGATTCCAGGTAACCGCCCGCAACCATGGCCACGAAGATGATACCCATGACTTTCTGCGCATCGTTTCCGCCGTGAGCAAAGCTCAGCGCTGCGGACGACACCAACTGCAGCTTTTTGAACCACCACTCCGCCACCCGCGGTCGGGCCCGTTTAGAGATATTGATGATAATCAGGGTCAAAACAATGGCGATAAACATACCGATAAGTGGGGCAAACACGATAAATGACACGATTTTAAGCGTCGCGATTAGGTTAATGGCACCGATTGCGCTGTCGCCCATAAACACCGCGTTGGCCATACCGGCACCCGCAAACCCACCAATCAGCGTATGCGAAGAGCTCGAGGGCACTCCGTAGTACCAGGTAAACAGATTCCAACCGATAGCTGCAATCAGCCCGGCAAAAATCACTTCCAATGTGATGTATTGCTCCAGCACTGTTTTGGCGACTGTATTGGCCACTTTGTGGTCGGTAAAGTAAAAGTATGCTGCAAAATTAAACGTTGCTGCCCACAAAACAGCTTGGAACGGGGTCAGTACTTTCGTCGATACAATGGTAGCAATCGAATTGGCCGCATCATGGAATCCGTTGATGTAGTCAAACACGATAGCCAGGACAATAACGGTTACCAGAAGGGTCGTAATCATGGGTTATGGTGTTATGATGATATCTAACTATCCGGTGTTTCCGGAGTAGTAAGACCTGCTTGCCGATATTTTGGTTTTATGCGTTCTTAACCAAGATACTTTCCAACACATTGGCCACGTCTTCGCATCGATCCGTTGCCGTCTCCATCGAAGACAGTACTTCCTTGTACTTGATTAAAGCGATTGCATCTTTTTCAAACTGGAACAAGTCGCCCACCGCTTTGTCGAAAATATAGTCGGCTTTGTTCTCCACACTGTTGATACGCACACATGAATCCGTGATGTTGCGGATGTTTTTGAGGTTTCGGAGCTCGTGCACCGCTTTCGACACATCGATTGTCGCTTCGAGGATCAGATCGGCCATTTCCAGAATGGGCTCCGTTATTTTGTCGACCTTGTAAAGATCCATTCGGTTGGATGACCCGTGGATGAAGTCGGCCACGTCATCAAGCGAGCTGGCCAAGCGGTGGATATCCTCCCGATCAAAGGGTGTGATGAAATTCTTCCCCAATTCGAGGTGGATCTGGTGCGTGATGTCATCGCAGCGGTGCTCATATTCCTCAATTTCCTTAAACAGCTTCTTTCGCTCTTCCGGGTCATCGATATTAACAGACTCTTTCAGCAATTTGGCCATTTCGATGAGGTTATTACTAACAAGTTCAAAAAGCGGGAAGAATTTCTTGTCTTTCGGAACAAAATACTGAAATATACTATTGAGCGACATGCGTTGTGATTTTTTTGCAAAGGTATAACCTCAATGTTAAGTTAATATTAATTAACACTAAAAATAGCCCGCATCACCGTAATTCTTCACCCCAACATATGTCCATTTTGACTCTGGGTGAGAAGGCTGCTTTCAACGTATTTGGATGATTTATGTTGTTTTATTGGTTTATAGAATAGGTAACGAAACAAGAGAGCCCGGGTCTGCCACCAAGATGGCAAACCCAGACTCGTTCAATTATCTACATGGGGCATCTTGCCAGCTTTTAAAACTTCCAGCGCACAAATGCCTCGATGGCTTCATATTCTGCCATCCCCAATTCGTCGTATTGTTTTGCCGTTTCGCGGGTACGCTCTTCTGCTCTTACCCAAAACTCGCGCGCGTCATCGCCTGGGAATACCGGTAAATCTTTTTGGGATTGGTGTTTAAAAATCGCCAAACGCTTGCGCATGACTTCCTTGGGCGAAAGCGGCACGGCCATTTCAATTTCGTGGATATCGAATTCGTGCCATGCCCCTCTATACAACCACAGCCAGCAATCCTTGGTCCATGCTTCCGTTTCTTTTAACCGCAGCAAAGCCTGAAGTATGACGTCAAAACATACTTTATGGGTACCATGCGGATCGGCGAAGTCTCCGGCAGCAAACACTTGATGAGGCTTGATACGCTGCAACAACTCCATCGTCTGCGTAATATCATCTTCGTAATCCATTACTTTCTGATATTTTCCCCTGTCGTAAAACGGCAGGTTCTGAAAATGGATATTACTATCAGGTAAGCCTGCGAAACGTGCTCCAGCGATGGCCTCTCCTTTACGAATCAGTCCTTTAACCGTCAATAGTTCGGGTGTATCGATTTCGTTAGGCTTCTTTTTACTGATAAACTCACGGGCATCGGCATACACCTCTTCCAGCTTCTTTGCATCTACGCCCTGTGATTTGGCAAAATCCGTAGCAAATTCAATAAAACGCAATGCATCGTCGTCCCAAACTGCTGTATTGCCCGAGGTTTGGTAAGCGACATGCACGTCATGTCCCTGGTCTGCCAACCGTATAAAGGTTCCTCCCATGGAGATAACATCATCATCGGGATGGGGAGAAAAGATAATGGCACGTTTTTTTGCGGGATCCCTCCGCTCGGGGCGCTGGCTGTCGTCTGCGTTGGGTTTCCCACCCGGCCAGCCGGTAATGGTATGTTGCAACTGGTTGAAGATATCGATATTGATGTTGTATACCGGACCTTTTTCGGTAGCCAACTGCGCCATACCATGGGCATTGTAATCCTCTTCGGTCAGTTTCAGTATGGGCTTTTTCAGGGTTTTGGACAACCAAACGACCGCCTTTTTGATGGTTTTGCCATCCCATTCGCAGTCCTTTACGTACCAAGGGGTATCAAAACGCGTCAAGGCGGAGGCCGCATCTTGGTCCAGTACGAATTCCACGTTATCTGATAATTGCAGGTATGTGGCTGGCACTTCTGCCGACAATTCGCCTTCCACTGCCTTTTTCACGATCTCCGCTTTTTTGGCGTTCCACGCCATCAACACAATCTCCCTCGCTTTGAAGATCGTTCCAATTCCCATAGTAATGGCCTTGGTAGGCACGTTTTCCTTGCCACCGAAATCGCGCGAGGCATCCCGGCGGGTCAAGTCATCCAGCGTCACCAAGCGGGTACCTGAGTTAGGTGCCGACCCGGGCTCGTTAAACCCGATATGCCCCGTACGGCCAATGCCCAAAAGTTGCAAATCGATACCGCCAAGCTCGCTTATCTTCTGCTCGTAAGCCAAACAGTAGTCGTGGATATCCTCCATAGCGAGCGTACCATCCGGAATATGGATATTGCCCCGCTCGATGTCGACATGGTCAAAGAGTACCTTGTTCATAAAAGACACATAACTCTGCTCCGAATCAGGCTGCATTGGATAGTACTCATCCAAGTTAAAGGTAACCACATTTTTGAAGCTGAGGCCTTCTTCGCGATGCAGGCGGATCAACTCCTCGTATACGCGAACCGGGGTAGCCCCAGTCGCCAGGCCCAACACAGCCTGTTCGCCTTTTGATTGCTTAGTTCGAATCAGGTCAGCAATACGTTTTGCTACAGCTACCGATGCCGTAGTTTGGTCAGGGTAAACGCTCACGGGTACTTTCCCGAAGCGAGTCCCTTCCAGTAAATCCAATCTTGCCATTGTAAGGAACACAATTATTAGGTAAGGAAGCAAATCTAAGGATAAAGCCCCACTATTTCACAGTCATTTCCAATTTTTGGCAATTCCACACTAAACTTGAGCATCCAACCGTGTGCGCATGGTCGTTATACACCCCGATTAGTATATAAAAACAGCGAATTAGCTGGAGACACCCGTCACGTGCTTCGGCTCAATCGACAAGCCGGCTGATATCGGACAGGTCGGTATCGGCTTTCAAGGCCAGGGCCATAGGAGATTCGAAGAAGCGGAGGTCAGCATATACCGACGCCATTTCATCTGCCGTTTGGACATGTGCCGAACAGGCAAAGCCAACAAAAACCAAAACTAGAAGGGATTTTACATACATCATAATGGTTTACTCATTGTTCTGAGGGTGTAAATGTCGTTACTTTTCGGCGCACCGCCTCCTGCGGTATCGATACATTCGTTAAGCAATCGATTGCGGAAAAAAGAGCAATCGTTTGCGTTCATTGTTGAGTCGTTCATCTCCTAAAATCCTATTATTATTGTACCCGAACGGAGGTCTGCTTTAACGTTTTAAAGTAGCCTCCACCATGATAAACCAAACATTACGATGCCCACACAGCTCAGTATCTTTTATCAAAAAAAAGGCCGATACACCGAGTAGCTTTAGCTATGGGTTCTGCCTAACACTAAACAATGTGACCAACAAATCCAATATATCATGAAACACTTTACAATTTTGTTTTGCAGCCTGCTGTTTATGCATTTTGCATTTTCACAGCAGCAAATTACCGGCTCGGTTTCCGATGCCTCAGGCCTACCACTAGCCGGGGCCACGGTATCGGAACAGGGGACGAACAACTCGGTTAGCACCGGTACTGACGGAACGTTTTCGATTTCGGTAAGAAGTACGAGTAGCGTGCTGGTTTTCTCTTACATCGGCTTAGCTTCGCAAGAGATTGTTGTCGGCGATCGCAGCCGGCTTTCCGTTGTACTTGAGATGAGTGAATCCCATCTTGAGGAAGTAATCGTCACGGGCTACTCGACCCAAAAGCGGGGTCAAGTAACCGCTTCGGTAGCCACTATCGATTCGGAATCCCTGAAACAAAATGCGACATCGCCCCGAGTCAGCAACCTGTTACAAGGTAAGGTAGCAGGGGTTGATGTAACGGTTCCTACAGGCCGTCCGGGTGCAGACCCAGAAGTCCGTGTACGTGGCCGGAGTTCTATTTCGTCATAAACGGGAGCCCTTTGGGTGGTAGACGGTGTAATTGCCCACGGCACACCGAACATCAACCCGAACGACATCGAGACCATCTCCATCCTGAAAGACGGAGCCGCCACCACACAATATGGGTCACGAGGTGTGAATGGGGTTGTAGTGGTAACCACCAAACAGGCGCGTGAAATTGGCTCGAGTACGCTGAGTGCCAATTTAAGAACAGGGCGGTCGTATTTCAATGCCGACAATTTCCGCGTAATGAACAGCCAAGAAATTTGGGACGTATTTTCGAATTTCTCTAACCCAACGGCGGTATCTGACATCCCGGAGACGGTGTTGCAGAATGACTTCGACTGGATTGAAAACGGCACCCAAGGCGGTCAGACCCACGACTTCAACCTGACCTATACCGGCAGGACCGACAAAGCTGCAATTTATGCTGGCGGCAGCTACTACAAAGAAGAAGGCTCGGTAAAGGGCTATACATGGGAGAGGTTGTCCGGCCGCTTGAATGTCGATTATGATATCTCCGAGCGATTGACTTTCAAGCCGAAAGTCAACGTCACGTACACGACGAGCGACAGCCGTGAACACTCCCTATACCAGATGTATCTCAACCTACCGTGGGACAACCCATACAACACCGACGGAACCGTACGGAACCCCCGCCACGCCGGCAGCGGTGCATGGTACGGTCGCGACAACAGCAACTACCTATATGACCTGCAATACAACTATGGCAATAGCGCCATTTTTGACATCCAGTCCAACCTGGATTTCGAGTACAAGATCAGCGATGACTTCAGGTTTGTATCCTCTAATAACGCTGCATTCTACACCAATAGCAGCTTGAGCTATGTGGACCCGCAATCCGATGGTGGACTTGGGGATCGTGGTCGTATTGGTAATTCGAGCGATCGGCGAGTGGTTCGGTTTACAAACCAAATGCTACGGTATAACAAGGTTCTCGATCGCCACACCATCAATGCATTTGCCGCATACGAATACAGCGATTACGTATACCAGAGCCTTTCGGCAACGGGTAAAGGTATCGTTCCGGGGTCGACCATTATCGATGCGTCTTCCGAACCACAATACATAGGCGGTACGAAGAACGATTACTCTTTCCAGTCTATCATGTTGCAAGGAGAGTACAGTTTTGACGAGCGATACAACTTCCAGGGCTCTGTACGTCGTGATGGCAGCTCACGTTTTGGGCATGACAATCGATACGGGACATTTTTTGCGGTATCGGGTTCGTGGAATATCCACAATGAAGCCTTTTTCACCTCCAATTCGATAGATTACCTGCGGATGCGGGCCTCATACGGACTGGTGGGCAACGTGCCGACCAACTACTATGCTTCGTATTCACTGTTTAATCTTAATGCCCAATATGCCGGTATCCCCGGCGGTGTGATGGGTCAGTTAGGCAACCGCTCCGTGTCGTGGGAATCTTCTCGTGACGTAAACCTAGGGTTCGAGTTGAGCATATTTAACCGGCTTAGTCTCAATGTGGATCTATACAACAATAATACCGACGGACTCCTGCACTTTGTACAGCTTCCGGCCTCAGCAGGCTGGTCTGGCTACTTTGAAAACGTAGGTTCCGTGCGCAACCGTGGTATTGAAATCGCGCTAGGCGGTGATTTGTTCTCACGGAATAGTGCTTTTCAGTGGCGCATGGATGTTAACGTTGCCATGAACCGCAATAAAATCACCGACTTGTACGAGGGAAATGATATTCCTGCAGGCAACATGCGGCGCTCGGTAGGGCGCGACATCGACTCTTGGTTTATGCGCAAGTGGGCGGGCGTAGACCCCGAAAACGGCGACCCGCTTTGGGAACGTATCGACCCGACAACGGGCGAAGTGACCTTAACGAATAACTACAACCAAGCGACTCTACAGTTCCTTGACCTGACGGGGACTCCGAATTTCCAAGGAGGGCTATCTTCTTCTATGAATTACAAGGACTTCTACCTGAATGCCATGTTTGCCTTTACGGAAGGTGCTTGGGCGTACAATGCCGGCCGTCAACTGTTCGACGCGGATGGTGCATACCCTTATTACAACCAAATGGCCTTGCAAGACGGATGGTCTAGGTGGTCGCCTGATAATCCAGATGCAACCCACCCGCGGTTGATTTACAATTCGCAGAACTCATCCAACGGGGTATCTTCCCGCTACTTGGAAGACGCATCCCTAATCAGGCTTCGCAACGTGACGTTGGGCTACCACTTACCACAATCATTTGTGGAACGCCTAGGAGTCAAAGGACTGGATCTTTACCTTTCGGCAGACAACATCTGGTCAGCCACGAAGTTTTCCGGTTTAGACCCGGAAGGGACGCTTGCGGCTTCTACGGGTAGAGATGGCGACGCCACTTCACAATACCCAGCTCCGAAACGTTTCCTTTTTGGTATTAATGTTTCTTTCTAACAACAATGACATTTAAGAACATGAAAAAGTTACTTCCATATTTCACTATAGTCGGCCTCACGTTCTCTTCGTGTAGTCTCGACAAAGCTCCTTACACCCACATTGCGGAAGAGGAATTACAACAAATCGAAGGCAGCATGGCTTCGATAACCATTGGCAATTATTCCCAACTTAAGAACTGGGTGGAAAACTGGCACCGGCTTACCGAATATCCCGGCAATAACGTGGCACTAAGCGGCACCACAACCGACCACTTATTCCACTCCTATAACTTACAACGTCTGGTAAACAGCAGCCGTGTCCTGAACTTCTGGACCATGTCATACCGTGCGGTTGTTGGCACGAACCAAGCCATCGAGCAGATTCAAGAAGGCATCACCGATGCCGACGACCAACTGCTTGCGGAGAACCTTTACCTGCGGGGCATGTTGTATTTTTATTTGACAAACGTGTTCGGTCGTCCTTACAACCAAGGATTGGACAACCTGGCTGTCCCCCTCAAATTGACGAGCAACCCGGACGATAACCCACCGCGCGCTACCGTGGGCGAGGTTTACAATCAGATCGAAGCCGACTTGCTGCGTGCCGAAGCCCTGTTTACTGAAAACAAGCAAAATATCTTTGCAACCCGTGAAGCTACGCAAGCTCTTTTGGCAAGACTTTACTTATACCAAGAGCGCAATGCGGACGCCATTACCTATGCAGACAAAGTGATCAACTCAGGCAGACATTCCTTGCTCTCAACAAGTGAGTTGCCCAACTATATTGTCCGGGTACCTGAGGAAAACCCGGAAACCATCTTTGCAATACGCCACATCCGCGATGTGGACTACGAAAGTAACGGATGGTATACCATCGGTTCGCTCTACGCCCACTTCTTGGGCTCAGGCTGGGGCGAGATGTACGCTTCGCGTCCTTATTTGGAACTTATTCGCAAATATCCGACAGATGTCCGGTATAGTTTTGTGGAGCCGGTAACCATCAGCGACGAACTCTGGGCGCTGTATGTAACCGACGAATACCAATACGCCTACAAGGTAGTAACACCGAGCGGTAACGGCGATTACCAATACCAGGAAAACGGTACGACAAGAACGCTGAACAAGACGAGCAACAACGTGGGAGGTTGGGATTATTCAATCGTCGTAGACGGTAAAGAGCGGACTGTACTTATTGACAAAGCCATGGAGATGAGAAACGGCTATCCGAAGTACTACATCACGAAAGCCTCAGGCCAGGAAGGCCAAGCTCATTTGCTTTCGCCTATCATTTCCAGGCTAGCCGAGGTATACCTGATTCGTGCCGAAGCCAATGCCAAACTGGGCAACGACCAACTAGCCCTCGACGACGTGAACCGCTTGCGTAGCCGCGCAGGCATTCCCGAGCAAGGTCTATATACGACAGCAAACTTAGACGGCAAAACCGTTTTTGAGGTGGTCATGGAAGAGCGCCAACTTGAATTGGCTTGGGAAGGGCACTCCAAATTCGACCACATCCGCAATGGCTTGGTCATCGACAGGAGATACCCGGGCACGCACCTCTCGGGAGCACAGCCATTGGCAACTATTCCTGCAGACAGCCCCAATATCATTGAGTATATCCCTGAATCGGAGATCGTGTTATCGGGCGGCATACTGCAACAAAACCCGTAAAAAGGCGACAATCAACTGACTGCAAAGGGGGTGTCCTACTAAAGATGGACATCCCTTTGTGTTTAGCTTGAATTTGAGGGTTCTCCATCGACATGAACATTCGACAAACTTCAATCGGCAAAGCCTCTTTACACACTTAAACACACCTTATTTTATTGCATTTCCTACCATATTTCTCTAAGTTTGTCCTCAGCAAAGCTCCATCATGAAAGAACAAACTAACGCTATACGCGGCCAAGCAGCACGAACGCCATCGCGCGAACATTCCGTGCCCTTGTATTTGACCTCCAGCTTTATTTTCGACAGTGCGGAGCAAGGCCGGGCTATCTTTGCCGAAGAGGAAGAAGGAAATGTGTACAGCCGCTACTCCAACCCCAATACGACCGAACTGATCAATAAGGTATGTGCCATGGAGGGTGCCGAAGCGGGGCTTGTTTTTTCCTCGGGAATGGCCGCCGTATTCGCTTCCTTTGCAGGCTTGCTCAAAAGCGGCGACCACATCGTTTCCTGCCGGGCTATTTTCGGCTCTACCCATCAATTGTTTACCAAACTGTTTCCTCGCTGGGGAATCACGACCACATATGTGGATGCTTCGCGGCCTGAGGATTGGGAAAAAGCCATCCAGTCTAACACGCGGATGATTTTTTTGGAAACCCCATCCAATCCTGGGCTGGAGCTAGTCGATCTGGAATGGCTGGGCCGCTTTAAGGAGAAATACCCCAATATCATTTTAAACGTAGATAACTGCTTCGCTACGCCATACCTCCAAAAACCGATAGAGTACGGGTTCGATTTGGTCAGCCATTCGGCAACCAAATACATGGATGGTCAAGGACGTGTTCTGGGCGGTGTGGTGGTTGGCAAGAAAGCCCTGATCGATGAACTCATGTTCTTTATCCGTAATACGGGACCTGCTTTATCGCCATTCAACGCCTGGGTAATCTCCAAAAGCATTGAGACCCTGGGGGTGCGTATGGATCGACACTGCAGCAATGCGTTGCAATTGGCCGAAGTGCTTGAACGACACGAGGAAATCGAAATCGTCCGCTATCCCTTCCTTCCCTCACACCCGCAATATGAGCTTGCCAAAAGGCAGATGAAGGCCGGCGGAGGCATCGTGACTTTCGTAGTAAAGGGCGGTATCGAACGTGCGAAGCGCTTCCTGGATGCACTCAACATGATTTGCATTACCTCGAACTTGGGCGACTCCCGCTCGATAGCTACCCATCCAGCATCAACAACCCACTCAAAACTCAGCGAAGACGAGCGATTGCAATTGGGCATACAACCTGGTAGCATTCGGGTATCTGTAGGATTGGAAGATATCGAGGACATCCTCGACGACATTCGCCAAGCGTTAGACAACAGTAAATAGGACGCATGGTTAGGCCCATTTTTGTAAATTAGAAAATGAACAAAAGACTAAAACAATATATCATTGCACTTGCTGCCCTAGTCATGACCTTTACCGCCAATGCACAGGGCGATCGGCAAGCCGCATTCGAACATAGCATCGACTTTATCAAATGTAAGTGTACCGAAATTATCTACGGCATCAACCTGAGTTGTGAAACAGATCCTGCCATTGCTCGGGTAGAGCAATATGCGGCCAGGCATCCGCGTACTGGTACGCTGATGGGCGAACTGGAACGGCTCAAGCAAACTCAAGTTGCGTCGTGGTCAACGGATTCCATAGCCCAGTTGCTCAGCACGGGCATCTTCCAAAGCAATAACCGAAGCACGTACCCTCAGAGCTATAATTTTTCCGTTAACCGAGGCCGGAACACCGATGGCACGATGAATACGCTGGGAGAAGCCATCGGGCAATACGTTCAAAACCAGATTCCAGATTTGCCTACGGCTGAAGATCTGGCTATCATGCAGGACTCGCTCATCGAAGCTGAGCTACCGCCGGCTCTCATCCCGGATGGAGGAATTCTGGTTGAAGAAGAACATGCCGAAAACGACAGTCCGCAGAGTCTTCCGTTTTTTTCTTTCCAGCTGAATATTGCGCACCTGTTACTCGCCGCTTTGGCTGTTTTGGTGTCTTGGTTGCTTATCAATCGAGTCAGACGTCAGTACGAGGACCAAATCAATGATCTTCGATTCAGGATTGACGGCAAAGCCGAGGCTAGCGAACTGGCAAAGGTGGAAAATGATCTCAAGCTTTTTACCGACAAACTGGAGGCTGCCCGCAAGAAGCGCCTTGCAGAAAAGCAAGCTAAAGCGGTGTCGAGCGTACCGCGCCCCTTGAGTGTCGAAAAAGTACTATACCTACCTGCTCCCCATTCGGACGGGGCTTTCCGTACCGTTGACGAGTCGACAAAATTCCAACCGTCAAAGTCCATCTATAGGTTTAAAATCGACCCTACCAACCCGAATCTAGCTACTTTTACGTTCCATTCGGACAATATGGGCTTCCAACACGCAACGGACAACCCGGCGGTCTATATCCGCCCCGTGTGCCAAGAAACGAACCCGATACACCCAGGCGCCAAACAGGTGGCAACTACCAAGCCGGGGCTTGCGACGAAAAAAGGCGACCGCTGGATTGTAGCCGATAATCAAAAGGCAGTAATTCGATACGAGTAAACGACAGATTGGACATTGTAACGGCTTTCTAATTCATCACATACATCATTCGTTATCCCAGTTTCGTTTAAAACAAGAAAAGGATATACGGTTTGGGACCACATGAGAAGGGAACTCTCATTTCATGCGGATTGGCAAAAGCTGCTACCCCAAACACACAAATATTTCCCTTTAAATTGATTATCTTTGCACCGTAATTTGTGCATTAGGCGCTGCTGTGGTAAAACGTAATTTTGGATTCCGGCTTAACTTCAGGTTATCGACAAATCGGTCAGTTCAATTGATTAAAAACCAATTGGTTGTGTTTTGCCATCCAAAATGTTGAAAAAAAGCAGGCTGTAGATGCTAAAGCAAAGAGCTAACTTGTGGGTGTCATGTTTGCCCGTTGACTGAAGAGTACGGAGCGATTGCTCCCCACCCCGAGGAGGGACGAAGTATCCAACCTAAGGGAAAAATGGGGAAGGAATGTTTCGCCCAGCTTTGGTCAAACAGGGTAAAACATCCGGAAAGTGTAGTTCTTTTTAGAATAAGGTATCGTACATGGAAGAACATTTCGATTACGGGTCGCAAGAAGACCCGAAACTTTCGGTAGCACGCTACGAGGAGATGATCCGCAATCAGGATCAATATTTCTTTGACACACAGGCGTTCGAGGGGATCATCGACTATTATATGGACAAAAATGATCCGGTCAAAGCACTCCAGGTGGTTGACTATGCGGTCAGCCAACACCCCTTTGCCGCCATTTTTTTCCTCAAGCAGGCACAGTTATACGCAGTAACGAACCAGTTTACCAGCGCATTACAATCTTTGGAGAAAGCTGAGACACTGGAACCCTCAGAAGGCGAGATCTACCTTATCAAGGGCGGGATATTGGGTAGCCTTGAACGCTACGACGAAGCTTTCGAAAACCTACAAAAAGCCTTGACATTAGCAGATAGCCGGGACGATGTCCATCTGCAAATTGCACTACTGCACCAAAATAAAGGGGATTACGAGCAGGCTGTGACGCATCTGAAAATCGCGCTGAACTCCAACATGGAAAATCAGGATGCGCTATACGAACTAGCCTTTTGCTACGATGTACTGGATCAGCAGGAAGAAAGCATCGCGTTTTACCAGCAATATATCGACAACGACCCCTACTCATACGCCGCTTGGTATAACCTGGGCAATGCCTACCACAAACTGGGTCGCTACGAGCAGGCGATCGATGCCTACGATTACGCCATCTTGATCAAGGATAATTTTGCGTCGGCCTATTTCAACAAAGGTAATGCCCTAGTTAATCTAGAACGCTATAACGAGGCCATTTCCGTTTACAAACAAACCTTTGAATACGAGCCTCCGGGTGCGGAAACCTATTGCGCCATCGGCGAATGCCACGAAAAACTGGAGCAAATGGACGAAGCGCGCGCCTATTACAAGAAAGCGGTAAAACTGGATGCCGAGCTTGCCGATGCATGGTTTGGTATTGGCGTTACCCTAGATTACGAAGAACGCTTTTTCGAATCGCTGCACTTCTACAAAAAGGCGTTGGAACTTGAGGATGACAATCCAGACTATTGGTTTGCCATCGCCGATGCACGCTACAAACTGAAGCAGATGCCCGAAGCGGAGTCTGCCTACCAGAAGGTGCTGGAGCTTAATCCTTCAGACGTCGAAGCATGGCTCGATTATTCCTCCATCCTGTACGAACAGACAAAGTTATCAGAAGCCATCGAAACCATTTCAGACGCCATCAAGCACAATCCCGATGCGGCAGAACTATACTATCGGATGGTTGCTTATTTATTTGCGGATGGTAAATACAACGAGGCGATCAATTTCCTGGAATTAGGGCTTGCCGCCGATCCGGAAAAACATACCATTTTGTATGAGTACTTGCCGCAACTGCGAGATAACAAGGTCATCAGCGATATTGTAAAGAAATACACGTTCCGATAGGCTTTCTGAAAGAAATTTGGCAATTGCAATGGAGGTCTTATTTCGTTTTAATATATTTGCCCAGCAATAAAAACAAAACAGAATTGCCACGATAGTGTTGCCGCCCACAGCCGAGACTTCGCAAGCGACGACAACCGGGTTTTCCCCACGGGTATGACCTTGGCAATCCAATTCTTATATACGTGGTTCAACACATGAATTTTGAGTTAAAAAACGTGCCATCACGCACTGCAAAGCCTCGTGATACTGGACTGACCATGGTAATGGACAAGGGACTAAGTGTACGGGAGGCCGAGGATTTCATGGCCATCGGCGCTGCCTATGCTGATTTAGTTAAACTAGGGTGGACCACAGCCTATATTACCCCGAATCTGGACGAAAAACTGGCGGTATATCGAAATGCGGGGGCAAAGATCTATTTCGGCGGAACCCTTTTCGAGGCTTTCGTTGTACGTGATCAATTTGATGATTATCTGCGACTGCTCGACAAGTACAAGCTGGAACACGCCGAAGTGTCAGACGGCTCACTGAGTATGGAACACGGCCTAAAATGTGAATATATTTCACGTTTAAGCAAATACGTAACCGTCATCTCGGAGGTCGGCTCAAAAGATGACACCAAGATCATGGCTCCTTATAAGTGGATCGACTGCATGAAATCCGAACTGGAAGCTGGCTCTTGGAAATTAATCGCCGAGTCGCGCGAAAGCGGCAATGTTGGTCTGTACCGGGAGTCGGGTGAAGTGCGGCAGGGCTTGGTCGACGAAATCATTAGCCAAGTACCCTCTGAACACATCATTTGGGAGGCTCCGTTGAAGGTGCAGCAAGTATGGTTTATCAAGCTCTTAGGCACCAATGTCAACCTCGGCAACATCAGCCCCGGCGAGATCATCGCGCTCGAAACTACCCGACTGGGGTTAAGAGGCGATACGTTCAGCACCTTTTTATAGCCACCGGAGCTTGTCGGTCGGTTAAATAAAACAAGTGACCATGAAGCAGTATGGATTAATAGGGTTTCCGTTATCCCACTCATTCTCGAAGAAGTACTACCTTGAAAAGTTTGAACGGGAGAACATCACGGGGGTCGAATACGAGCTCTACCCTATTGAGCAAATCGAGCAACTCCCCGAGCTGATTAACGGCCAGCCCAACTTGAGCGGCATCAATGTAACCATCCCACACAAGATCTCTGTGATGCAGTATGTCGATCACCTGTCTGACGAAGCTCGGGCCATCGATGCGGTCAACTGCATTAAAATCGATCGCAAACCGGGCAAGAAACCGGTGCTGACAGGATACAACACCGATGTTTACGGATTCGAGCAGTCCCTTAAACCCCTGCTACAACCCCATCATACCCACGCCTTGGTACTGGGCAACGGCGGAGCTGCCAAAGCCGTATTTTATGCGCTGTCGCAGCTGGGGATTACCTACACAACGGTATCAAGGAACCCGACGGCCAACCAACTTGGCTACCGGGATCTTTCTCCCTCCGTGATGGATATACACACCCTCATTATCAACACCACGCCATTGGGCACATATCCAGAGGTGTCTACATGTCCGGACATCCCCTATGAAAAGATTTCGGATAGACACCTGTTTTATGACCTGGTATATAACCCGGAAATAACCGAATTTCTGCGTCGGGGGCAAGCGCACGGTGCAACAACCAAAAACGGCTTGGATATGCTTATTTTGCAGGCAGAGCGGAATTGGGAAATATGGACCGGCTTAACGGGGGAATGATGAACAATTTGGCGCATACCCTCGTTTGGATACTGTTCATATCCTTTCTAACGGCTTGCCAAAGCAATTACTCGCCCAAGCCCCGTGGGTATTTCCGTATCGAGCTACCCGAAAAAGCCTACCAACCATTCGACTCAAACTGCCCATACACCTTCCGCTTTCCAGCATATGGACAGATGGTGCCAGACCAAACCCAAGATGCCGAACCCTGCTGGATGGACCTTTATTTCCCTACTTTCAATGCCCGTATACACTTAAGTTATATACCTATCCGTAATCAAGAAACGTTCGACAAACTCGTGGAAGATGCCCGTACCTTTGCATTTAACCACACCGTAAAAGCCACCGCTATCGACCAGACCCGAATCGATCTACCCGAGCACGACACCCACGGGATTGTCTATTCCATCCGTGGTAATACGGCTTCCAGTATCCAATTTTTCCTGACTGACAGTACAGATCATTACCTTCGTGGAGCCCTCTACTTCAATGAGAGGCCTCAATTGGATTCCATCCAGCCCATCATCGAATTCCTGCGTCCGGATATTGACACGTTGATACATTCGCTAAGGTGGAAATAACTGCGTGATGCTGACGGAAACATCCTAGGCACGATCGGGCACGAAACTCAATGAGGATAGGTTGTCTTCGTCGAATATCTCGTTGGCGATATCCATAAGCTGCTCGGCATCCACCGATCGGATCTTGGCAAACACCTCATCTAAGGTCTGGACATAGTCGTAGTCCATCAGGCTTTTAGCTAGCGAAATGATCAGGCTTAGCCTGTTTTCCTCGCCCAGCGCAATCTGCCCAATAAACTTTTCCTTAGCCTGGTGGAGTTGCATTACCCCCAGCTTTTTATCGCGAAGCAGTTTAAGCTCCTTTAATACTAAGCGTTGGGCGCGGCTCACTTTTTCGTCATCCGTACCAAAGTAGATATAAAACAACCCGGTATCCGAATAGGGCCCGTAATGCGATTCGACGGTGTAAGCGATACCGTGGCGCTCGCGCACGTTCAGATTGAGCCTCGAGCTCATGCCCATGCCTCCCAACAGATTATTCAACAGAAGTAGTCCAGTTTTCTTTTCATCGTGGATGTTATATGCGGTACCCCCGATAACGACGTGGCTTTGGTTAATAGGCTTTTGCAAGGTGACACGACTACGGACCGGAATTGGTGGAGCTTCGCGATTCTTCTCTGCGGTTTTTCTAGGCAAACTGCCTAATACTTTCTCCACTAGCGCTGTGATTTTCCGCAAATCGTATTGCCCACTAATGCCGACGACAATTTCATCAGTATTGTAATTATCTTCAATAAACTGATGGATGTGCTGCCTTGATAATCCCTTTAAGTCTTCTGGAGTGCCCAAGATGTTATGTCCCAAACCATGCCCACGAAACAGTTGGTCTTCGAAATCGTCCAGTATTGCGTCTTCGGGGCTGTCTTGGTAAGATGCCATCTCGTCGAGTATCACGTTTTTTTCCTTGTCCATCTCCCGCTCCGGGAAAAGGGAATGGAAGAACAAATCTTCGAACAAATCCAATGCGCGGGTCAAGTAACGGGTCAGGAATGAGGCATGGATGCAAGTATACTCCTTGGTCGTATACGCATTGAGGTCGCCCCCGACGGACTCCAACCGGTTCAGTATTTGGTTGGTGTTACGTTTTTCGGTCTGTTTGAACAGTAAATGTTCAATGAAGTGGGCCAAGCCAAACTGTCCGGCCGGCTCATCGCGCGAGCCCGCATTAATAATCATGCAAGCATGCGTTATCGGCGAAGGCACCCAGTGGAAAACCACGCGAATACCGTTTGCCAGTCGAACAATGTCATATCCCATAGCGGTGCAAGTTAACAAAAAAACCATAGCGGCGGGTGCCACTATGGTTTGAATATCATGTTAATCGGCTGTTATGGCCTTCCCATTCCCATGCCGGGCCCACGGCCTGGTCCACCCCAAGGGTTGTCTTGTTGCATGCGATTGCCACCACCCGGGAAATTTTGGAATCGATAGGACAGCGTGAGCATAAAGTAGCGAGCTAAGCGATTACTCCGGTTGTCCAAGGTGTAGCCGTCGGTAACCACACGCGATACGCTGGTCTGCTCGTTAAGCAAGTCATAGGCTTGGAAGCGGATTGCCCCGTTGTTCCCCTTGAGGAAGCGCTTTTCGATATACGTATTGATAATCATTGGATTGGCATCCACAGCGCTTGCATAGCCGTTGTTATTGGTCTTGGTCAAATCGATGCCGTAAATCCACGTGGGCGACAGGTTTATCGTACTGAACAGGGATACATTCCACGTGTTGATGTCACGATTGAGTCTTGACTGCGAAGCCAAAGTGTTTGTCGTGGTGTTGTACGTATAGCCTACGCTTGGCATGACTTCGATCGTCTCCTTCGGGTTGAACCGCAATCCAAACCGACTCATCAACATCCAGTTTTTGCCAATGTTTCGTTCTGAGTTTGTAAAAGAAACGTTATTCGTATACGTTCCCATCCCGAAATAGGAAAGCGTCAACTTTTTATCAAACACGGGTTTGTTGTAGTTGAAGAAAGCCCTTCCTTGGTAATAACCGTCATCGTTGACATAACGAGTCTCCTGTACGATGCCTAATTCGGGATCTTGGCTCGTTATCCGGTCGTTGACGATGCGGTCTTCGGATACTGTGCCTGTCAGACTAGCCGAAATGCTGCTCCCCGATTCCATATTGAAATTACGGAAGTTTATCCTCATTTCGTGGGTAAACTGAGCATTCAAATCAGGGTTACCGGTTGTGGCCGTAATGATACCCGTTGTCGTACTGGCATTGGAGTAGTCGGTAAACGGCTGGATTTGTGAGAACGAAGGCTCGTTGGCCCGCCCGGTGTAGTTGATGTTAAACGACTTGTTGCGGCTCGGACGATATTCGAGTCGCGCGATGGGCACCAAGTTAAATCCGGTCCTATCTATCGATCTGCTCACACCATCCACCAATGACGTACCTTTCAGCACATTGGGTTGGGCGCTTATACCGAAGGAATAATTAAAATTATCCTTCCGGTAGCGGTAGGTCACCCCGGCTCGGTGCGTGGCAAAGGTGTAGTCAAACGCACGGTCAAAGTTAAAGTCCGAACCACCGATCATGTTGCCATTGATATCAAAACCATTGTTGTGCTGGTTGTTATCGTATGATGCGAAATTGAAATCATAGCTTACCTCCAAATTGGTATATTGGCCTAGGGGCTCGATGTACGACACCGACGCTCCCCCGTTTAAGTTCTTGTTCTGGAGGTCGACGAGATGCCGTTGGTAAGCCGAGTCGCGGTCTGCGACCGGTAATTCCATAATGGTGGTGTTGAGGATGCTTTCGCGATCTTGCTCTGTACTTGCCGTATTAATCGACATGTTGATAAAGAAGTTTCTGCCGCGGTCATTTAGCCGACGATTATACAAAGCGCTGATACCGTAGTTCGGACTGAAGCTTTTGCTCAGTTGGTCGTTGGTCACTTGGTTCATCAACGCGTCGTCACGATGTACATCGCTCCGGGAGAGGTTTTCGCCGTTGCTGCTGCCGATGTGGAAGGTAGGCGATACTTTAATAAAGCTCTTGTCAGTAGGCTTGTATTCTACGTTCCAGCTGAAGCGGTGGCTGCTGCCTACAGATCCGTTATTGACATTACTTTGAGACAACAGGATGCCCGTTGCCAAAGCTTCCTCTCGGAGCTGATCACTGAACGTGGTGTTGTCGTCGTGGCCAAAACGGTAGTCACCATATGTTTCGAGTCGGTCGCTAAAGGCGTGTTTCAAGTCAAAGCCGAAAGATTGGGAATTGGTGAGGCCATTTCGTCCACCAAACCCGCCGCGGCCGGCACCGTAGCTACCACCTCCTGGCCCGCGGCGTGCACCGCCACCGCCAATATTGAAGTTGAACGCTTGGTAGTTCGTGTTGTTGCCATTAGCACGTAGTGCCAATTCGGTTTTGTCCCACATCATGTTCAGCGTAGCGTCGGCCAAGTACCGTTCTGCCGTTCCGCCACCGGCCCGGAAATTACCAAACGACCCTCTGTTTCGGGCTGGGTCAACTTGTAAGTTGAGCACCCGTTCCGGATCGCCCGTTCGGTTACCCGTCAGGTTGGCCATATCGCCATAGTCGTCCACGATTTGTATCTTCTCAATGATATCAGCCGGCAAGTTTTGGATAGCCGTTTTGATATCGCCGCCAAAGTAATCTCGCCCATTGATCCGTGCGCGCGTCACGGATTCACCTTGTGCGGTCACGTTGCCGTCCTTATCTACTTCTACACCATCAAGTTGGCGGAGGGCGTCTTCAACTTGGGCGCCTTCCCTCAGTTTGAGGTTGCGCATCGAATACTCCAGCGTGTCTTCCTTAAAGGTAATAGCACCGGCGCCCTGCACCGTTACGGCGTCGATCAATTGTGACGCCTGCATCAAGATGATAGGCGGCACGCTCAGGGTTTCCGAGCCTTCGGCAAATGCCACATCACGGCGGGTCGTATCATAACCCAAGCTCGTTACAATCAGGCTAAACTGCTGTGCCCGTACATTCGTAAAACTATACCGGCCTTGGTTATCCGTACTGGTTTGTATGGTGTCCTGGGCTGTAGCTAAGCGGACCGAGGCCCCGATAACAGGTTCTGTATCATAGTCGCGCACCGTGCCCGAAACCGTTCCGGCGGTTTGTGCATAAACCCCAAGCACGGAAAAGCCCAGCAAGAAAGCAAGTAGCGTGACTAACGTCACTACAGGCGTGTATAAAGTACCATTTGACTTCATTCGATTCTAATATTAAGTTTGTTGTATGTCTTGTTAATCTGTCGGAGTTGCTAATGTCGAGAGGAGCCATGTTCCCGGTTCTTCTCTCGGCCGGGCGGGGGTATTCCGTCCATAGCCTCCGTAACTATACGGGTAGCCATAATATCCGCCACGACCCATTGGGCGCGTATTGGTGTTCCCTCTCGGGGCAATCATTCCATTGATTTTCACATTGAATGCTAATCTCTGGTTCTGGTCGATCGATATACCGAGTCTACGCAAAGGGATTTTCGCCTCAAAACAAAGTGCATCTGTCGAGTCGATCAACGCCTCAGCTTGGATACCGTATTGGTTATCTAGGGATATCTGTCCATCTAGGATATCATCAAACCTCAGCACGTAGATCGCGCGTATAGCCTGGAGCCCTCCCTTTCGCATGTCGTCCGGGCGATCCTCGTTATCCGCCGACATAATCGACCGAAACGAAAGCCTATCGGCAATGGGATAGACCACCGTTGGCCCCGGACGTTTTCGCCCCTCCGTGTTGACCATGAAACTAAATCCTTGACTTAACACCTGCATCTGCCGATCCATATCTTGGACACGCATCGCCACATACACATGGGTACCGTCATTCTTTATCTGGTACTGCAAGCCCTGTGAGGCGTACTCATTCAACAACGTATCCCCCCAATCGGCTAGGTCGCCATCCACTACAACCGCATCGGCCCAGGTCAAACCATTCTCCTGAACGGCTTTCCGCTGTGCCTGCAGCTCCGTCGAAAAAGCCAGCAGCCCTCCGACCAACATTAGGGTCAATATGTATTCGCGTATGCGCTTCATTATACGTGTTCGACGCTCGACAACCTCCGTAGTTTAATTGTATAGGAAATATTACAATCGGATAGTTAAACCCCCTGATTCACACCTAAAAAGCTAATATCCTTAACGGGATTTTAGATTTGGCTGCAAAAGTATATTTTTGTCCAATGTAATTAAAGGATGCAACGAAAATGCTACTTTCAAGGTATCAGGATGTGTGGGTAGAAGCAGGGTGCGACGAAGCGGGCAGAGGCTGTCTGGCCGGGCCTGTTTTTGCTGCTGCCGTAGTTTTTGATCGTGATTACGGCCATGAATTGCTGAACGACTCCAAACAACTGTCGGCATTACGCCGCAACGACCTACGCAAGGTCATCGAAAGCGAGGCTAAGGCTTTTGCGGTAGCGAGTGTGAGTCCAGAAGAAATCGACCGGATCAACATCCATAATGCTTCCTACCTAGCCATGCACCGTGCGCTGGATAAGTTGGGCACGCAAGCGGAATTTGTTTTAGTTGACGGCAACCGCTTTATCCCCTACGGGGAAATTCCCCACGTTTGCATCGTTAAAGGTGACGGAAAATTCCTTTCGATTGCCGCGGCATCAATTCTCGCCAAAACCCATCGGGATGAGTATATGGAGATGATAGCACGGGACTTTCCTGAATACCACTGGAACCAAAATAAGGGTTACCCTACTATCCAGCATAGGCAAGCCATATTACAACACGGTTTAAGTCCCCACCATCGGAAATCTTTTCGGGTTACCGACCCGCAGCCTAAGCTTTTTTAACTGGGGCTTCTTCTTTGTTTCGGTTTTGGCGCAGTTCCAACCAAATGACTAGGCCTAATCCCAAAACGAGGATAATAGACGCAATCAACGAAATGGTCTCGCCGGTATGGTAAGACCTTGGCTCAAATTTGAACTCAACTTGATGGTTTCCTCCCGGCAGTTGCAACGCCCTTAGCACGTAATTAGCCCGAATGATAGGCAGTTCTTCTCCATCCACATAAGCTTTCCAGCCCTTGTCATACCATATTTCCGAAAATACAGCCAATGCGTCATTAGGTGTCGAGTATTCATAAACCAGGTGATCCGGCCGGTATGAAATCAGATCGATACTCCCTGTAGCGGCCGTTCCGAGGCGTTTTTCATTGAGATGCTGCGTAAAATCGGTATGCACGAAAGCGTCACGTTTAGCGTCGAAACTATTGAGGGCGTCCATTTCCTCCACATCCGACTCGACCACGACCATGCGCTCCACAAACCATGCGTTGCCGGCTGCACTGTTGCGACGCGATATACGCTGGTTAGCCGCATCATCGCCCCCACCCGGAGTAATGAGGTAACGTGTATTCAACATATCTAACACATCCTCGTTAATAGCGCCACCTGCCAACTGCCGTTCTATCAGTTCTTGGTATCGCATCAGCTTAGCCGCATGGTAGCCGCCAAGCGATTTGTGGAAGTAAGACGTACGTGCATCGGTAAACGGACTGGTCGTTAAATCCAGCACCCGGTAATTCGGATCTTTATCCATAAGGATAAGTTGGTCCACCTCGCGTTCGGGTATGAATTGGCGCGACAACTGAAGTTTGTCCACGAAATTTTCCTTGTTGAGGTAGCGCTTATCGACCGCCCAAAGGTCTACCAAAATGGCTAGTCCCAGTATGATAACGGTCGCTTGTGCCCGCAACTTACCTTTAATGAAAAGCCAGACGGCAGCGAAAGCAATCAGGATAAAGACCAAGGAACGCATAGCATCCATCCGCGCCATGTCCATGCGGTCATCAACTAGGGCCCGCATCAATTCGCTACCAAAAGCTGGATCTTGCGCTTGCTGACCCAGAGCTTGGGCAATCTGTTGGTGATCTTGTGTTTTAAAACTGAGAAACAAGCCCGGCACAATCGCGATGAGGAGCACAAAACCGCCTACACCATAAAGCGTATACAACAGTTTTTTATCCAAGTTCTTAATGGTATTCCAGTTGCTGACGATCTCGTTAATGGCCAAGACAGCCAAAACAGGTACAAGCAACATAACGACCATCAGGATGGATTCCACGGCCCGAAACTTGTTATACATCGGAAAATAATCAAAAAACAAATCGGATACCAAGGGGAAATGCCGACCAAACGACAACAGTACGAGCAACAAAGTACCGCCGGCCAGCCACCATTTGACCCGACCTTTAACTAAGACCAAGCCTAGAATAAAGAAAAACACGACGATAGCACCAAAATACCAGGGCCCCGAAGTAAATGCTTTATCTCCCCAGTAAGTAGGCATACGCAAACCCCGCAGCATGTCGACAGCCTGTTCGGGGGATGCCCCCCGGTCGACAAAGACTTTCGCCATGTTGGATTTTGGATCTAAAACTGGGCTTGACCCACCACCATAGGCATTGGGAATAATGAACGTAATGGTTTCACCCACGCCTTGGCTCCAGTCATACGCATATTGTCGGCTTAGCCCTTCGTCCGCCCGCTCAGCACTTGTGGTGGGCAAGTTGGACGGGCCACGGATGGTTTCCTTACTGTATTCGTAAGTAGGCCACAACAGGGAAGCGTTAACCGCAATAGACAAGATAACTGCACCGGCCATTACCCCAATCGCTTTGGCAAATGGTAGGATACGTTTTTCCTTGATGGCATGGTACAACTCGACTAAGACCAGCACCAGCAATGCAATAAATAAATAGTAGGTAACCTGCACGTGGTTGACCCTCAGCTGCAGAGCCAAGGCTAACGCCAACGTAACTCCCCCCGCTAAATAACGTCCTCGGAGGGTTAGGAATACCCCCGCTATGATCGGTGCCATAAATGCCAAGGCATAAGTCTTATTGGCATGGCCGGCCTCGATATAAATAAAGTTATATGAAGTAAACGCAAAAGCAATCGCGCCGATTGCAGCGATCCACGGTTTAACGCGCAAGACGCAGAACAAAAGATAGGCACCCAAAAGATGAAGCAAAAGCACATCTATCGGATGAGGAAACACGCCCTTGAAACCGCGCATGATATAGGTACCCACATTGCTGGGCAGCTCAATCAGGACCTGATAGGAGGGCATACCACCAAACATGGAGTTCGTCCATAAAGGCAGATCACCATCACGCTCCTTGATATCGAGAATTTCTTTTTGCCCGGCCTGGGCTTGCAATACGTCACCTTGGTACAGGACTTTACCTTGCCACGCCTGCGGAAAATAAAGGAATGCAATGGCGATAAAAATGCCGATGACGGCTAAATGGCTCGCGTTACGGTTAAACCAGCTCTTCATTGTCAATATTGGTTGTAAAACAAAGTGCCAAAAATATGCAATAACATCCCATCTTTCTAGTAATATCGGCAAAACTTGTGATTTTAACTGAACCGCCCGTTATCCCGGGTAGCCGACACAGCAGTCGGAGTATCGGAGAAACCCCGTTTGCTTGATTTATGTCCTTCTTTCTTTTCTCCCTTTGGTAAAAAAACTACCTTTGTGGATAATTTAACTTATCCGTTGTGCTATGAAATTGCCCATACTGGCTTATGGCGACCCCATTTTGAAACGCAAAGCCGAAGACATCGATGCTGAATACCCTAATTTAGGCGAGCTCATCGAAAACATGTTTGAGACGATGTATGCCGCCCACGGCGTGGGACTTGCCGCGCCACAGGTGGGGTTATCCATCCGACTTTTCGTGGTCGATGCCAGTCCATTTGCCGAAGACGATGAGCAGTTGAAAGACTTCAAAAAAGTGTTTATTAACGCCCAGATCTTGGAAGAAAGCGGGGATAAGTGGGCGTTTAACGAGGGATGCCTAAGTATTCCGGACGTACGCGAAGATGTGTCCCGACAACCCACGATACGCATCCATTACTTCGACGACAACTGGCAGGAGCATGAGGAAGAGTATGACGGGCTTGCTGCACGGATTATCCAACACGAATATGATCATA
>CAZXSL010000015.1:12205-28667 GCA_964643235.1 uncultured Sphingobacteriaceae bacterium | reverse complement strand
ATACTGCAGGCATTCGAAGATTATAATTTGGGACGTTTTGGGTATTTGGAGGATTAACGGGATCCTTTTTCTTGCGCCCAAAAACTGCATCCCCACAACCCACGCTCGCTAGCCTATGGAAACTGATTCCACTAGTTCCTCGCGCCGTTCACCGATTTGTTGGCGCCACATCGCATAATACAAGCCCTTGGCTTCTACCAATTCATCGTGAGTGCCCTCTTCGGCAATACGCCCCTTTTCCAAAACGACAATGCGGTCTGCGTGCATCACGGTCGACAGGCGATGGGCAATCAAGATGGTAATCTGTTCCTTGCGACCCGAAATTTCCCGTACGGTCTGAGTGATGGTTTCCTCGGTCAGCGAATCCAATGCACTGGTCGCTTCGTCAAAAATCAACAGCCTCGGATTTCTAATTAAGGCTCTGGCAATGGAGATACGCTGTTTTTCTCCTCCAGACAATTTCAAACCGCCCTCACCTAGCATGGTATCGATCCCTTTTTCACTCCTTGCTAATAACCCATCACAACTTGCTTTGTGCAAAGCTTCCATGATTTCTTCATCCGTAGCATCAGGCTTCACGAAGGCCAGATTATCCCGGATAGTACCAGCAAAAAGCTGCGTATCCTGAGTAACGAAACCAATCTGTCGCCGCATCTCGTTGTAACGGATTTCCTCAGCACCAATATCGTTAAACAAGACCCGACCCGACACCGGGCGGTACAACCCCACGAGCAATTTGACCAAGGTGGATTTACCCGACCCAGAGGGCCCGACGAAAGCGACCGTCTCCCCCGATCGGACCCGGATGGAGATGTCATCAATCGCATTATAATTCGCCGTTTTATGACGAAAAACCACATGGTCAAAAACGATTTCAGTCAATGGCCCTAACTCCTGCGGATTTTCCGGACGTCGCTCAATCGGCTTCCTCATCAATTTATCGAACATCGTCAACGAAGATTCCGCTTCGCGGTAATGGATGATGATACTACCAACATCTTGCAAGGGCATAAAAATCGCGGTCGAGATAAATTGCATGGCAATCAGTTCTCCAGGCGTCAGCACATCCCTAAATATCAACCACAATAGGGCGAACAAAACCGACTGCCGCAACAGGTTCAAGGTCGTCCCCTGCAAAAAAGACAAGAAGCGGACCTGCCGTGTCTTGAACATTTCCAAGTCGAAAATCGCTTGGGTGTGCACCCTCATACGCCGCACTTCGGAATAAGTTAGCCCTAAGCTTTTTACCAATTCAATGTTGCGGAGCGATTCGGTAATGATACCAGACATCTGAGTCGTTTCGCGATTGATTCGACGTTGCACAGTTTTTATTTTCCGGCTTAGCACACTGGTAATCGATCCGATAACCACAAACCCAATCAGAAAAATCGGGATCATGGCCCAATGTTTCGTTACCGAATACCAAATCAGGAAGCCAAAACCAACCAACGAGGAAAATAGAATATTGATAAACGAACTGATAAACCGTTCAGTGTCGGTACGCACTTTTTGTAGAACGGCCAGGGTTTCGCCACTGCGCTGCTCCTCATATTCCTGAAACGACAAACGCAAAGTCTGTTTCAGACCATCGTTAAAAATCTGCATCCCGAAACGCTGTACTGCTAACCGCATCACATAATCTTGAAATGCACGGGCCAACCGGGCCAGAACAGCTATTCCGACAGCCACCCCCAGCCAAAACAGCACTCCGTTGACCAATTCCGACTGGCTTCTTCCTGCCGTATTATTCGCATAATCATCGATAATCTTCCCGAAGATAATCGGGTCAATCATGCTGAGAAGTTGGGCTATTGCGGCGAGTAAAAGTGCAACAAAAATATATTTCCGATGGGGGTATAAGTATTTCCAGAGTATCTTCATGTATGTTATTTCGTATATTGCCGGCTTAGGCAGCTGTTCATATATTAAACGACTTTCAAGGACGAAGGTTTAGTCACCCCGGCAAAATTCCTTACCTCCTCGACCAATCCGGCACAATCCTGTAAAAGTTAACTTATTAAGCGAACTACCAAGAACTATATGGTAAGCAAAGAAAGCCCCTCTACACCATCTTATTAAAGAGTCCGAGAGATTTCGTATTTTTACGACCACATTTTCCCATTCCACTACCCCCCGGGGGGCTGTGGCGTGCTTTAAATGATGATCCAGGACTATACATGAGCGAAGAAATAAACCCGACACCCGAAGAGAACCAGGAGCCAACACATGAGCAAGGGGACAACCCGACAAACAGCCAAACAATCCCACTTTCGGGATTGTACGAAAGTTGGTTTTTGGATTACGCCTCTTACGTTATCCTTGACCGTGCCGTTCCTCACCTCAACGATGGACTGAAACCGGTACAACGCCGAATCCTCCATTCGTTGAAGGAAATGGACGACGGGCGGTTCAACAAGGCAGCCAATGTGATTGGCAATACGATGAAATATCACCCGCATGGAGATGCCTCCATTGGCGACGCGATGGTCCAAATCGGCCAAAAAGACTTGTTAATCGACCGCCAAGGTAACTGGGGCGATCCCATAACCGGCGACTCGGCTGCTGCTCCCCGGTATATCGAGGGGCGGCTATCTAAGTTTGCCAACGACGTGGTTTTCAACCCCGACACAACCGAGTGGCAACTCAGTTATGACGGGCGAAACAAGGAGCCGGTAACCCTGCCTGTTAAATTCCCACTCCTGCTGGCACAAGGAGCCGAGGGAATTGCCGTAGGCCTAGCAACCAAGGTCATGCCGCATAATTTCGTTGAACTAATCGACGGTTCCATCGAAGTCTTGCGTGGTGGCCGTCCCAACCTTGTGCCCGATTTCCCGACCGGAGGGATGGCCGATTGTTCGGCCTACAACGAAGGGCAACGGGGCGGCAAAATACGGGTGCGTGCAAAAATCGAGGAACGAGACAAGAAGACGCTTGCTATCACCGAAATACCTTTTGGGACCACCACCGGAAGCCTGATCGACAGTGTCATTTCAGCAAATGACAAAGGGAAGATAAAAATCAAGAAGATAGAGGACAATACGGCACAAAATGTCGAAATTATCGTCCATCTCGCTCCCGGCATATCGCCAGACGTGACCATCGATGCCCTCTACGCATTCACCGCCTGCGAAGTATCCATCTCGCCCAATACGTGCGTCATACAACAGGATAAGCCGCGTTTCATGAGTGTGAATGACGTCTTGATCGAAAACACTAAAAACACCAAAGCCCTCCTCAAACGGGAGCTTGAAATCCGACTGAACGATTTGCAAGAGCGGATCTTCTTTAGCTCCCTGCTTAAGATTTTCATCCAGGAAGGCATGTACAAACACAAAGACTACGAAAATTCGGGCGATTTCGAAACCGTCGTCCAGGTGCTGACAGGACTATTCACACCCTTCTTCGATCTATTTTACAGACCTATCATCGCCGAGGACTACAAAAAACTGATCGATAAGCCGATGAGCAGCATTACCCGATTCGACGTAAAAAAGGTGGATGAACAGATTGCTGGACTTGAAGCAGAAATCAAACAGGTACGCCACCATCTGCGCCACCTGACTGATTATGCCATTGCATGGTTTGAAAAACTAAAGGAAAAATACGGCAAAGGGCGTGAGCGGAAAACAGAGCTTCGGGTTTTCGACCGCGTAGAAGCTACCCAAGTAGCACTCGCAAATGTCAAATTATATGTCAACCGCGCCGATGGATTCATCGGAACGGGACTGCGAAAGGACGAGTATGTTGGGGATTGCTCGGATATCGACGACATCATCAGTTTCCGGAGCGACGGCAAGTGTATTGTAACCAAAGTGCAGGACAAAGTATTTGTCGGCAAAGACATCATTCACGTGGGCGTGTTCAAGAAAGGTGACGACCGTACCGTGTATAACATGATCTACAAAGATGGAAAAACGGGAGTCTCCTACGTAAAACGTTTTTCAATACTGGGTGTTACCCGCGACAGGGAATACGACCTTACTAAAGGCAATAAAGGATCAAAAACTTGGTATTTCACCGCCAACCCCAATGGAGAAGCCGAGGTGGTCAACATTCAGCTCAGACCTCACTCCAAGCTCAGAAAGCTACAATTCGACCTCGATTTTGCGGAAATAGCTATAAAGGGCCGTGGCTCCCAAGGCAATATCGTAACGAAATATCCCATCCGGAAAATCGTATTGAAATCTAAGGGAGTATCAACCTTAGCTGGTAGGAAAATCTGGTATGATGAAATCCTGAAACGACTCAACTCGGACGGAAGAGGCACTTTCCTAGGTGAGTTTGACGGCGACGATAAGATCATAACCGTTATGAAAGACGGCACATACGAGCTGACGAACTTTGACTTGAGCAATCACTTCGATGACAAAATGATCCGCATCGAGAAGTACAATCCGGAACAGACATATAGTGTTGTCCACCGTGACGGGAAGTCAGGAATACACTACGTCAAGCGATTTTTATTCGAGGACACACCGATTGGCAAACGAACCAGCATCATCAACGAGGAGCCCGGATCGAAACTACTCCTAATTACGCGTGCCGATGTCCCAACCGTCAGCATCGATGTGTTGAAAGGTAAAAGCCAGTTATCGGACACACTAGAATTAAACCTGGCGGATATCGTGGACGTAAAAGGGATGAAGGCACAGGGCAACCGACTTTCGGCCCACGAGGTAAAGAAAGTGAAATTGACCGCTATTGAGGAACTAATAACCCAACAAGACCAACCGGAAAACAACGAGGGGAAAGAAGATGAGCAAGAAGAGGTAACGACCGAGCATCCCACCACATCGGAAGTACCCGAGAAAACGGACAATACCGTAGCAAAGGAAAATCAAGAGCCCGCAGCGAAAAAGGAAGCTTCCGAATCTCAAGAAAAGAACCTAGCGAAACCCGCGCAGGCAAAAACGGCAGAAAAAAAGGAAATAAAGGATAATGAGGGCAGTGAGCCTGACAAAACCCGCCCCAAGGTCGACTTGGAAATAACCAATCCAGACGACATCAAACTGGATGACAAAGGACAATTTGGACTGTTTTAGTGCAACAGCGAAAAACAAGGAGTGGTATGGATAAAAAAGCGAAAATATACGTTGCTGGACATCGTGGCATGGTAGGTAGTGCCATTTTTCGGCGACTGCAAAAACAGGGGTACAATAATCTTGTGTATCGAGATTCCGCCTCGCTAAATCTAACCCGGCAAGATGCCGTAGAACAATTTTTCGAGACCGAAAAACCGGAGTACGTCTTCCTTGCCGCCGCTAAAGTAGGAGGCATCTTGGCTAATAACACCTACCGGGCGGATTTCCTTTACGAAAACCTGATGATCCAGAACAACGTCATTCATGCGGCACACACGCATGGAGTCAAAAAGCTGTTGTTTCTGGGCAGTAGCTGCATTTATCCGAAAATGGCACCCCAGCCCCTACGAGAGGACTACTTGCTAACGGGTACTCTAGAGCCTACAAACGAGCCGTATGCCATTGCTAAGATTGCAGGAATAAAGCTATGCGAAGCTTATCATGACCAGTATGGGTGCAACTTCATCAGTGCTATGCCTACCAATCTCTATGGTATTGGCGACAACTATCATCCCGAAAACTCACACGTACTGCCAGCGCTAATTCGGCGGTTCCACGAAGCCAAGGAGGAAGGGCACCCTTCGGTAACCGTATGGGGAAGCGGGCAACCCCGACGGGAATTCCTGTTTGCAGATGACGCTGCGGATGCATGCCTATTCCTGATGCAGGAATACAACGATAACCGTATCGTCAACATCGGGACAGGGGAAGACCTGACCATCGCGGACCTGGCCCTACTGGTTAAAAAAGTAATCGGATACGCTGGAGAAATCATATGGGACCGTTCCAAACCCGACGGCACACCACGCAAACTCATGGATGTATCGAGGTTGCATGCTGCGGGATGGAAGCATACTGTCGATTTGGAAACCGGAATTAGGATCGCCTATCAGGATTTCCGTAATAACAGTTACGCCGAACGATAAAACACCCACAGCTACAAGTTGAACGCATCGAAATCACACAAAGCGCGGCTTACCACGCAAAACTCACAATGAAAACAGCACTAATTACGGGCGTAAACGGACAGGACGGGGCATACTTAGCCGAGCTACTCTTGGAAAAAGGATATGTAGTCCACGGCATCAAACGGCGGTCATCGCTGCTCAATACCGAGCGTATAGACCACTTGTACCAAGATCCACATAGCGAACGCATCACGTTCAAGTTGCATTATGGCGACATGACCGATAGCACGAACTTGATTCGTATCATCCAAGAAACCCAGCCCGACGAGATCTACAATTTAGCCGCCATGAGCCATGTCAAGGTTAGTTTTGAAACCCCGGAATACACAGCCAATGCCGACGGCCTAGGCACCTTGCGTCTGCTGGAGGCCATCCGTATCCTCGGCTTGGAGAAAAAAACACGCATATACCAAGCCTCTACATCCGAACTATACGGATTGGTACAAGCGGTACCCCAATCAGAAACTACTCCTTTTTACCCGCGCAGCCCGTATGCGGTAGCCAAATTGTACGCTTACTGGATAACCGTAAACTACCGGGAAGCTTATGGCATGTATGCCTGTAACGGCATTCTATTCAACCACGAATCACCCCTCCGTGGCGAGACTTTCGTTACCCGAAAAATAACCCGCGCTGTCGCAGCTATCGCTACGGGCCAACAAGAAAAACTATACCTCGGAAATCTCGATGCGCAACGCGATTGGGGACATGCCAAGGATTATGTACGCGCCATGTGGCTGATCCTGCAACAAGACACCCCCGAAGACTACGTCATCGCCACCGGAACGACCACCCCGGTACGCGACTTTGTCAAGATGGCTTTTGCCGAAGTCGGTATTAGCCTAGCATTCGATGGCCAAGGCATCAATGAAAAGGGCTATGTTAGCCATTGTGCCAATCCGACTTACCAACTAGAAATCGGAAAGGAAGTACTTGCCGTCGATCCGACTTATTTCCGGCCCACCGAAGTAGACATGCTGATCGGGGACCCCACCAAAGCAAAATCCAAACTGGGCTGGGAACCCTCATACGATCTGCCCTCCCTCTGTCGGGAAATGGTAGCGGCAGACTTGGCTAAGATCACGAAAAACACATCGCCTAACAACTAATGTAATGGCCAAACTCCAATTCAAAAACGACTACAGTGAAGGTTGTCACCCATCCATACTGAAAGCTTTGGCTGACACCAACTTGGTAAAACAAGACGGCCATGGCGAAGATCAATATTCTGCTGAGGCGGCAGACCGCATTCGTTCGGCCATTGGACAACCGGATGCGGCCGTGTATTTCGTCTCCGGCGGAACACAAGCCAACATGCTCTTGGTTGCGGCAGCGCTACGTCCTTACCAATCGGTCATCACTGCCAACACCAGCCACCTCCATGTACACGAAACAGGTGCAGTGGAAGCCACCGGACATAAAATCGAAGTTGCTAATTCGACCGATGGCAAGCTTTCCCCACAGATTATTTCGGGTTTCCTAAAACAGATCGGGGATGTCCACATGACCCAACCGAAAATGGTTTACATTTCCAACGCCACCGAACTGGGAACGATTTACACGAAAAACGAACTAACGAAACTTTCGGAATACTGCCGATCAAACAGTCTTTATCTCATCATGGACGGTGCACGCTTACCCGTGGCCTTGGTGGGCAAAGGCAACGACCTAACCTTACCTGATATCGCCCAGCTAGTCGACGCTTTTTATATCGGTGGCACAAAAAACGGCGCCTTATTGGGCGAGGCCATCATCATCACGCATCCGGCGATTAAGGAAGGGTTTGCTTTCAACAGCAAACAGCGCGGTGCGTTGCTAGCAAAAGGAAGGATACTGGGCTTGCAGTTTCGCTGCCTATTCGAGGATGGTTTACTCTTCGAGCTAGCCAAACACGCAAACGCTCTTGCCCGGAAAATGGCCGTAGGTATCCGTTCCTTAGGCTTCGATTTTTTGGTTGAGCCCTGTACTAACCAACTCTTCCCTATCCTACCCCGCGCGGTAATCCGCAGGCTGGAGGACGATTGCGCATTCTATGTGTGGCAGGAAGTAGACGAACGACACGCCGCAATCCGCTTGGTAACCTCATGGGCCACCGAAAAATCTGCCTGCGACACATTTATCCACCTGCTCAAACAGGTCACACACGAACAAGCTTAATTGACAGCCACGTTACATTTCCGGCAAAGTAATTCCGTATTTTTGCACTGTATGAAAAAACCGAAAAAAGCCATTTTGCTAATTAATCTGGGCACGCCCGACCAAGCATCGGTGCCTGATGTACGGCGTTATTTAGACGAGTTCCTAATGGACCGCCGAGTCATTGACATCCCAACTCTACGGCGGGCATTCGTAGTTAAAGGAATTATTGTCCCGTTTCGGGCGGCAAGCTCAACAAAGATATATAAAGAAATATGGGACGATGAAACCGGCTCCCCACTGATGTATTATAGCATCCGCCAGCAGCAATTACTACAAGAACAGCTTGGCGACGAGTATCATGTGGAGCTTGCCATGCGTTACCAAAACCCGTCCATCGAATCAGCACTTGAGAACCTGCAGAAGATGATGGTAGACAGTATCCGGATCATACCGTTATTCCCACAGTACGCATCCGCAACAAATGGATCGGTCATAGACAAGGTCATGGAGATCATGCGCAAATGGGAAACGTTTCCCGAGCTATCATTCGTCAACCAGTTTTACGACGATGAACTGATGCTCGATACATTCGTAGAAAATGCAAAAGCACACGGTCTAGAAAATTACGACCATTTCTTATTCAGCTACCACGGGCTTCCCATCCGACAGCTTAAAAAAGTAGATCCGAACAATACCCACGACTGTGAGCACGACGAATGTCGCGTACGTATTACCGAAGACAACAAATTTTGTTATTTGGCCCAGTCCTATGCCACCACGCGGCTTCTGGCCGAGCGCATGGGGATCCCATCAGCAGATTATACCGTTTGTTTCCAATCTCGCCTTGGAAAAACTCCTTGGATACAACCCTACACCTCTGATGTACTCAAAGAAGTAGCTGCTAAGGGAAAGAAGCGCCTACTCGTTTTATGTCCTGCATTTGTTGCAGATTGCCTTGAAACCATTTATGAGATTGGCATAGAATATGCAGAAGAGTTCACTGAATTAGGTGGTGAAAAAGTACAACTTGTGGAGAGCTTAAACGATCATCCAAAATGGATTGAATCGCTACGCCGAATGGCTCTAAACGGTAATTAATGCAGCCATATCCGCTTCAAAGGTCCCACTCCGGCAAAAGGCTGAATATCCGACCCAATGCTGCCACCTTGACATGAAACAAGCTGATTAAACATGGTATATTTAACCGCAGCTATTTTGCTGCTCGTTGATTTCTACATATACAAGGCGCTCCGGCAAACAAACATCGCCTGGGTAAAGAACCCGATATTCCCTAAGCTTTGGTGGGCCTATAGCACGCTGGTAATCGCAGGTGTGCTTGTCAGCATTTTCGCCAACATCACGCTGACCATGCGTTCCATCATTTTGGTCGTTTTTTTCCTGACTTTTACCACCAAATTCCTCTACATGCTCTTCCTGTTAGCAGATGATACGCGCCGAGGGGTGATTTGGGCAAAACGACGGATATGCCAACCCAGGCCGACTACACCGGAGACACCTGGCGACGTAGAAAAAACAGAGCTTAGTCCGAGTATATCTCGTTCTAAATTCATTACGCAAGCAGGTATCTTGGTAGCTACATTGCCGCTGGCACCTTTGGGATGGGGCGTACTATCCGGTGCCTACAATTATCGGGTACACCGGCAAAAACTCTACTTACCCAATTTGCCCCAAGCATTCCATGGCATGAAAATAGGCCAGTTGTCAGATATCCACTCAGGTAGCTTTTATAATCAAAAAGCTGTATTGGGAGGTGTCGAAATGCTATTGGCTGAAAAACCGGACGTGGTTTTCTTTACCGGCGATTTGGTCAACCATCTCTCGAATGAAATGCGAGATTACCAGGATATCTTCAGCAAAGTACAGGCACCATTGGGTGTGTACTCCGTGCTGGGGAACCACGACTATGGTGACTACCACTTCGGTTTCGAACCTTCGGAAGCAAAAACCCGGAATTTCCTCGACATGATAGACACCCATCGCGTGATGGGCTGGAACCTCTTGATGAACGAGAATAAAACAATTAAAATGGGATCGGACCAGCTCGCGATTGTGGGTGTCGAAAACTGGGGTACAGGTCGTTTCCCACGCCACGGCAAGCTAGACACAGCCCTGCAAGGCTTAGAAGAAGCCCCTGTCAAACTCCTTCTATCACACGACCCTTCACACTGGCGAGCCGAAGTATTGAAACGCCCCGATATCGATGTCACGTTTAGCGGGCACACCCACGGTATGCAGTTCGGTGTACGTACCGAACATTTCCAATGGAGTCCCGTGCAGTATATCTATCCAGAATGGGCAGGCTTGTACCGTGCAAACAACCAGCAGATTTACGTAAACACGGGTTTCGGATTTCTGGGTTATCCAGGCCGGGCAGGTATTCTACCGGAAATTACGATATTTGAATTGATTCGTGGCGAACAACCTGCATAAGCATCGGTCCCTCAATCGCCCGAACGGTTCCAATAGATCTTCAAATTATGCGTGCTGCGACCTGCTGCAATGAGATCGAGCTTACCATCGCCATCCAAATCGGCAGCTACCAAGTCTTCACATGCCATCCCGTCGATATCAAGCCAAAACATATCCCACGCTTCCCAATACTGGTTGAACGGAATGTACATCTTAATACCAACTACGCCAAAGTCATTCGGAGCGCGCCAACCGGCCACAATCTGGTCGCGACCCAAACCGAGGAAGTCGGCCATGACCAACCCGTGGCCCTCAGCCATGTTTTTTTCCAAAACCATGCGTTCCACGGCCTCTGGCACAAATAAGCTGTCTCCCAATGCCGGCTTATAGAGTGTAACCATATTTCCGTGTAGTGGTTCAATACCCGCGACAACTTGCACGCCGCGACTTCGGATTTGGCCGTGCCGCACTTCGCCCATGGGCTGATCGCGCACAAGCCAATGTGGCGAACTTTTGCGCCAAGCACCCCGTCGATAAGAAAAAGACTTGACACCCTCATCGCCACTAATATAAATGGTTTCGCTATCCCCGTCGCCATGGACATCCAAATTGTGTGTGCGATGCATGGATTCGTCAACAACGCGATGCTTCCACCTGCCGTAAGGATTATCATCTTCCATTTCATAGGCCAACACCTTAGCTCCCTTTCCCCTACCGTCCATATTGCCCCGACCATGGAGCGGCACCACGATGAGTTGGTAATTACCTTCCCCTGTTTTAGCCCAACGCATTCGGTGTACCGTAGGCTCATGATGTAATGCAATCGGCACCCAATGTTGCGTGGGATCTTCGGGGCGAATGAGATAATGTACCGACCCCGACTTGGAGATATCGGATGTCTCCGATGGATTCCATTGGCCTCCAACGGCTACTTCCACCCGGCCATCACCATCAATATCACGCGCAGCAATACAAACGTTATCGTATTCTGTCAGGTTATCCACCATCACGAAACGTTTCCAGTCGCCATTTCGGTACCACACAAACTGGTTCTTATCTGCCAATAAAATATCCGGTTTGCCGTCGCCATCAACATCACCAATAGCAATACCGTAACCGATCTCGACTTCAGCGTCAACCGTTTGTTCCTCAAATACGATATCACCATAAACGGGTATACCAGTAAGGAGCAACAGGATAGGGAAAACAAAACTATACATTGGTCTGTGATTTAATCATTCAAGAGTCCCAGATCGATACAAGCGACCCCTAACATAACCCTATTGATTGTTCTTTGGACACCAAACTAACAAAAAGCCCTGTTTCTCCCAAATCAACGGCTATAAAACTCCACAAAACCAACACAATATCTGCATGTCCGCCCATAGCAATGTGGTAAACCCAATACGTTTGTCACAACTTATCACTAACTTTGCATCTATAGTATGGACATCAAAACTACATATTCACTACCGGGAATATACTGCAATTCACTCACGAATTATTCCCGATTACTGACACGCGAGGTCAAGATCGGCGACGTTCCAATGGGTGGTAATAACCCCATTCGCATACAGAGTATGACGACACCCGACACCATGGACACCATGGGCTCAGTAGAGCAAACCATCCGGATGGTGGAAGCCGGCTGTGAATATGTACGACTAACTGCTCCAAGCATCAAGGAAGCCAACAACTTAGCCGAAATAAAAAAAGAATTGCGGAAGAGGGGCTGTCATGTACCACTCGTGGCCGATATCCATTTCACGCCGAACGCAGCCGAAGTAGCTGCTCGCATCGTCGAAAAGGTACGTATTAATCCCGGAAATTATGCCGACAAGAAAAAATTCGATCAGCTTTCCTATACCCCCGAATCATACCAGGCCGAGCTAGACCGGATCTACAAGAAATTCGCGCCTTTGGTCAAAATATGCAAAGAGTATGGTACGGCTATGCGCATAGGCACAAACCACGGCTCCTTATCAGACCGGATTATGAGCCACTATGGCGATACGCCCGAGGGGATGGTCGAATCCGCACTAGAGTTCATCCGCATATGCGAAGATCTCAACTACTACGATTTGGTCATCTCGATGAAGTCGAGCAGTCCGCAGGTTATGGTCGCTGCCTACCGACTATTGGTAGAAAAAATGGCTACTGAGGGCATGAATTACCCTTTACACCTTGGAGTAACTGAGGCCGGAGATGGCGAAGATGGACGTATCAAATCCGCAGTAGGAATTGGAACTCTGCTCGAGGACGGCATCGGCGATACGGTTCGAGTGTCGCTTACTGAGGAGCCTGAATACGAAATACCGGTGGCAATGGCTTTGATCAAACGCTACCAACAACGTGATGCACTACTCCATCAAACCGGCACCCCAACCAAACTGGAGCCGACGAGCAAACCCACACCATACGCATCTGCCGAAGTCAATGCATTTATTGGAGGTTCTCTAGTGCCCCGTGTCGTAGCTGACATATCCAAACGTAATCTCAAAGATCCGGCTGTCCTTTCCGACGTGGGCTATCGCTACGATCCCTTGCTGGACAAATATCATATCGGCGACCAATCCGTTGATTTTATCTACATGGCTGACCAGCTGCCCTCCTTCCAAATGCCGGGCAACATCAAACAGTTGTACGATTATCAAACTTGGCTGCAACTTTCTAATACGATGAATGCCCATCCGGTATTTTCCTTGGCTGAATTTATCGAAGCCGATCAAAAAGATTCAGCATTGAATATGGTCCGTATTGCCAATAAGGATTTGGGCTCGCCCACATTTGAGCAAATGCCACTCGACAAAACGGTCGTATTTATCTTACAGACAAACGAGCTACATGGGATGGCGGACCAACGGGCCTTTTTCATCACATGCCAAGAATTAGGGCTAGACAATCCCGTAGTCCTTTATCGACATTACCCAGTCGGAGAGTTTTCGGGCCCTCTCGGCAACTTGATGGATCCTGAAGAGCCATTATCCAAACTGCAATTATACGCCGCTACCGATATGGGAGCACTGCTGATAGAAGGTATGGGTAGTGGCATCTGGATAGACGCCCCCAGTACGACGACCGATAAGATCGTACAAACCTCATTCGGGATTTTACAGGCCACACGTTCTAGGATTTCGAAAACGGAATACATCTCATGCCCTAGCTGTGGCCGTACGCTATTCGACCTTCAGGAAACCACACAGATGATCCGTAGCCGCACAAACCACCTCAAAGGACTCAAGATTGGCATCATGGGGTGCATCGTCAATGGACCCGGCGAAATGGCCGACGCCGATTACGGCTATGTGGGGTCCGGACCGAGCAAAATTACACTCTACCGTGGCAAAGAAGTCGTTAAACGCAATGTAGATACTGCTGACGCATTGGACGAGCTCATCGAGATCATCCGGGAAGATGGATTCTGGGTAGAACCAGGCGAGGAATCACCTACGGTATAACATCTCCCCCTTTTATTATTTCTTGCCATATGCGAACGCAACCGAATCAGAAATACTTTATTTTGCCAGGGATCTTGAATAAAGCAAATATCCCATGGACAAGCGCCTGAAAACCATTTTTGACGAACTTACGCGGAGAGAACTCATCCAACGGATCAAGTCGCTTGACAAACAGAGCCCGGCCGAGTGGGGCAAAATGAATCCAAGCCAGATGGTTCGGCATTGTATCCGCTGGGACGAGTGGACGCTTGGCATGCACAGTCCAGCCTACAAGCAGGCGTTTATCGGTCGACTGTTTGGCAAAATGGCTCTGCACCGAACAACCAGAGACAACAAACCTCTTGACCGCAATGTACCCACGTCAAGCTGGCTAAAAATCAAAGAAATCAACGGCGATTTTGAAAAGGATATAAACCAATGGGTATCACTGGTCAATGCCTACAGACAGTACGACAACCCAGCCTTCATCCACGATTTTTTTGGCAAAATGACACGAGATGAAATCGGCATACTAGCCTACAAACACTCCGACCATCACCTACGACAATTTGGCGCATAGAGTCGATTTACACGCTCCGATTGGTCTGGAACATGACATCGCAAGTCATCAAAAAACATGTATGGATTACAGTACGGATATCCGCTTTACGACGGTTTCGCCCCCCGCCGCCACACGAATAAAATAATACCCTTTGGAGAGTTTGTTGTGTGTTTCGAAAACATGGCTTTGATTGCCACTATCCAATTCCTGGTTAAGCAAGGTCATGATCTCGTTGCCCAAAGCATCCATTACCTTAATCGACACTTCGGTTTGCTTGTCTAAACGAAAAGATAAGTGGATTTGATCTACAATCGGATTGGGGAAAATCTTCACATTACTGATCAATTTTTCCTGCACGCGGCTAGTTCTCGATGGAAATATTTGCCGAAATGGAGATAAAATAGAGCGCGAAACCCGGGGGTTATCTTGCATAGGCGAGACGACCTCCGTGGCAATACTACGTGCATATACACTAGCCGCATTGGTCATTCCCAATGTGATAACGCATATAGCTAGTAAAACATGTAGTAAAACCTTCTTCATTCGCTGTTATTTGACTTAGGTTGCTAACATATCTCGCCCATCGGAAAAAGTCCGCTTTGACGAAGGTAGGTAGCATCTTCTTTAAACAAAGATAGGTCATAACCCATACAATTCCTACATCACACACGAAAAAAGTTGAATATTTTAACAATTTTTAACAAGATTCATCGTTACGCCCCTATTTCGACCCTTTCGCTATGTAATTGGCACATGTTTTTGCAACAAGAAAAAGCCAGTTTGACTCTGATTTCTAGTTATTTTAGTACGGATTCGATTTAAGAAGAAGTCGACATGTACACTTTTCCGTTACCTAGAGGATGGCAGTTGTGATTGGATCTCGCCGAATATATCTATGTAATGCGGGGCTAGCTCCTGGGCATAATCCTCCAGTATTTCCGCAATATCCCGTTGCTGCGTACCGGCCAGCTTCACAGGCCACAATCGCCTGCATATCTCGCCTAGTGCAAACACGATTTGATCGAAATATCGATAGCTTCCAACATATTGGGAACGCAAAAAGGTATTAAAGAAACGAAAAAACGTGCCCGTATCCTCAACCCCACAGCGGGCAAGAAATCTTTCGATAGCTTCTCGGTCGGCCATGGCCAAGTATTCATAAAAATCACGTTCATGCACCCGGCCATCTTGCAGCAGCAGATGGTCTAACAAAAGTTCCAGAGCGATATGCGAAAAGAAAGAAGCCCGGATGGGCGTGTCGGCGATGATCGGTGCGAGCATCTGTTTCAAATCGTGCGTATGGCGATAGAAGAAATCCATGGTATGAAAAATCCGATCCGTTTCCACGTGGCGTTGCCAACCGTTATAAATGCTATATAGCTTGGGATGGTCGACAAATCGATCGGGATATTTGCGGGGATGCACTTGTGCGGTCCGCTGGGCATTCTTCAATAAATCAGGGAGTACGCACCCAATAATCAGTTCGGGATTACGGCTAGACCGCTCGAAATAAAAATGCGAAAGAAAATTCATACGCTACCTCCTTGGTCAATCTACCTCTACCCGTCCTTTTCCGTGCCAATATAATGCAATTCATCAAATTTTCAGCTATAATCCACTATATTTGCAGACATTTTATTGGTCAAAACACATTATTTCAAGAGAGATGAACTTTATCGAAGAACTGCGTTGGCGGGGTATGTTACAAGATATGATTCCGGGTACAGAAGAGTTGTTAGCCAAGGGGCCTACGGCAGGATATATTGGTTTCGACCCCACGGCAGATTCCCTGCACGTCGGGCACTTGACGCAAATCATGACCCTCATCCATTTCCAACGTGCCGG
>CAZXSL010000015.1:0-12195 GCA_964643235.1 uncultured Sphingobacteriaceae bacterium | reverse complement strand
TGCCGGCCACAAACCGGTTGCCTTGGTGGGCGGCGCGACGGGTATGATTGGTGACCCTTCCTTCAAATCTGCCGAACGCAACCTATTGGATGAAGCCACCTTACGGCACAACGTATCGGCGCTGGAAAAACAACTCGCCCGGTTCCTCGATTTCGGCAACGGTACCAACTCGGCAACCATGGTTAATAATTACGATTGGTTCAAGGACATCAAGTTCCTAGACTTTATCCGTGATGTGGGCAAGCACATCACCGTCAACTACATGATGGCCAAGGATTCGGTCAAAAAAAGGCTGGAAGGTGAAAGCGGGTTATCGTTTACCGAGTTCTCTTACCAACTCATCCAAGGGTACGATTTCTACCACCTCTGGAAAAACCATAATTGCCAACTCCAGATGGGCGGGTCAGACCAATGGGGGAACATCGTTACCGGCACCGAATTCATCCGCAGGCGCGATGGTGGCACGGCATTCGGTGTGACCACCCAACTGATAAAAAAGGCGGACGGCAACAAGTTCGGCAAAACCGAGGGTGGTGCCGTATGGCTGGATGCCAGCAAAACATCTCCGTACAAATATTACCAGTTTTGGCTCAATACGTCGGACGACGACGCTAAAAGCTGGATAAAAATATTCACATTAAAAGACAAAGAAGAAATCGACAGCCTAATAGCCGAACACGATGCAGCACCACACATGCGCATCGTCCAGAAAGCTTTAGCCGAAGACATTACCATACGGACACATTCCAAGGCTGACTACGAAATGGCTCTCAGCACATCGGAATTCTTGTTTGGGAATGGGTCAGTAGACTTCCTCAACCAACTACCCCACGAAGGCGTACTTGACATCTTCGATGGCGTACCCCAATTTACGGTTTCGAAAGCCGAGTTGGAAAGAGGTATCGATGTATTGGACTTACTAGCTGTATCAGCATCGGTTTTCCCGTCCAAAGGCGAAGCTCGCAAGATGATACAAGGAGGTGGGGTATCCATTAACCGTGAGAAAATACAGGATCCGGCACTTATCGTCCATGCCCACCAACTCGTGAATGGCAAATACCTAGTCGTCCAGCGCGGCAAGAAAAACTACTTCCTGCTGATTGCACATTAGGGTTTTGACATCCTCAAAACACCGATATCAAACGGGGTCGCTATGAATTTGCATAACGACCCCGTTTCTATCTGCCCGCACCTTGCCAGTACGGGTTGTACGCTATTCTTCTGTAGACGGTGGCGGGGTACGGTACTGCATCACACCATGGCCAAACGTAGCTTCAGGTGCGTCACTAAACAGCCCCTTTGCCCAAATCGTATACATTCCACCTTCTTCCAAGCTCAACGAGAAACTGTGTATCAAATCGTCGTTTCCATGTAGAGTAATATCAAATGTATGCGCCTCCCCGGCATCGATTTCGACAAAATCCGAATATTCCTTAAACTCTTTGTCGTTGCCGATCAGGCCATCCGCACCGCGAATCCCGAAATCCAACGATGGTGCATCCGGACTCAAGTTAATAAATCTAATTTTGGCGTTCCCCGATTCAGGTTCTCCCAGCTTATCGGCCGAAGCGACCAAGCCGATTTCATCATGGCCCACCACATAAATGGTATACGCCTCGCCAGGTGTAAGGTTGATCGTGGCTTGTGCCAATGGTGCTTCATAAAAACCCCGTTCGGGATCAAACACGCGCACCCAGCGCTGCCCGGGAAACGCATTGACATATGCCAGAGTATCGCCATATGCAAAATCAGGATTATCCGAATAGGAGTTGTTAACCAAATTATTGTCCAAGGCAACATCCACCCCCTCCGAACTTGGGATAGCATTCAGAAAAGCGACCCGCGCCACATGTATTTCGGTGGGCTCACCTCCTTTCAAACATGAACTCAAGGTAAATGCCCCTATCGCCATTAATAAAAAGATTTTCATTTGATTTACGTGTCTCATCATTTTGTGTTTTTTTGTTTTCTATTCCGAATCTGTACTGGTCTACTCCGGTTCGCATATCGTTTCGTACGTCCCATACAGTACAGTATCTCTTTTACCGGATAAACGTAAATGACGTAAAAAACGCAACAGGTTTTCGCAAAAAAAAGCGCAGGCAAATATTTAGCTATCTATTCCATTCAAACAAATTTCCGTAAGTTTGTCTCAAACAACATGCATTTTAATGTCCGGTAAAGGGAATTCTTTCAGAAGAAACACAAACACACAAGGAGGGCAAAAGTCGGGCTCGGCAAAACGCAAGACACCACAGCGCAATGCTGGTACGGTTTCAGCCTCGGAGGTAAGCGACAAAGTTGTTAAAATCGTCGGGCTTTTCTTTTTGATCCTATCAGTCTATTTCCTTATTGCGTTTACCTCTTACCTATTTACCTGGCAAGAAGACCAAAGCTATATTTCATCTTCCAATGGCGGCTGGAACACCTTGTTTAAGACACGCGCTGAATTAGACCTCGAGGGCGAGCAGCCCGCAGCAGTACAAAACTGGATGGGAAAATTCGGCGCATTACTCTCGCACCAATTTATATACAAGTGGTTTGGCGTCGCCTCCTTTATCTTTATCGGCGTCATGTTTGTCATTGGGCATCGCCTGCTGTTCAAGGTAAAACTGATTTCCATCTGGAAGTTATTCATTTACTCCGGATTTGGGCTGATATTCCTCTCGGTAACACTTGGTTTCCTACACGGGTTCGTCTCCCACTATCCACATTTTCTGGAGGGTGAGTTCGGTTTCTGGACCAACCGTCTGTTGGCAGCCCAGATTGGTGTTGCCGGTGTGGGCGGATTGCTGGTGTTCGTACTCTTGACGGCGCTGATCATCATTTTCAATTTGGATTTCAAATATACACCACGTGCCAAGCGTATGGACGATACGCCTGCTGATACCCCGCCAAGTAATCGCACACGTGATAGCGAGCATTACTTAGAAGAATCTGAATATCGAGTCGACCCCGTCGAGTTCAAACTCAACAACCTGAAGGAAAAAGAATCGCCCGACGGACGCCTGCCGCAAGGCTTATCACGTACGCAAGACGTGGAAACCGAACAAGCTGACACCAAACCGGCTTTTACCGTCGCTCCGGTGGAGGTAGAAGAAAAGCCTGTAGCACGTAACACCGTCAAACCGGCCGAAGTCCCTACCGAAAGGCCTGCAATGACCGTGGCCGAGGTAAAAGAAGAAAAAGAAATCAGCCCATCGGAGAAATTAGTACAGGAATTTGGACAATACGATCCCAAACTGGACCTGTCAACCTACCAATATCCCGGATTGGAATTACTGGAGGATTATGGCTCAGGGAAAATAACGGTCAACAACCACGAATTAGAGGAAAACAAGGACAAAATTGTCGATACACTGGGCAACTACAACATCGAAATCGACAAAATCAAAGCGACGATTGGCCCTACCGTAACGCTTTATGAAATCATACCGAAACCAGGTGTCCGTATTTCGAAAATCAAAAACTTGGAAGACGACATCGCCTTGAGTTTGGCGGCGTTGGGCATACGGATTATCGCGCCCATGCCCGGCAAGGGAACCATCGGAATCGAAGTACCAAACAGTAATCCGGAGATGGTTTCCATGCGATCAGTATTGGCTACGGAAAAGTTCCAGCATACAGAAATGGACTTGCCCATCGCCTTAGGCAAAACGATTTCCAACGAAGTCTACATTGCCGATTTGGCCAAAATGCCCCACCTCTTGGTGGCAGGAGCTACAGGCCAGGGTAAGTCCGTCGGTATTAACGCCATCCTGACCTCACTGTTGTATAAAAAACACCCAGCCGAATTGAAATTCGTATTGGTAGACCCGAAAAAGGTCGAGTTATCCCTGTTCAAGAAAATTGAACGGCATTTTCTGGCCAAGCTGCCCGACGAGGAGGAAGCCATCATTACGGATACCAAAAAGGTCATCAACACGCTCAACTCGCTGACCATTGAGATGGACGTGCGCTACGACCTGCTGAAAGACGCACAAGTACGGAATATCAAGGAGTATAACACAAAGTTTATCAACCGCAAGCTCAACCCCGAAGAGGGGCACCGATTCCTGCCGTTCATCGTATTGATAGTAGACGAATTTGCCGACCTGATGATGACAGCTGGCAAGGAGGTGGAAACACCCATCGCACGCCTAGCCCAGTTGGCCCGAGCTGTCGGCATCCACTTGGTTATCGCCACGCAACGTCCCTCGGTTAACATCATTACTGGCACGATCAAAGCCAATTTCCCGGCTCGCCTAGCCTTCCGGGTGCTGTCGAAAATCGACTCACGTACGATTTTGGATTCGGGCGGAGCCGACCAACTGATAGGCCGCGGAGATATGCTATTAGCTACCGGCAGCGACCTGATACGCATACAGTGTGCATTTGTGGACACCCCAGAAGTTGACCGGATATCGGACTTTATTGGCAACCAGCGTGGCTATCCCTCTGCATTCCTTCTACCTGAATACGTTGACGAAAATGCCGAAAGCGGCTCTTCCGATTTTGACATCAATGACCGCGACCCGAAGTTTGAAGAAGCAGCTCGCCTAGTAGTTATGCACCAACAGGGCTCCACATCCCTCATCCAGCGCAAAATGAAACTCGGCTACAACCGGGCAGGACGAATCATCGACCAGCTCGAAGCGGCTGGCATAGTCGGCCCGTTTGAGGGTAGCAAAGCCCGAGAAGTTTTATACCCCGACGAATATTCATTGGAACAGTTTTTGGATAGTCTTAAGTAAAGACTTTACATGAACACAATGAATATACAACGGTACAGGATAGCAGGGTTCTTATTTTTCATATTGCTTATCGGTGCAAATACCCCTCCGGCTAGGGCCCAAAACGACCCGGCGGCTACGGCCTTACTTGATAAAGTATCCAAGCAATATGCCGGATACCAGACCATACGGGCTGATTTTTCCATCAAAGCCAGCCAAGCAAACCAAACGGGCACGGCCTATTCAGATAACGGTACGCTGCTGATGCAGGCGGGTTCAAACAAGTACCACATCAGCATGTCAGAGCAAGATTTGATTAGTGACGGGAAATCGCAGTGGACAATCTTAAAGGAAGTCAAAGAAGTGCACGTGTCGGATGTGGACGATTCCGGGCAATCGGTGTCGCCAACGAATATTTTCTCGTTTTTCAATTCGGGATACAAGCACGTTACAGCCGCTGACGAACGTGAGGGCGGCTTGGCACTCCACGTCGTGGAACTATCACCCGAAGAACCCCGCAAATCGCAGTATTTTAAAATCAAAATCCGAATCAACAAAGCAGACAACTTGATTCGTGACGTCACGGTCTTCGATAAAAACGGCAGCCGTTATATCTATGAGATCAAGAATCTAATACCAAATCCGACGATTGCCGCCGGCAAATTTACATTTAGCCAGCAGGCGTACCCTGGTATGGAGATCATCGATTTGCGCTAGGAGCCATAAATAGGGCTAATACACGTATAATAAAAGAGGCTTCGGGTGACGTATCCGAAGCCTCTTTTATTTTCTTTTCAACACAATCCGTGCGGATTAAATCCGGTTGATATCCCCATCGTGACCAGCCTCTAACCGGGCTTGTGCCATAATGGTGCGCCCGCGGGTGTAGCCATGCCTATCGGGGTGCTCGATAATCGCTTTCATCGAAACCAGTTTATAGACGTATGCATCGGTTTCCTTATTAATTCGCAATTTGAAGTAATCACCTTGGTTTTGGGCCTTCATCGCTCTTTGGAGTCTCCCTTCGCCAACATTAAAAGCAGCAGCTACAAGCGTCCAATCTCCAAACTCGCGGTGCAGCTGCTTGAGGTAACGTGCGGCAGCATGCGTAGATTTTGCTAAATCCTGCCTTTCGTCCACCACATCGTCGACCCGTAGTCCAAACGAACGCGCTGTTGCTGGCATAAATTGCCAATATCCGGATGCACCCCGATGAGAAGAAGTCCCTTGCTGTAGTCCACTCTCAATTAACGGAATGTACTTAAAATCCTCTGGGATACCATACTGTTTCAGTATCGCCGCTATCTGGGGCAGGGAAGACGCTGCCTGGCGATGCAATTGGTATGTATGCGTATTGCGATAGGACAAGCTACGGAGATGACGTCGAATGGTGCTTTCGACTCGCTCGTCGTCCGTGGGTAGCTCTTTGTCGGCAAAACTCAATGTGGCCAAGTATAACGAGCTGGCCTTTTCTTCTGCACTGGGCAAAGACGCCCTCATTTCACTCACCATCCGCTCTGCCATTCTTGCGTCCGCTACGATGTCATTAGCACCTGATGCCTTATTATACGAATACAACTTGGCTGCGGCCACAAGCATAAGAACAATACTGCTACACAGTAATTGCTTTTTTATCATTCAGCTCCTTTTCTGATAAATCCGGCCTCAAAATGAGGGCGAAACTTACCTTGATTAAAAAGTTGGGTGCAAAGGTAAAAAATATCATCCTAATTTACAAACAGTTACGAAAAACGTATTGCAAACACCAGACATTTAACATATCTTAACAGGTTATTTTCAACATAAAAAATACGCTTGCGATCAATTAACAGCATATTTTACCTACCTTTGCAGCTTGTCTTGTAAAAGCATCAACGATCATGCCATTTAACAACAGAAGGAATAGTCGCGACGACAAATCCGGCAAGCCCAGACGCTCCAAACCCTACGCTCCAAACCAGAAGCGGGGCTACCGAGAAGATAGTGAATCTCCCTACGGCAAACGTACCCCCGAGGACAGGCCGACATTCAAACCCAAATCCGGGAAGCCATTTCGTGATGCGCCAAAAAGGCGTGAGGATGGTCCGGGTGGCGACCGGTTTAAGGAGCGGGGAAAGCGCCCATTTTCGGACGACCGCCGACAGCGGGATGACCGCCCTCGATTTGAATCAGACAATCGTAGCAAATTTGAGGGGCGACGGCACAGGGACGATCGGCCCCGATTCGATTCGGATAGCCGTGGTAAGGCCGGAGTACGCAAGCGCAGATTGGACACACCCGGGCAAAGCAACCGCGACTATGCTAAGGCTCCCGAAAACGACGGCCTAATCCGGCTTAACCGATACATTGCCAATGCAGGGATATGCTCACGCCGCAAGGCCGATGAACTGATCGAGGCAGGCGTAATTTCCGTCAATGGCGAAGTGGTAACCGAACTAGGCACAAAAGTGGATCCAGCCAAGGACGAAATACGCTATAACGGCGAACGACTAAAGCGGGAAAAATTGGTTTATGTCTTGTTAAACAAACCAAAGGACTACATTACCACTACTGACGACCCACAGGAACGACGGACGGTAATGCATCTCGTAACCAAAGCAACTAACGAACGAATATATCCAGTAGGCCGCCTAGACCGCAATACGACCGGTCTCCTTTTGATGACAAACGACGGCAACTTAGCCGAAAAACTGGCCCATCCACGCAACAACATCAGTAAGATATACCAAGTCGAACTGAGTAAAAACCTGACCCAAGGAGACTTTAACAAGATTGCCTTCGGTCTCGAATTGGAAGATGGTTTTGTCAAACCCGACGACCTCAGCTACGTGCAAGGAGCCAGCAAACGCGAAATCGGCATACAGATCCATAGCGGCAAAAACCGAATCGTAAGGCGAATTTTCGAGCATCTCGGTTACGAAGTCATCAAGCTCGATCGGGTCGTTTATGCCCACTTGACCAAAAAAGACCTACCGCGTGGCCGGTGGCGGTACCTGACGGACAGGGAAATCATCCAACTCAAGCATTTCACCAAATAACAGCAATTAGTGTATCACCGCATATCAGAGGAATTTACTATTTTAGCACCATGACAGATCCCAAATCCCTAACTTCCGTTGCTGAATTCCACAAGACGTTCAAACACCCCATCTTGGATAAGCCGACAATCCCCGACGAACAACGGTGCAAACTGCGGGTTTCCCTTATCGCCGAAGAACTGAAGGAACTGGAAGAAGCCATAGCCGATAAAGATTTGGTAGAAATAGCCGACGCCCTATGTGATATCCAATACGTGCTCTCAGGTGCAGTATTGGAATTCGGGATGGCTGACAAGTTTAGTGCCTTATTTGACGAGGTACAGCGCTCCAATATGAGCAAGGCATGCAAGACTATCGAGGAAGCCGAGGAAACCGTTAGGTACTATTCTGAGGTGCGCAACACCCCCTGCTACTACGAGGAACAGGACGGATTATATCTTGTATACCGCACCGAAGATCGAAAAACATTGAAATCAGTCCGGTATTCACCAGCCGATTTGAAAAAGATCTTGGCAGATTAATATCCCCACTACAACCCGGACCGGTCGGAGAACCATTTAAACTTTTTTGACAGGGATGCTTAGATAGGGAGGAAAACAAAACTATCCTAAGTCGTCGCGGTAGCAGCAACAAGCTTTTAAACAAGACATTCTGATACCGGTTAAAAAACCCAGCAGCTATCGAAGATGATGCGCTAGCTAGCCTAAATCAGATAATACGATAGTACACCGGCTCCCCTGGATAGCCTTCCGACTTTCCAACTCTTTGTCGATATACGTCTGTACAGCAGACTTACCCTTATCCCAGTGCGGAGCAATCAGGAGTTCTTGGTCAGCCAAGCCAAACAGGCGCTGGATGACAATGTCGGAACGCAGGAGCGGGATGAATTCACATAGAAAATCCGTATAGCTTTCCAAACTAAACAGCTCGAAAGGTTCCCGCTTGTAATGCACCCCCATGATTGATCCTTCCACAATGTGGAGATGGTGGAGCTTCACAAACTTTATCTGCGGAAACCGGTTGATCTCATCGGCATAGCGGAGCATCATTTCCCGGGATTCCCAGGGAAAACCAAAAATTGTATGCACGCACACGTCGACCGGACTATCCTTCATCAGTTCCAACGCCGATTCCAGCTCCTCGTGCGAGCAACCTCTGTTGATCCGGTTGAGCGTATCGTTATAAATAGACTCCATACCCATTTCCAAATCCACGTCATAACGATCGGTATAGCTTTCCAACAAGGCGACCTTCTCAAAGTCGATGCAATCCGGCCGCGTACCTACAGATAAACCGACGACTTGCCCAGGCACAATACGTTCGGCTTCGGCCAAGGCCTCGTCATACAGGGCTTTCAGATAATGCGCAGGGGCGTAGGTATTCGTATTAGGCTGGAAATACACGATAAACCGTTCGGCACCATACCCGTTCACGGCACGCCGTACTCCCTCTTCCACCTGCTCCTGCATAGTAGGTAGCTTCCGTGCGGAATCCGGCGTGAATGAGTCTACATTACAATAAGTACAGCCGCCATAACCTTTGCTACCATCGCGGTTAGGGCAGGTAAAATGCCCGTCCACAATGATTTTGAACACCCGTTTGCCATCGTATTTCTCACGCAGGTATGTGCCGTATCGCTGGTAAGCATGCTGCCCGTTATCGTGTTGTATTGCCATAATCAGATGCAAAGATACAGGATAGGTTTTAGTTTTACGTAGTGCGTATAGCATATTACGCAATCGTAATTAAGCCTATCTGCCATCACAAGTAGGCATTGAGTTCCGTTTTATGGTATTTTGTGGTACTCGACTCTCCTAAGCAAGTAAACCCAAACTGGAACCTTATCCGGACTACAAACATATTCCAAAGCGCTTTGTTATCAATTACTGGTCATCAGGCATAAGGAACCTCCCACTAATAGGCTAGCTATAAGCAACCTACGGTTGTCCAAATAAAAATCAAGAAGCCCGTTACCAAACCGAACAAAGTACCGGGCAACTTATTGTAAGAAATTTTGCTTTATTTTGTAGCAATCTCCATTTCTAACAAAGAACATACACCATGGATGATAAAATAGGTCATATTTTGCAGCGTATAAGCTCCCCTGCGGACTTAAAGGGGCTTGATGGCAACGAGCTGGTCACTTTAGCTGACGAACTACGGCAATACATCATTGATGTGGTTTCCACTTATGGCGGCCATTTTGCTGCAAGTTTGGGTGTGGTCGAACTAACCGTTGCCCTGCACCATGTACTCAACACGCCGTATGACCAACTGGTGTGGGACGTGGGCCACCAAGCTTACGGACACAAGATATTGACTGGGCGACGCAACCAATTCCACACTAACCGAATGTTGGGTGGTATCAGTGGTTTTCCCAAACGGGAAGAAAGCGAGTACGACGCATTCGGCGTTGGCCATTCATCCACTTCGATTTCCGCAGCCCTCGGTATGGCCGTTGCCTCGCATTACAAGGGCGAGACCGATCGACAGCATGTGGCGGTAATCGGCGATGGTGCCATGACTGCCGGCTTAGCCTTCGAGGCACTGAACCATGCCGGTATCGAAAAGTCCAACCTGTTGGTTATCCTTAATGACAACTGCATGTCGATAGACCCCAACGTGGGCGCACTAAAGGAATACCTAATAGGCATCACGACCTCCAAACCTTGGAATCGGTTCCGTGACGATCTGGCCCACGTTTTGGCCAAGATTTCCGAAAAAGGCCCGGATGCGATGGGAATCATGAAAACCCTTGAACGCAGCATCAAAAGTACCTTCCTCGACAGCACGAGCAACTTGTTCGAAGCCCTGAACTTCCGCTATTTTGGACCGGTTGACGGGCATGACGTGAAACGATTGGCTAAGGTGCTCGAAGACCTGAAAGGAATACCCGGCCCCAAACTCCTGCACTGCGTGACAGTTAAGGGCAAAGGCTATGCACTCGCCGAGCAAGATCAGACGACTTGGCATGCACCCGGCTTGTTTGACAAGATTACTGGAGAAATCAAGAAGACCAAGAGCGACAAACCAGTAGCACCAAAATACCAGGATGTTTTCGGACATACCTTAGTGGAATTGGCCGAAAAAAACGATAAGATCATGGGTATTACACCCGCCATGCCTTCCGGCTCATCTATGAATATCATGATGAAGGCCATGCCCGACCGGGCTTTCGATGTCGGCATTGCCGAACAGCATGCCGTCACGTTCTCTGCCGGACTAGCTACGCAAGGCATGGTGCCGTTTTGCAATATATATTCCAGCTTCATGCAGCGTGCATATGACCAAGTGATCCATGACGTGGCCCTGCAAAAACTGAATGTGGTATTCTGTCTCGACCGTGCCGGGCTGGCCGGTGCGGACGGACCCACGCACCACGGAGCTTATGACCTCGCTTACATGCGTTGCATCCCTAACTTGGTGGTATCGGCTCCCATGAATGAGGAAGAACTCCGTAATTTAATGTTTACCGCCCAACAGGATAATATGGGCCCTTTTGTTATCCGATATCCGCGCGGACAAGGGGTTATGCCCGACTGGCGCCGTCCGCTCAAACCCATCGAGATAGGGAAAGGACGCAAGATTTTCGATGGCGAAGACGTAGCTATCCTGACCATAGGGCATATCGGGAACGAAGCCGTCAAAGCCTGCTTGCAACTCAATGAAGAAGGCATCCATCCGGCATTGTACGACCTCCGCTTTGTCAAGCCGCTTGACCGGGACTTGCTCCATGAGGTATTCAAGAAATTCAAAAAAGTGATTACGGTGGAAGACGGATGTATTCAAGGCGGCATGGGTAGTGCAGTATTGGAATTCATGGCTGATAACCAATATCAGGCGCAGGTTATCCGCTTGGGTATCCCAGATGAAATCGTTGAGCATGGCGAGCAAGCCGAACTCTGGAACCTTTGTGGATACGATGCAAATGCCATCAAACAACGCATCTTACAGCTCTCAGTAGGACACAAAACCGGCACGCTTGCTGTATAGGGGTTGGGTCCTGCAAAGCCCTGAAAACGGAATCGATTATCCGAAGACGGTCATAAACGACATTTTCCAAACAAAATATCATAAATTTTTGTTATTATTGTTTAGTAAAGTATATTGATTCACTTAATTAAATTATAACACTATGGCATTCGAATTACCAGCGTTACCATACGCTGCAGACGCACTTGAACCACATATTGACAAAGAAACGATGGAAATCCATCACGGTAGACACCATAAGGCCTATGTAGACAACCTGAACAAGGCGATTGAAGGCACTGATGCTGCGAACCTTTCATTGGAAGAAATCAACAAGAACATCTCCAAATATTCGGCAGCCGTCCGTAACAACGGCGGTGGGCACTATAACCACTCATTGTTTTGGACCGTATTATCGCCTAATGGTGGTGGCGAGCCCACCGGCGAGTTGGCCGATGCTATCAACGAAGCTT
>CAZXSL010000014.1:4680-28670 GCA_964643235.1 uncultured Sphingobacteriaceae bacterium | reverse complement strand
GTAATGTACACAGATATCGTGGATGTCGTGCATGATTTTTTTGAGTCTGCTGTCCACTTTCTCAGAAGTCCATTGCTGACCCAAGCGGTTTTGTGACATTTCTAACCCTGATACAGCTACGCCGCCGGCGTTTGTTGCCTTGCCCGGTGCGTACAAGATATTGCTCTTCATGATCACTTTAATCGCTTCATCGGTCGAAGGCATATTGGCTCCTTCGGCAATGCATTGGCATCCGTTTTTGACCAAGGCTTTGGCGTCGTCGGCGTCCAGTTCGTTTTGCGTTGCACAAGGGAGGGCGATATCGCATTTCAGTTTCCATGGTTTCTGGCCAGCTAGGAACGTGGACGGGTATTTTTCCGGATATTTTCCCAAATCGCGATTGAGTGAATTGACATAATCCAGTTTTTCCAAGTTAAAACCGCTTTCGTCGTGTATAGTGCCTGTGCTGTTCGAAATACTGATGACCTTGGCGCCAAGTGATATTGCTTTTAGTGCGGCAAAATAAGCCACGTTTCCCGCACCGGATATGGCTACGGTTTTTCCTTTCAGCGTATCCCCATTTTCGTACAGCATCTGTTCGACGAAGTACAGAAGCCCGTATCCTGTGGCTTCAGGCCGGATATAACTACCACCCCATACCGCTCCTTTGCCTGTCAATACACCGGTAAAGTTGTTTCGAAGTCGCTTGTATTGCCCAAAAAGGTAGCCGATCTCACGCTCGCCTACGCCAATATCGCCCGCCGGCACGTCGGTCTCGGCACCGATATGGCGATACAGGTCCGTCATGTAGCTTTGGCAGAAACGCATAATCTCATTATTCGACTTGCCCTTCGGGTCGAAGTCTGCACCACCCTTACCAGCGCCCAATGGCAGGCCCGTCAGGCTGTTTTTGAATGTCTGCTCAAAAGCAAGGAACTTGAGGATACTTAGGTTGACCGTAGGCGAGAAACGAAGCCCACCTTTGTATGGTCCCAATGCGCTGTTCATCTGGATACGATAACCCCGATTAACCTGCACCCGGTTTTTGTCGTCAATCCAGGTTACCCGAAAAGAGATGGCACGCTCCGCCTCGACCAAACGCTCCAAGAGCCGACATTCAATCAACTCTTTGTTGTTGGTTTCGATATAGGGGATGACGTCCTCCATCACTTCTTTGACCGCTTGGATAAATTCAGGTTGGTTGGGGTTGCGTTCAGTAACCCAATCCATGAAAGATTTAAAATAACGAGACATGTATTAATAAATAAATCGATTGCAAGCTGCAAATTTATAAAAATTTCAATCATTTCAATGAAAAAAAGAATAATTGATAATATTATTTTTATTTCGTTGCAAACAATTCAAACCCAAAGAATGCTTTCAATCGAATTACGGCACTGCAAAAAGGTCTCGGAACACTTAAGGGCTATCGGCGCCCGTTTGTTTATTCATGCCGTTTGTACGCAGCAATGAATGCCTGCCGCATTTCGTCAAAACGAGCGGAAACGGCTTGGCTGAATTCCTCATCGATCAATTGGAAGACACCGTTTACGCCGTCAATCACGTCCATTTCGCTAATCTTGTAGACTTGCTCCAAGGTGCCTTGTTCGAATTTGATGATGAATTTTTGGTTCATCGAAAAGATGGTGATTTTAAAATTAGGATGGGGAAGTTCCGCTACTGTTCTCATACTTTATATCGATTGGATTGCTAACGTTCTCCTTATCAATGGTGAAAACGTCGGCCATGCGAATATAAGCCTTATTTTGTAGGAGCGAAAAGGTTTTGGGGTTTTAGTTATAAAGATGCTAACCCCATATAAGGTATGACTATCCACTTAGTCGCCCGCTGCATCCATTTAGAGGGCGATTATAACTGGATGCATGAAAGATTTTCCATATTTCCGTTATTAGGGAAAATCCACCTTAAACTATATCGTCATATCGACGACGCTAGGAGGAGATATCTATGGTTGGACAGAAATAAGTTCTTAGATTCCTGGCCGTAGGCAGGTTTCCTCCTCGTGTCGTCGAAATGAATGAACGGATTTTTATCGTGCATCCATTATAACTGGGTTATCCAATAATTTTGTATTTTGGAGCCATCTTGTAATAGTTAAGACCGAATCGGCTAGTCCATGCAACTTTTTACCCAGACCAAAAATCAATTAACAAGCTTAAAAGAGAAGCCTTTTAAGTTGTAAAAAGACATGCAAAAGCTTTTTGAAGCTAATCTAGAGGTAATTACTGGACTTCGATTAATTAAGTCGGAATTCGTCGTTAAATCCCACCGATTGGATACATTGGCTTTTGATTCGGGTAGCCAATCTTTTGTTATCATCGAGTTCAAAAGAGAACGTAATTTCTCCGTGGTTGATCAAGGTGTGTCATACCTTAATCTCATGCTTGAAAATAAGGCCGAGTTTATCGTTGAGTACAACGAATCCCAGCAGGAGAATCTTAGGCGTTCGGATGTGGATTGGTCACAAACGAAGGTTATCTTCGTGTCGCCCTCCTTTACCAATTTTCAGAAGCAGGCATCCAACTTTAAGGATCTGCCCATTGAACTCTGGGAACTCAAACAATATGAAAGGGATATCATTGTGGTTAACCCCATCCGGAAATCAAAGGGTGCACCAACCATAAAAACTATCCAAACAGTATCCAATTCCGAATTGGATAAGGTTTCAAAAGAAGTGAAAGTGTATACGGAGGAAGCCCATCTGGTAGGTAAAACGGATGACATTCTCGAACTCTACGAGGCGTTTAAACAAGCCATTTCAAACTTGGGGCATGACGTCGACATCAAGCCAAAGAAAAAAGAAATCGACTTCACCAAAGAGGGCAAAATATTTGCCGACATTTGTGTTTTGAAATCCAGCCTGAAAATCTGGATTAACCTTAAGATCGGGGAATTGGACGATCCCAAAGGATTGGCCCGTGATGTTTCTTCTATCGGGCATTGGGGCAACGGAGATTATGAACTGATTGTAACCGATACGGCAAATTTGGAATATATCATGAGCCTAATCAAGCAGGCTATTTAAGTTTAGCGTAGCCGAATAAATGAGTAAAGAAGAAGAACGTGACGAGCTACATCGTGCGATATGGCAGATTGCAAACGATCTAAGGAGCAGCGTTGATGCGTAGGCAACAATATCAATACTACCGATCCAAACTGTTGGCATTTGACAAAATGGCCTCTAATTAATGAACGAGACACGACAGACCAGCGGTTTTCAGATATTATCCAATTAATAAGACAGGCTCGAAGCAAGGCCATCAAGGCCGTCAATACGGAGCTTATTAACCTGTATTGGAATATCGGGGAGCACATTAGCCAAAAAGTGGAAGCCAGCGATTGGGGGCAGTCGGTCGTGAAGGAACTGGCGGCGTATATCCGGCAAACGGATCCGACACTCAGAGGTTTCTCCGACAAAAACCTATGGCGGATGAAGCAGTTTTATGAAGCGTACAAAGACTATCCAAAACTCTCAACACTGTTGAGAGAAATTAGCTGGTCTCATAATCTAGCTATCTTTTCACGATGCCAATCCGTCGAGGAAAGAGAGTTTTATCTCAAAGCTTGCAAACGGGAAAGTTATAGTTTTCGGGAACTTGAGCGTCAGATTTCCTCAAGTCTGTTTGAACGTACTATGCTAGGCCGTTCAAAACTTCCGGCGGCCCCGATAGGAGTTAAAGCGGACATGACAGATGTGTTTAAAGATAATTATGTCCTGGAATTCCTCAACCTGCCCGAACCATATTCGGAAAATGACCTTCAAAAAGGGCTCGTTCGCCAGATGAAAGACTTTATTCTGGAACTTGGTAGAGATTTCCTTTTTGTAGGCGAGGAATATAAGGTACAGGTAGGGAATACTGATTTCTACATCGATTTGTTGTTTTATCACCGAGGCCTGCAATGTCTGGTCGCGTTTGAACTGAAAGCCGATAAGTTTAAGCCCGAGCATTTGGGGCAGCTGAACTTCTATCTGGAGGCGCTGGATCGGGATGTGAAGAGAACGCATGAAAAGCCAAGTATTGGTGTTTTGCTGTGTAAGGACAGGGATAGCGAGGTGGTGGAATATGCGTTAAGCCGGAGCCTGTCCCCAACCATGGTGTCCGAATATAAAACACAGTTGCCGGATAAAAAAATACTCCAGCAAAAACTGCATGAGATTTTTAATGATTCAACGGGTTGAACCTTAATGGGAAAGATACACTGCTACACGAAATCGACATGAAGTTATACCACACGATAGCTGAAAATCCAGAAAGTACTGTTGTGACCGAATACATCACGGAGTACAAACGTGAGAAGTCTTGCCAGTCGTAAGCTGAGTTGGAAAAGGACTTTGTTCAATCGCTGGAAAACCGAGCCTATGCGTTCCTCCCCATTAGAACCGAACAGGATCTTATCGTCAATCTACGGGTACAATTGGAAGCATTAAAAGAAACCAGGCGTCAGCCTGAAGGAGGCCTTCAACCAGATTAACCGTTACAGTCGGGAATCGTTTTGGGCCGCTAGGGGTTTGTTTGAATACGTACAGCTTTTCGTGATTTCAAACTGTACGCTCACGAAGTACTACAGCAATACCACGCGCCATACGCACATCAAGGAGAAGACAGGGAAACCGCTATTAAAAAAACAAAACCGGCCACAGCTATGAGTTTGCCTCCTGGTGGGTGGAGGCTAATAATGAGCCTATCATGGATTTGATGGATTTTGGGAAGACTTTTTTCCAAGCACAGCGTACTGAATACCCTGACGAAATATTGCGTGTTCACGTCCGACGAATTGTTGCTGGTCATGCGTCCGTACCAAATCGTGGCCACCGAGCGGATTTTAAGGAAATCAAGGTTTCCCATCAGTACAAAAAGTATGGCAGTATAGACACCGGCGGTTATATTTGGCATACCACGGGGAGCAAATGCTCACATCGTTCAAAACGGCCCATCTAGTAAGCAAACTACCCTTCATCGAAAAGGTGTTGTTCGTGGTCGACCGGAAAGACTTGGATTACCAAACGAAGAAGGAATACGATAAGTTTGAAAAAAGGGGCTGTCCCCAGCTGTTTTATGGCAAACAGAGGGAACAGCCCCAGTAACCCAACGACTGTGCTAGGGCAGGTACCATACGTGTTTAACGCACGATATGTCGTATCGGATCGCTCCAGTCGCTTACGCCGTTGGCGTTAACTGCACGTACGCGTATCGATACCTCTGTCTTGCGCTGCAAATTATGGATGACGTTGTTGCGTGAGGAGCTCGTGTACACTGGATCGTCCCATTGTAGCGGAGCTCCATCTTCCGGCTCTTGGGCCAGGCTGTATTCATAGGATATACCTGACCCGGCTACTTTGCCAAAGTCAAACCGCATGGAGCCACTAACCGGACCATCGGCTGTACGCAGCCGTTCCGGTACGCTGGGGTGCAAGCCCATGATGCGGGGTGGAGTAATGAGAAAGCCCGAGGCATATAGCGTGGGCAGGTGCCCGTCGGCCAGGGTGTTCACGTAGAAGGCTAGTCGCTGCAGGATGTTTTCCAATGCCTGCCGAGCTTCGTTTTTCAAGCTGATGTCATACAGCCCTTTGGTTTGGCTGGCTACCACCAGCTTAGCACGGTAATCGTCCGTGGCATCCTGTACTTCGGATAAAGGAGGTGTGGGGTTTGTAAAAATACCCAGGTTGCTTTCCATGGCTTCTAAGATTGCTAAGGCTCTGCGTAATAATTCGGCATCTCGCATATCTCTGAAGCCGCCTAATGCTCTTGTATATTTCATGTCGATAAAAAGTAAAGATTAAGTAAATGATAAAAATGAAAAGTCCAGTTCGTTATCTCTAGTTGGCAACACCCTGCTGCCGTGTCCGCTTAAGGCGGTTGAAGTACCCAATGCCGTGATGTTTTCATAGTAGTTTTTTTTTATTTATACCTTATTGCACACACCTGTTCGGGATGTGTGTATAAATAAAGTTCGGGAGTAAATAATTAGCGCTTGTCGCTTTTGTCGTTTTTGGCGCATTTGTCGTATTTGTCGCATTTGTCGTCGGAAATAACGGGCAATTCATAAGGTGGGAAAGTATATTCGGTATGTCGGAAAGTGAATCCGGCAGGTCGGAATGTGTAACCGATAGGTGGGACGGGCTATCCGGTATGCCGGAAAGTGAATCCGGTAGGTCGAAATGTTTAACCGATAGGTGGGACGGGCTATCCGGTGTGCCGGAAAGTGAATCCGGTAGGTCGGAATGCGTAACCGATAGGTCGGACGGGCTATCCGGTGTGTCGGAAAGTGTGATCGATGGGTGGGTAGGTGTATTCGGTATACCGGTATGTGCATCCAATAGGTCGGTATGTGTAACCGATAGGTGGGAAAGGCTATCCTATAGGGTGGAATAGGCGGACTTTTGGTTTAGCCCCTGTCCGTATCGGGTAAAACAACCACGGCGGCCCATCGCCGCCGTGGTAACCCAAAAGACTTTTGCTGTTCCGGCAGACCTTGCCTGCCGACTGTCCGGACTGTGATTAGCGCATGTGTTTAATAAGTTCCGCTACCGGGATTCCTGTGTACTCAGCCGCTTGGTAAACTGTCACATGCTGGTGCTTTTCCAGCCCGAACGTATCCCGCATCTTGCTAAGGACACGTTGGCAGTTTCTGGTACTCTGACCCGTGATCCGTTGCAAATCCGTGGGATAAACAGCTAGACGAGATAATGTATGGCTCATCTCAACCTGATCGTATAGAAACAAATTACAAAATATATGGCATTCCTGCAAATTGATGCGCCGTTTTTTAGGGCAAACGCATTAAAATTAATGGGACTCCCCCGGCCAATTCCCCTAAAAATTACCAATTCCACCACAATCTTCCTATATTTGGTATGAAGCGTAGCGCTACCCTTGCTTTATTGCTCGGTATAGCCGTTATTTGCTGTAATTATAACCGATTAGTAAGCTAAATTATTGGGAAACCATGTCTTTAGATTGCACCAAACAACAAGGGCTATTGCTATTCAATTCCAGATATGGGGTAGATTGTGGTATCGTAGCGCACGATAGTTTGTGTAGCGTAGCAGAAGATCTTCCCGATGTGCAGCCTTAAGCGTTGTTGATTATGATGAAACCGACTAATGTAGCCGATCCAGAGTACTACCACAAGGTAGTGGACTGCCAATACGCCTGCCCCGCTCATACGCCCGTACCTGAATACATCTGGTTGATTGCTGCCGGCAAGTATACCGAGGCCTATATGATCAATTGGGAGTCCAATGTGTTTCCCGGTGTTTTGGGACGTACTTGCGACCGCCCGTGTGAACCCGCTTGCCGGCGGGTCCGGGTTGAGGAAGAGCCTGTTGCGATATGTAGACTCAAACGAGTGGCGGCCGACCAAAAAGACGACGTGCGCCAGTACATGCCCGCCGGGCCATTTGCTGCTAATGGAAAGAAGATAGCATTGATCGGTGCAGGACCCGCCTCACTTACCGTAGCCCGAGATTTGGCACCGTTGGGTTACGAACTTCATCTCTTTGATGAGCATGCTGCTGGGGGCGGGATGATGCGTAGCCAAATACCGGCGTTTCGGCTGCCCGAAGAGGTCCTGAATGAGGAGGTCGGTTATATCTTGGATCTGGGTATCCATACCCATTTCAAAACACGAGTCAACAGCTTGAAAGCGTTACTGGAAAAGGACTACGATGCGGTGTTTGTAGGCACGGGCGCACCTAAAGGCCGTGATTTGCCCAAGCTGCCCGGTAGGCAGGAAGGGGCGGAGTTTATCCATGTCGGCATCGAATGGCTGGCCAGCGTCGCTTTTGAACACACTCATTCTATAGGTGAGAAGGTTATTGTTTTAGGAGGCGGGAATACGGCGATGGATTGCTGCCGTACGGCTCGGAGATTGGGAGGAAAAGACGTCAAAGTCGTGGTCCGAAGCCCCTACGAGGAGATGAAGGCATCCCCATGGGAAAAAGAGGATGCCATGCACGAAGATGTTGCCTTTTTTAATAACCACGTGCCACTGACATTTGAAGTCGAAAATGGTAAATTGCAAGGCATGACTTTCCAAAAAGTGGAAGCGCATTACGATGCCAATGGCAAGCGTTCGTTGGTGCCAACAGACGAACCACCGGTATTTATTGAGGCGGATGAAGTGCTGATCGCGATTGGGCAGGAAAATACGTTTCCGTGGATTGAGCGCGACCTCGGCTTGGAGTTTGGCGAGTGGGACATGCCCAAAGTAGACCGCAAAACATTTCAATCGACATTGCCGCGCGTGTTTTTTGGTGGGGATTCAGCCTTTGGCCCCGAGAATGTCATTACCGCTGTTGCCCATGGCCACGAGGCAGCGGTGTCCATCCACCTGTATTGCGAAAAACAAGATACCCAAGACCGACCGGCTCCGAATACGAACCTATTTAGTCAAAAAATGGGTATCCACGAGTGGAGCTACGATAGTGGCGTGGTTGTCGACCAACGTTACATTGTGCCGCAGGAAGATAAGGCTGTGACGATGACCGACCGAAAGCGGGAAGTGGAGCTGGGTTTTGACTTGGATGATGCCTATTGCGAGGCTATGCGCTGCTTGAATTGCGACGTACAAACCGTGTTTACCGCAGATCGTTGCATCGAATGCGATGCCTGCATGGATATTTGTCCCACGTCATGTATTACGTTCATCCCGAATGCTGAGGAACACATTTTGCGCCAGCAGCTAATCGTGCCGGCCCTCAACACCGAACAAGACCTGCTGGTATCACCTGCCTTGCAGACCGGCCGCGTGATGGTCAAGGATGAAGACGTGTGCTTGCACTGCGGCCTCTGTGCCGAACGGTGCCCAACGGCAGCATGGGACATGCAGAAGTTTCTCTACCAGACTACAAAAGCCATCGATATCCAAAGAATTAATTAAATAGCATGACACAACGCGCAGGAATCAATGATTTCGTTGTCCGGTTTGCCAACGTTAACGGAACCGGTTCAGCCAGTGCCAATAACTTATTTGCCAAAGCGATTTTTCGGATGGGAATCCCCATCTCGCCAAAAAATATTTTCCCATCTAATATTCAGGGTCTCCCCACATGGTACGAAGTCCGTGTCAGTGAGGAAGGATACTTGGGGAGGAGGGAAGGGGTGGATCTGATGGTATGTGTCAATCCGCAGAGCATGCCGCGCGACGTCGCATCCGTGAAACCGGGGGGCGCATTCATATATGATAGTACCAAACCGCTGGCCAATAGCCTGGTCCGCGATGATATTAGCTATATCGGGATCCCGATGACAGAAATGGCAAATCGATCATTTACCAATCCCCGTATCAGGCAACTGTTGAAGAATATCATTTATGTAGGAGGCGTGGCCGTTTTGCTGGATTTGGATGTGAACGAAATCGAACGTTTACTGACTGAGCAGTTTGGTAAGAAACCACACCTACTGGACGATAATCTGAAAGCGTTGAGGCTAGGGATTGACTACGTTCGCACGCACGTGGAGCATCCCTTACCTTTCCGCTTGGAGCGGCGTGATCTGTTGGGCGATTCGATCATGGTCGACGGGAACCTAGGTTGCGGGTTAGGTGCCGTGTATGGTGGCGCAACGGTCGTCGCTTGGTATCCCATTACGCCCTCCACTTCCGTGGCGGAAGCTTTTGAGCTATATGCAAAAAAATATCGGGTCGATGTTGAAACCGGCGAGCGCCGCTACGCAATCGTACAGGCCGAAGACGAACTGGCAGCCATGGGGATGGTGCTGGGTGCTACCTGGGCGGGAGCTCGGGCATTTACAGCTACTAGCGGGCCCGGCGTTTCCTTGATGAACGAATTTCTTGGCTTTGCTTACTTTGCTGAATTGCCAGCCGTACTTATCGATGTGCAACGTACCGGTCCGAGTACTGGGATGCCGACACGGACCCAGCAATCAGACCTTTTGCTGGCGGCTTATGCTTCCCACGGCGATACCAAGCACGTCCTGCTGTTTCCTTCAGATCCTACAGAATGCTTCGAGCTGACGGCGACAAGTTTCGACCTGGCCGAACGGTTCCAAACACCCGTCATGGTCATGACCGACCTAGACTTAGGAATGAATGATTATGTGACACGGCCCTTCGCATGGGATGATACCCGCCGATACGACCGGGGCAAACTGTATACTGCCGAGGAACTGGAGAAACTGGTTTCCTATGGACGATACCTGGATGTGGATGGGGATGGTATTGCCTACCGGAATAACCCGGGTGCACATCCCCAATTAGGTGCCTATACGACACGGGGGACATCACGTGATGAATATGCTCGGTATACCGAAGATAGTGGCGCTTATAAGCGGAACATGGAACGCCTTGCTCTCAAATGGGAAACCATCAAGGGGAAAGTTCCCAAGGCGAAAGTATATGATCCGCGAAGCGAGGATGGATATGGGATGCTGTTTTTCGGGACATCGACCCAAGCGGCCGAAGAAGCACGTGATTTGCTATCCCAGGAAGGGCTCAGCCTCGATGCCATCCGCATTGTAGCCTTCCCTTTCGGTCCGGAGGTCATCGATTTTATCGATGCCCACCGTCGGGTGTTCGTTATCGAACAGAACCGTGATGCGCAGATGAGGAGCATGCTGCTGATGGAAGCCGGTATCGAACCGTCTAAGCTTGTACCCGTATTGCATTATGATGGTATGCCCATAACGGCTGATACCATTGTGCGCCAAATCAACAATTATTTTACAACCAAACAACGGGATTCACATGAGTTATCTAAAACCAGCATTTAGGCATCCGAAGGCGCCTAGAAACAGGGGTGGGAATACCCTGAAGGATTATGAAGCTGCGATGTCGACCCTGTGTGCGGGCTGCGGCCATGATAGTATCGGGATGGCCATCCAGCTCGCATGCTTTGAATTGGATGTTTCGCCACACCGGATTGCCAAGGTGTCGGGCATTGGATGCTCGTCGAAAACACCAGCTTATTTCTTGGGTAAGTCGCATGGATTCAATGCCGTTCACGGTCGTATGCCTTGTGTGACTACCGGAGCGAACCTAGCCAATCGGGATCTGGTTTATATCGGCGTGTCCGGCGATGGTGACTCAGCTTCCATCGGAATGGGGCAGTTTGTTCACGTAATCCGGCGAAACCTGGATATGGTTTATATCGTCATGAACAATGGTTGCTATGGCCTGACCAAAGGACAGGATTCTGCTACGGCCGATCTCGGATCGATTAGCAAGGCAGGTTCGGTTAATGCATTTGAAGGTATCGATTTGGCGAGTTTGGCTGTCGAACTAGGGGCTTCGTTCGTAGCCCAGAGCTTCAGTGGCGACAAGGAGCAGTTGGTGCCGCTGATAAAAGCGGCGATCAAACACAAAGGGTTGGCTTTTATCAATGTCATATCGCCCTGTGTGACGTTCAACAATAACGCTGGATCCACCAAATCCTATGATTATGTGCGCGATCATATGGAGGCAACTTCAACCATCGATTTTATACCCGAAGAGGAGGAAATTATTACGTCGTATGCGGAAGGGGATTCCACGCGAGTAACTTTGCATGATGGTTCGATCTTGCAACTCAATAAATTGTCGCAAGAGTGGGACCCGTATAATCAGCTGTCGGCTAAGCAGATGCTTGAAGCTGCAAAGCAGCAAAATGAAATCCTGACGGGACTTATCTATTTGGCGAAGAAACCTGAGCTGCACGAGACATTGAAAACCTCGGGTACACCCCTTGTACATTATGCTGAAGAGGAGCTCTGTCCGGGAGCCAGAGCACTGGATAGTATCAACTCCGGATTCAGATAAAATGCTGTTACATTGTCGGTAAGTCGCTTGTTAAGCGGCAAACATGGTGGTAATTTAAGTCAAACGATCCAGCCCGTTGCGGATAACGCGGCAGGCCTCTTTGATTTCCGCTTCGGAAATGGTCAATGGAGGGGCAACGCGCAGTGCTGTTTCACAGTGCAGGAACCAGTCGATAATCACACCGTTTTCGGCAGCGTAAAGGCTCACTTCTTCCACTTGGGCAAAACTATCCAATTGCAGGCACATCATCAGGCCTAAGCCGCGAATCTCACGTACGGCTGGGTGACGGAGTTCATGACGGAATAGTGCTGCCTTTTGCTCAACGCCCGACGGTAACTCCTCGTCAAGTATGACCTCTAATGAAGCCAAGCCCGCTGCGCAACTCACGGGATGGCCACCGAAAGTCGTGATATGCCCGAGGATGGGGTTGTCTTTGATGACATCCATAACCGGTTTATTAGCAATAAAAGCCCCGATCGGCATACCGCCACCCATGCCCTTGGCTAGGAGTATAATATCCGGTACGATACCGTAATGTTCAAATGCGAATAGTTTTCCCGTACGTCCAAATCCGGTCTGGATTTCGTCGAAAATTAGCAAGGTGCCCGTTTCGTCACAACGCTGACGTACGGCTTGCATGTATGCCACGTCCGGCACGCGAATACCTGCCTCGCCCTGGACGGCCTCAAGGATGACAGCTGCGGTATTGGTCGTAATAGCGTCCAAAGCAGCCATATCGTTGTACGGGATAAACCCGATGTTCGGTAGGAGTGGAGCATAGGCCCGATGGTATTCGGTATTGCCGATAAGGCTGAGGGCGCCTTGTGTACTACCGTGGTACGCTCGTTCAGCTGCGATGATTTCAGTTCGTCCGGTAAAGCGCTTGGCAATTTTCATGGCGCCTTCGGTTGCTTCTGTTCCCGAATTGGTAAAATATACCGAGTTGAGTTGCGGGGGTAACAGGGAAACGAGTTTTTCCGCTAACTTGACTTGGGGTGCCTGTACGAATTCGCCGTAAACTGTCACGTGGAGGTATCGATCCAGCTGTTCTTGAATAGCCTCGATGACCCGGGGATGGCGGTGCCCGATGTTGCTGACGGCAAATCCGGATACCAAATCCATGTATCGCTTGCCACCCGGTCCGTATAAATACACTCCTTCAGAGCGCTCGATTTCCAATAGACGTGGCGAACTGGAGGTTTGCGCCGTATTGAGTAGGAACAATTGTCGGTTGCTAAGCATGGTACAAATCTACCAAAAAACGTTTGCCTATACAATGTAGGCTGGGTCGATGTTCGCAAGTTGCTGTCAGCCTTTGATAATTCAAGTGCTTATCCCCATTGTATTTGGTGTACCGTAATGGCACGGCGATTAGCCTTCCGGCTAGGGATTCGGTCCTTGCTTACGCCGGCGGTTTTGCAGGTGGCGCATCAGGTATTCGTTAAATTCTTCCTCCGCTTGAAAGAATTGGGAGGCACGGGCCTGTCCAATGACCTCGGCAAAACGTTGGCGATAATTCTTTTTCAACTCGAGGCGCTTGGAGTCGAAAGCAATCATATCACGTTCCGTATTTTGTGATAAATCGCGCTGGAAGCGTTCGTTTCGCAAGTTTTGCCGTGGCTGTTGCCGGCCTTGGTTATCGCCTGATCTGACTTGGCGACGCTCACGCTGCAGCATGGTCAGCTCCGTCCGATATTGTTCGTATATCGGGAAAAATGCCTGTACCTCTGAGGGGGTAAGGGTAAGTTGTTTTGTAATATACGCCTTTTTCTCTTTTTCGATTCGGGCAAAGCGATCAGACTGCTCGTTTTTTTGTGCCATTACCACAACCGAGCAGCATATCCACAGCATGGTAACGCCAACTATTTGCTTCCACATCATCACTATAGCATCATATTGTTGAAGTACGCTTCGATATCTGCTTCGTCAAACTCTTCGCCTATCCATTCCTCCAAATCGCCATCTTGGGCTACTTGGTAAAGCATATAATCAGACTCGGCATACAACTCCAAGTAGCTGATAATTTCTTGTTCAGGTACGGCTTGTAGGTTACTCACCGTAGCTATGTTGGGTTCTGTGTTGGGGTTCATTCCGATATAGGTGGCCACGCCTATGGCCAAAATCAGGAAACTTGCCGCCACATAGGGCAGCCATTGCCGTGTCCACATCCGCCTGACAGGGGTTTGTACCGCATGGTCATCCAAGTTCTTTTCCTCATTTTGGATCTTAGCCATTAACTTGGCTGATAGACCGTCGAAATATCCCTCGGGTGTTGCCATGCCCGACTCCGGGGCACGCTCTTTTAACCCCTCGGTACGTATCCGGCTCACGATATCTTGTGACAGCGTATCGAAATATCCATTAGGAACGCCCAAACCCTCGTCCATGTCTTGGCGCAATTTTGCGCGTAGCATGGTGTGCTTCGCTAAATCCTCAAAATAACGGTCAGGTACCGTAAAAGGATTCACACGAATGTCATCCGGCAAGTTGCCGAAGCTGTTGTTCCGATTGGTGTGTTTATCCGTCATGGTATAGCTTTAGATAGATTCGTTGCCCAAAGGTTTAATCGTTTGACTCAAAAAAGTTCTCTATTTTTTTGACCGCTATATGATAGGATGCTTTGAGCGCCCCGACACTTGTGCCAACGACTTCTGATATCTCGTCGTATTTCATGTCATCAAAATACTTCATGTTGAATACCAGCCGTTGTTTTTCGGGCAGTGTCAATAGTGCCTGCTGCAATTTCATGTGTGCCTCGTTGCCATTGAAATAGGAGGCGTCTTCCAAGGTGTCGGCCAGGTAAGAGGAATCGTCATCATCCAACGATAGGTTCTGTCGTTGTTTTTTCCTTTTGAGGAAAGTCAGGCTTTCATTGGTCGCAATCCTGTATATCCACGTGTATAATTGGGCATCTTCACGAAACCCTTCCAGGTTTTTCCATACTTTGATGAATACGTCCTGTACGAGATCGTCGGCATCGTCATGGTCAATGACGAGCCGACGAATATGCCAATAGATCTTTTGCTGGTATTTTTCCAGCAGCAATGAAAACGCTTGTTCTCGCGTATTCTCATCGGCAAAGAGTTTCAGGATATGCGCATCTTCCATGCTGCTTGGTTGTGGTTAAACCACTTATTTACTTTTTCGTTTGATGACCTTTTGGGCTTTCTCCACGATGTTGTCAGCAGACAGGCCGTACTTTTTCATTAAATCAGCCGGTTTTCCACTTTCGCCAAAGGAGTCGTCGACCGCTACATACTCTTGTGGCGTGGGGTTGTTTTTGGCGAGAACCTGGGCAATACTGTCGCCTAATCCGCCGATTCGGTTGTGTTCTTCAGCTGTGACCACACATCCGGTTTTGGCAACGGATTTCAAGACTGCTTCCTCGTCCAGTGGTTTGATGGTGTGTATGTTGATGATTTCGGCACTGATGCCCAGTTCGGCCAGCTTTTCGCCGGCTTGTATAGCTTCCCACACGAGGTGTCCCGTGGCAAAGATGCTGACATCGGTTCCTTCGTTAACCATCCACGCCTTGCCGATTTCAAATTTTTGATCGGGATCGGTAAAGATAGGGACGACCGGACGGCCAAAGCGTAGGTATACCGGGCCGTGGTGTTCGGCAATAGCGATCGTGGCGGCCTTTGTTTGGTTGTAATCGCAAGGATTGATAACCGTCATACCGGGCAACATTTTCATCAAGCCAATGTCTTCCAATATTTGGTGCGTTGCGCCATCTTCGCCAAGCGTGATACCCGCATGTGATGCGCAGATCTTCACGTTTTTATCGGAATAGGCGATCGATTGGCGAATTTGGTCGTAGACACGCCCGGTCGAGAAGTTGGCAAAGGTGCCGGTATAGGGGATTTTTCCACCAATAGTCAGGCCGGCGGCTATGCCAATCATATTGGCTTCGGCAATGCCTATTTGGAAAAAACGATCGGGAAATTCCTTGATGAAGGCGTCCATCTTGAGCGAGCCGATCAGGTCCGCGCAAAGGGCAACGACGTTTTCATTCTTTTTGCCTACTTCCAATAGTCCTGCCCCAAAACCGGAGCGGGTGTCTTTTTTATCGGTATATGTGTATTTTTTCATGTTGTTATCTAGATATGAGATGTGAGATATGAGATTTGAGATACCAGTTGTGAGATTTTATTGACGAGCGTTTGCTGTCTTGTGTCTCACGTCTCAAATCTTCCATCTAAAATTAATAGTCTCCCAGTGTTTCTTCCAGTTGTGCCAATGCTTGCTCCAATTGCTCGTCGTTAGGTGCTACGCCGTGCCATTTGTGTGTGCCCATCATAAAGTCAACACCATTGCCCATTTCGGTTTTCATTAGGATCATGACCGGTTTTCCCTTGCCTGTGCGCGACTTTGCTTCTTCCAGGCCTTTGACTACATCCTCCATGACATTGCCGTCCATTTCCATCACATCCCATCCAAAAGCTAGCCATTTGGCACGTAAGTCGCCGAGCGACAAAACATTGTCGGTCGAACCGTCGATTTGCTGCCCGTTGTAATCAATCGTAGCGATGAGATTGTCGACTTTGTTATGTGGTGCATACATGGCTGCTTCCCAGATTTGGCCTTCTTGCTGCTCGCCATCGCCCATCAATACATAGACCAGGTGCTCGTCCTTGTTGAGTTTCTTGGCTAAAGCTGCACCAATAGCGACGGATAGACCCTGGCCTAACGAGCCTGATGCGATACGTACACCCGGCAAGCCGTCGTGCGTGGTCGGATGCCCTTGCAGGCGAGAGTCAATTTGGCGGAATGTCTTCAGCTCGGCAACGTCGAAATAGCCCGATCGCGCCAAGACACTATAAAATACGGGTGAAATATGTCCGTTGGAAAGGAAGAACAGATCTTCACCGATACCGTCGATCGAGAAGCCTTCCTTGCGCTCCATGGTGTTGAAGTATAAAGCAACAAAATAATCTGCGCATCCCAACGAGCCTCCCGGGTGTCCGGATTGGCATGCGTGTACCATACGTACGATGTCGCGCCTCACTTGCGAGGCTGTTTTTTCTAAGTTTGTGATGTCTGCACTCATGTTTTTAGGGGTGTTCTTGAAATTATGCCTGCTAAGATAATTATTTATTTGACATATCAGGTAGGGCAATTCAAATTGTCGGCATCATGTTTTATCTATGTTTTGTCGTCTGCCTGAGGTCGGCCAAGTTGTCCGATGGAGTGGGAAATCTTTTTAGGTCACGAAAAGGAACCGCGTACTACCCGAAATGACAGGTGTCGATAAACGACATATACTGGGCTCGGACGGGGGGTGAGCAGCAAATAGTAAGGTCTGCAAACTGCTGAATTAGCGTTTGTTAGAGTGTTTGCTTTTACCCCAATATCACAGCAAGGGTTCTAATACCTGCCAGACATTATCGGCAACGATTTGCTGGCCTTCTGCATTGGGGTGGATGCCGTCTTGTAGGTTGAGTGCAGGATCCCCGGCTACGCCATCCAAGAGGAAGGGTATGAGTTCCATGTTGTTTTTTTGTGCCAATTCGGGGAATATGGCGGCAAATTCCCGGCTATAGTCACTACCCATATTGGGGGGTACGAGCATGCCGGCTAGGACCAGTTTAGCGTTGGGGTAGGCTGTGGCGACTTTATCGATAATGCTTTGCAGGTTTTTACGGGTTTCGGTTAGGGGAAGACCACGAAGTCCATCATTGGCTCCTAGTTCGAGTATGAAAATCGATATTTCCTCGTTGAGGAGCCAATCGATCCGCTCCTTGCCTGCGGCTGAGGTCTCACCACTAAGCCCACCATTGATTACATGGTAGGGCAATCCCAAGGAGTCGATTTTCTGTTGGATAATGCCGGGAAAAGAAAGCCTGGGGTCGTCCAATCCGTAACCCGCTGTTAAACTATTACCAAAAATAAGAATATTGTTGGTCGTGGCCTGTGTGGCCTGCGGATGGGGCTGTGAGTCCGAAGTGGACTGTTCCGCCGCTTCCTTCTGGTTGGTATTGTTACCGCACGCAACGAATACACCCAACAGTATGACAAGGCTACCGAATAAAAGGGAACGTCCTGTCTTATGGATACTGAGACGGATTATGGATAAAAAAACCGACACAGGTTTACAAGGATTCGGCTACTACCTCTTCTACCTCCGGTACCATGCGCTTGAGTAGGCCTTCAATACCTGCTTTTAGCGTGATAGTAGACGACGGGCATCCACTGCATGAGCCGCGCAATTCGACGGTAACTACGCCGTTATCAAAGGAACGGTAGTCGATAGCACCTCCGTCTTGGTCCACTGCCGGGCGTACGTAGTCGTGGAGAATCTGTTGGATACGGACTTCGGTTTCTGAACCTTCAAACTCCACGTTTTCATCCGTTACTACTTCTTGTACTCGTATCTCGGATTCTACTGCACCTTTGACGAACTCCTTAAGTAGGGCTTCGATATCTTCCCATTCGGCATCCTCTGTTTTGGTAACCGTTACGAAGTTGCTTGCAAAAAACACACCGTTCACGAAGTTGAATTTGAATAATTCGCGAGCAAAAGGCGATTCTTGTGCTTTTTCCCTGTCGGGATAGTCCAAAGCGCCGTTGACTAGCAACTTGTTGACGAGGAACTTCATGGTCGCCGGATTGGGCGTGCGTTCGGTATATACGTTAATGGTAGCCATAGTTCTATTCTTATATTTGACAAATATATTAATTAATTCGTGCTAGTTTGGTCAGCCTTTCGTCAAACCTACCCGAATTTATATACCGGTATAGTTGCCCGGTGTGATAGCTTTCAATTCATTTTTGACCTTTTCACTGACATTTAGTCCGTCTACAAACGCGGCGATGGTCTCTTGGGTTACGGCGGCGTTCGTCCGTGTCAAGTCCTTCAATGCTTCGTAGGGCTTTGGATACCCCTCCCGTCTCAGGATGGTTTGGATAGCTTCAGCTACGACTGCCCAGTTTTTTTCCAAATCGGCCGATAGCTCAGGTTCGTTCAGGATGAGTTTATTGAGCCCTCGCAGTGCAGACTTCACTGCGATCAACGAGTGGGCTACTGGGACGCCGATATTTCGTAATACGGTTGAATCAGTCAGGTCCCGTTGTAAGCGTGAAATCGGCAGTTTAGCGGCGAGGTGTTCGAACAAGGCATTGGCGATACCCAGGTTGCCCTCGGCGTTCTCGAAATCAATGGGGTTGACCTTGTGCGGCATGGCCGAGGAACCGATTTGCCCTTTGGTTATCTTCTGTTTGAAATAATCCATTGAGATGTACGTCCATATGTCGCGACAAAGGTCGATTAGGATGGTGTTTATCCGTTTCAGCGCATCGCAATGCGCCGCAAAATGGTCGTAATGTTCAATTTGTGTCGTTGTTTGCGAACGATTCAATCCTAGCGAGTCGTTGACGAAAGCATTGCCAAAGGCGACCCAATCCACTTCGGGATATGCGATGTGGTGGGCATTGAAATTACCGGTAGCGCCACCGAATTTTGCACCGTAGGGAATCTGTTTTAGGGTTTCGATCTGATTTTCGAGGCGTTCTACGAATACCAGTATCTCCTTGCCTAGTCGGGTAGGCGATGCCGGTTGGCCGTGCGTGCGGGCCAGCATGGGAACCTTGGCCCATTGGCCTGCCAAGTCCTTTAGCGCTGCTACCAAAGTGGTCAGCTGGGGGAGGTAGGCTTTCTCCAACGCTTCCTTCCACGAGAAAGGGATAGCGGTGTTATTGATGTCTTGGGAGGTCAGTCCAAAGTGTATGAACTCGACAGAATCGGATAGCCCGTGCGATTCGAATTTATCCTTGATGAAGTATTCCACGGCTTTGACATCGTGGTTGGTCTCTTTTTCCTTGTCTTTTATCCATTGGGCATCAGCCAACGAAAAATTACGGTAAAATGATCGTAAAGTCTCGTTCAGGCTTCCGTCAAAATGTTGCAGCTGCCCGATGCCGGAATTGCACAAGCTGATGAAATATTCAATCTCTACGAAAACGCGATATTTGATCAGCGCAAATTCGGAGAAATAGTCGGATAATTCGTTCGTTGCGTTATGGTAGCGACCGTCGATGGGTGAGATGGCCGTTAGTGGCGATAAAGTCATGTCGTTATTGTTTGTGGTGCAAAGGTACAAAACTGACGGTACAACGCCAATAGGAAGCGAATTGCAAACGTCTCCCATCTTCGGTCTTCCGTCTCCGATCACAGTCCCTTATACACTTTTCCCGGCAGGGCTACGATGGCCCCTTTGATTTCGAGTTGAAGTAAGGTCATGGCTAGCTTACTCTGTGGCCACTCGAGTTGGATGGATAAGTCGTCGATAGCGATGGGTTCAGCTTGGCGGATGATATCGTACACTTTTTGTTCTGTGGCATCGAGCGATACGTGTAGGGATAATTGTTTGCCTGTCGATTTGCTGGGTTCCGTTATGGTCCAATCCATCAGATATTCCAGGTCGGTGATGTCGTGGATGAGGTGTGCCCGATGTGTTTTGATGAGGTAATTGCAGCCTGCGGAATATTCTTGCTGGGTATTTCCGGGGAATGCGCAAACATCCCTGTTGTAGCTGTTGGCGATTTCGGCGGTAATGAGGGCGCCACCTTTAATTGCGGCTTCGACGACGATGGTAACGTCGGCCAGCCCGACAATGATGCGGTTTCGCATCGGGAAGTTGGTTCGTTCGGGTATGGTATTGGATGGAAACTCCGTCAGCAAACCGCCGTTGTCTAACATCTGTGCTGCCATATCGCGGTTGGCGGCCGGATAAATGCGATCCAGTCCGTGGCCTAATATCCCGACTGTCGGTATGTCGTTGGCCACGGCGGTGCGATGCGCCTGACTGTCTATGCCATGGGCCAATCCGCTAACCACAAGTGCGTTGTGTGGTTTGAGTGCCTTAACAAATTCCTGGCATAACGACACTCCATAAGACGTCGCATTGCGGGTGCCCACAACGCTTACGACACGCTTACTGTCGAGGTCGGCGTTTCCTTTAAAATACAGGAGCAACGGGGCATCGGGGCATTGACGTAGCCGTTTTGGGTAATTTTCCTCCAGGAAAAATAGGGCTTGGATATCGTGCTTTTCGATAAAGCTTAATTCCGATTCGGCAAATTGTAAGGCATTTTTAGACTTAATCGCTTCAGCGATGGTTTCGCGGATATAAGGGATGGTAAGTAGCTGTTTCTTCGTCGCAGAAAATATGGCTTCCGCACTGCCTAAATGCGAAAGAAGATGTCGTGTCACGGTCGGACCCACACCTGAAACCTTGGTTAGTGCAATCTGATGGAGCAGACTCATAACGCAATTATACGGATTTTTTTATAGGAGAAGGTTGTTCGGCGATGAAATTCGGGGAGGTTACCCATAGAAGGTCGCTGCATCCCTAAGGCTTTCCTGATTATAGTGCTATCCTATTGCTGCGAAACTACGTTAAATCCGATGACTCCTTGGCGGGATAAATTGGCTTCCCGATAACATAATATTAACAGAAAGCACACCTGCTGTTTAGATGGCGAGCGTATGTTTGTGACTAAAATAAGTCAATGATAATTGGAATAATGTTAAAATTTATTAGGTTTGGTACAACAATTCCAATTCTAAGCTTTCGTCACTGCTAGATTAATTCCGTTATGCCACTCGGTGTACATATTGAACCTGAGCTTCTTCACCGCTTGCAGCGGAATGAGGAACCTGCGTTTAGGCAGATTTACGACCGTTTATATCCAGGGGTTTTCCGATTCGTAGACCGTTGGGTAAAGGATGTCCCTGTATCGGAAGAAATAGTTCAGGAAGCTTTCGTGCAGATCTGGCTTAATAGGAATAAATTAGAGACACCTTCACACGTGTCTGGGTTTCTTTACAAGGCTGCCCGTCGCATGGCTGTCGATCATTTCAGGAAGCGTATTACGGAGTTGCGGGCATCCCGTTTGCTTAGCCAACAGATGACTGAGTGGTGTGACGTGACCGAACAAACGGTCATTTATGATGATTTGGAGCAGTTTGCTGATGAGACCATCAACACGTTGCCTGCTCAACAACAGGCTGTTTTCAGATTGAACCGACGCGAAGGGTTAACCTATGACGAAATAGCCCGTAGACTGCAAATCTCTCCTAATACGGTGCGCAATCACATGGTAAATGCATTGCGCTCGATCCGGCTTCAGTTTACCAAGCATGATGTGTTTCTTTTGTATTTTATTTCTCTGATTTTTAGTTGATTGCGGTTTTTTTTGGCCGGGGACTAGTCCTATGGGATAGGTCTGTCCGTGTGTATTAAAAAGAAGAGCGTGGGTTGAGGCCAAGGCGCGCTAATAGATAGTGAAATGGAACACGACAAAACGAGACTCGACTATTTATTGGGACGTTACTTACAGGAAAGTATCGATAAGGATGAACTTATCGAACTGGGTGAGTTATTGCCAGAATTGGACGATGAAAGTCTACTAATTGCAATGGAACGTGCGACGGCCTTGTATGAAGATCTTCAGGAATATCGCTTGCCCAAAGCAGGTAATTATCAGCAGATGTTGCGAGATCCTCGCATACAATTGGACCCGCCCAAAACCGAAGAAGTAAAAAGCAGTCGTCTTGCGTTTTCCCCTTGGTTAACGTCTATCGCGGCAATGTTTGTTGTTGGGTTTATTTTGTTTTTCAAGTACTATCCATCCGACGATATTCTTGAGGCGGCTGTAAATCCCACGAACACCGAACAAATCGTGCCGGGAGGCGACAAGGCAATACTGACATTAGCTGATGGGCGGACGATCAATTTGGATGATCTAGATGAGGGGCAGATAGCCGATGAAATGGGCGTCCGTATCAGCAAGACAGCGGAAGGCCAGATTTTTTATGAGCCTACGTCTGAAAGTGGCTCTTTAGCAGCGAGGTATAACCGTATTGAAACGCCGAGAGGGGGAGAATACCGTTTGATATTGCCAGACGGTACAAAGGTATGGCTTAATGCAGCTTCCTCGCTTAAATACCCGACTCATTTTGATGACAATATACGTATGGTGGAATTGGTCGGCGAAGCGTATTTTGAAGTACCCCAGAGAGTTGGTAACGATCGCAATCAGCAGTCTTTTGTAGTGGAAACACCCATGCAGCGCGTGGAAGTATTAGGTACGCAGTTTAATGTTAATGCGTACCCGGATGTTGCTAATGAAAAAACGACCTTGGTAGAGGGTAAGGTGCGGATATCAGCGTTTGCAGATAATGAAAATGGATCTTTTCGAACGCTAAAACCTCATGAGGAAGCAACGATAGATGTATCAGGCCGATCACCTATTTCCGTTACACAGGTCGATCCCTCCGTAGCGACCGCGTGGAAAGACGGTTACTTTGCCTTTGCTGATGCACATATTACCGATGTCATGCGTACCCTATCTCGTTGGTACGATATTGAAGTGGTTTATGAAAATGATTTAGCGGACACTTCCTTTGGAGGGACGATATCCAAATTTGAAGATTTTAGTAAATTGTTGGAGGCCATAGAATTGACCGGGTCAGTTAGATTTGAAATTTCAGGAAGGAGGGTAATCGTGATGACATGATCTAAAATACGACTACCAAAAAAATGAGCATCCAGGGACGTTGCGACCGTCCCTGAATGCATCTGGCCTAGGGCCATTTGGATTACAAAACGACTTGATATCATTTTAAAACCTTATCAAATGTATAAAAAAAATACCGCAATCCACCGCATATTTCTAGCGTGTGTGAAACGCAATAACCTCTTAGCTATGAAACTGTGTTGCGTACTTTTGCTGATTAGCTGTTTGCATGTCAGCGCCTACACGCATGCCCAACACATCAGTATCCAAACTGATCGGATGTCGTTGACTGCCGTGTTCCAGGAAATTAAAAAACAAACCGGCTATCACGTGTTTTATGATGCAAGCGTGATGCGAAATGCTAAGCCTGTCACGCTCCAGCTACAGGACACCCCGCTTGAAGAAGCACTGAACACGATGTTGGACGGACAGGGTCTAAGCTACCGGATTATTGACCAAAACATCGTGATCACGCCTCGTGCAGAGGTAGAGACGTTAACACTGGCAGCGGCTCTTGTTGTACAGGAAGTGATCATTACAGGAAGCGTACGCGACGGGAGTGGGCAGCCGCTCCCCGGCACCACCATTCGTTTGCAAGGGGCTTCGCTGGCGACGACTACCGATGATAATGGTAATTATCAAATTCGCGTTCCTAATCGTAATCAAACCCTTGTGTTTTCATTGTTGGGTTATGAAACACTAGCCTTGCCCAT
>CAZXSL010000014.1:0-4670 GCA_964643235.1 uncultured Sphingobacteriaceae bacterium | reverse complement strand
GTCCTGAACGCAACGCTGAGATTATCGGTAAGCGACTTAGATGAGGTTGTAGTCGTTGGGTATGGTACGCAGAAGAAAGCTAACCTAACGGGAGCAGTGGATCAGGTGGGGCCAGAGGTATTTGAGAATCGTCCCATTCCTAACATTGCACAGGGATTAGTCGGTACCGTTCCGAATCTTAATATCCGTATGTTGGATGGCAAGCCTACGCAGTCGCCGTCTTTCAACGTGCGGGGTACGACCTCCATTGGACAACAGGGAAGTGCCTTGGTGCTGATTGACGGTGTAGAAGGAGATCCGCGGATGTTGAACCCCGCAGATATCGAGAGTGTTTCGATACTGAAAGATGCGGCATCGGCTTCCATCTATGGCGCACGAGCAGCATTTGGAGTGGTGCTTATTACAACGAAAAGAGCGACCGAAGGACGTACCGCGATTAATTATTCTACCAACTTTTCGTTTCTCAGGCCGACCACCGTGCCAGATCACGTAACGGATTCGTATCCATGGGCACAGCATTTTAGTGATGCCTGGGCACGCTGGAATGATAACGGGAATACCCCCACCGCTGTAAATAAGACCTTGCCTTTTTCGCCTGCCTATTTAGCAGAAATTAAGCGACGCTGGGAAGACCCTTCGTTGCCGCGTATCGATGTCAACCCGGCAACGGGTGAGTACCAGTACTATTATAGCACGGATTGGTACGCAGAGCTTATGAAAGAGAGCCTGCGCGGACAAGAGCACAATTTAGTGCTGTCTGGTGGGAATGATAAAGCATCGTTTTACGTGAGTGGTCGCTACCACGGGCAGGACGGTCTTTTTCGGTACAATTCAGATGACTACGGGATGTATAATACCCGGGCAAAAGGAAATATCCAACTGACACGCTGGTTGGATGTTGAAAACAATGTCGAGTTTTCGCATATGAATTACCGTCAACCTATCAACGTAGGGGAAGGTAGCGGGATATGGAGAAATATGGCAGACGAGGGACACCCCCTGGCACCGTTGATGAACCCTGATGGTTCGTTGTCTTTCCCGGCTGCTTATACAGTAGGTGATTTGTACCTAGGGAGAAGTGGTGCCGATAATGTGCAGCGCTTTATAAAAAATCGGACGGCTGCAACAGCGAAGTTTTTTGAAAATTCGTTGACGGTTAGGGGCGACTTTACGTTCCAAAATACGAATATATCGACACACCAACGCCGTGTACAAGTCCCTTATAGCCGGTTTGAAGGAGTAACCGGTTACACGGGGACGAATACAAACGACATCCAAGAACGTAGGCAATCGACGGATTATCTGGCGACGAATATCTACGCAAATTATGACAAGACCTTTCAAGAGCAACATGACCTGAATCTTCTCGTTGGATTCAACTACGAGCAATCCATGTATAATAACGTGACCACGCGGCGTAATGGAATCGTATATGAGGATGCTGGCGACTTGAACTTGGCTTTGGGGCAAGGTATCGTTACGAACGGTGGTCTCCAAAAATGGGCAATCGCGGGAGGTTTCTTTCGTGTAAATTATGCATTCAAAAGCCGCTACCTCTTGGAAGTGAATGGCCGCTATGATGGATCTTCTAAATTCCCAACCAGCCAACAATGGGCTTTTTTCCCTTCAGCTTCATTAGGCTGGCGTGTTACGGAGGAAGGTTTTTGGAATGTTAATCCACAAGCTATCTCAGAACTGAAACTGCGTGCATCATATGGTTCACTCGGTAACGGTAATATCAATCCATACGCTTTCACTGAGAACTTCCAGATATCACAATCTGGGCGAATTCTCAACGGTGTACGCCCGCAGCGTACCGGTCAGCCGGGTGTGATTCCTGCGGGGTTGACGTGGGAAACCGTTACCACGGCAAACGTCGGGTTAGACGTATCCGCCTTAAGTAATCGACTAAACTTCGTGGGTGATTTGTACCGTAGGTGGACCACGGATATGTTTACCGTAGGGCCTACCTTGCCAGCGATTTATGGGACAACGGTGCCGCGTGGTAACTATGCGGATTTGGAAACCACCGGTTGGGAATTGTCTGTGAGCTGGCGTGATCAATTTATGGCCGGTAGCAAACCATTCAATTACGACTTACGATTCGTATTGTCGGATTATCGTGCGCAGATAACGAAGTATAATAACGTAGATAAAATATTGACCGATTATTACGCAGGTCAACGTGTCGGCGAGATTTGGGGGTATCGTGTGGCTGGGCTATTCCGTTCGGATGAGGAAATTGCCAACTCTCCGTCGCAGAGCAACATTCAGAATACCGCTACACGGAAAAACTACGTGGGCGATTTGAAATTTGTAAACTTAGACGGTGACGATGTTATTTTCCATGGAACAAACCGTGTGGGAGATTCCGGCGATAAAACCATTATCGGTAATTCCGAGCCGCGGTATACGTATGGCTTTAACTTGAATGGCGACTGGAACGGGATTTTCTTGTCCGCATTTTTCCAAGGTGTGATGAAGCAAGATTGGTACCCTTCAGGAGAAGCTCGGTTCTGGGGCCAATATAACCGTCCATACAACCAGTATCCAAGCTGGCATGAGCATAACATGTATCGTGAGGAGTTAGGAAATTACGATGCCTACCTGCCGCGCTTGGTGGGGTATATCGCACAGGGCTCCAATAAGGCCTTAACAACACCAAACGATCGTTACCTGCAGAATGTAGGCTATATCCGCCTTCGTAACCTGCAGGTAGGTTATACATTGCCGCAGCAAGTTGTGTCTAAAATTCACGCCAGCAGCATCCGGGTTTATTTATCCGGTGAGAATCTATGGACGTGGTCGCCCTTATATAAGTGGACAAAGGACACCGATGTGACCAGTATATTTGGTTCAGACAGAGACCTGTCTGGCGGTACGAGTGGTGACGGATACAACTTCCCGATGCTGAGATCAGTGTCGTTGGGGGTCAATATTAATTTTTAATATGAGGAGAGATTTCATGAAAACGTTCAAGATTTATCTGTTGGGTATCTGTACGATACTTTTTTCTGCATGCGAATTGGCTGAAATTCCTGTAGACACAGCTTCAAATGAAGCTATATTTAGCTCTGAAAGTGGCATGCAGCTGTATGTCAATTCATTCTATGACGTTCTGCCTACTCCCTACGATGGTGTTTTTGCTATCGATAACACCTCCGATATCGTAGCCCGAAACAATGTGGATACATATTTGGCACCTGGTGCCTTAAGCCCGATTACGAGCTCGGGATGGAGTTGGTCAGCACTTCGGAATATCAATTATTTTATTGAGAATGCCGAGAAAAGCAACGTGGCGACACGTGAACATTATATCGGCGTTGCGCGGTTTTTTAGGGCATTGTTCTATTTCGACAAGGTGGTCCGTTTTGGTGACGTTCCGTGGGTAGGCCGGACGATAGAGATTGATGACGAGGCGACGCTTTACGGTTCGCGTACCAACCGATTTGAAGTGATGGATAACGTGCTGGCGGATTTGGACTATGCTATTCAAAACATTTCACTAACCACCGATGCAAGTAGCACCCAAATCACTAAAAACGTAGCGCGTGCTTACAAAACCCGGATTTGTCTGTTTGAAGCCTCGTGGCGCAAGTACCATACGGAATATAACCAACAGGGAACAGCCGACTTTTGGTTTCAACAAGTAGTGTCTGCGGCAAATGATATCACCGGCTTTTCACTGCACCAGGGCGGGGGAGTAGATAGATCCTATCGGGAGTTGTTTGTCACTCGTGTGCCATACGCTACCGAGACGATCTTGGCCGTAACCCTTGATGCCAATTTGCAAGTATTTAGCTCTGCAAACCGACGCTTCATCAGCCCTACTTACGGCTCCCGTCCAAGCTTAACCCGTAACTTTATCAAGATGTACCTCAATTTAGATGGTACCTCTTTTACCGATAATCCAAATGCCGAGACCACTGTCTTTGCAGATGAGGTGGAAGGGCGCGACCTCAGGTTGAAGCAGACTATTAGGGTAGGCGATTACCACCGGACCGAAAACGGCGTGCCTGTTGTTGCTCCGCCTAACTTTAACCAAACGGTTACCGGATACCAGCCTATCAAGTGGAGTTATGACGAGCGCTTCCCTTATGATGATGAAAGCCGAAATGACAACGCTCATATAATTATGCGCTGGGCAGAAGTATTACTTAATAAGGCAGAAGCACTTGCTGAGTTAGGTACGATGACTGATTCGGATTGGGCAGCTACTATCGGCCAATTGCGTGCGAGAGCAGGCATAGCTGGCCCGACGCTGACTACCATGCCTACTGTTGCCGACCCGTACCTGCTCAGCTATTACCAAGGGCGGTTTACGAATCCAGTTATGCTTGAAGTGTTGCGCGAGCGTGCAGTCGAGATGGTGTTTGAAGGCCTCCGTCCAAACGATTTATTGCGTTGGCGACTAGGCGACCTATTTGCAACTTCGAAAATGAACGGTATGTTTGTTCCCGCATTAGGGGAGTATGACCTGAATGGTGATGGCATAGCTGATGTATATTTTTACCAAGGAACAAGGCCAACAAACGTATCGAATCCTAGTGTAGCGCTGGTGGACGTATCGCCATCCAACGCGGCAGGGCGTATTCAGTTGTCCAACGGCGCCTCAGGCGAGGTAATGTGGAATCCAGGCCCTAGAGAATGGGAGGATAAGAAGTATCTTT
>CAZXSL010000013.1:0-29190 GCA_964643235.1 uncultured Sphingobacteriaceae bacterium | reverse complement strand
GGTTTAATACTTAATGCCATAACTGAGTTTGATATAATTAATGTTTGTTAAATATTTATGTTCAATTCACCTAGGGAATGATCATCAACTATGCCAAGGCATGAATCCCTGCGGATATTGCCACTTTTTCATCGTTGGCACATAAATTTGTTTGGAAGCACTCCACCAACCTGTCAGGATGTCAGCCACACGATATTCCCACACACAAAAAAGGTCCGTATACACGCAGTACACAGACCTTTTTCTTTTATTTCCGAGCATAAAGCCTATTCGTTCGTATCGCCGTCATCGGTCGCATCAGTCGGCATTGGAGGGATATTCATTTCCTCAGTCGGTAGCGGTGTAGATATCGGTGCCGTCGTGTTGATCTGATCCGCACGCCCGCTGCCACCGCCAGATGAAGGCCCCATCACATTAAGCAACATAGAGCACACGATGATGACCAAAACGAGCACCCAGGTTCCTTTCTCAAGGAAATCGCCTGTCCGCTTAACACCCATCAGGTTGGTACCCCCGGCAAATCCGGCAGCTAACCCTCCTCCCTTTGGATTTTGGATCAACACGAAGAAGCTTAGCAATATACTGGCTAATATGATCAGTATAATAAATAGAGTCTGCATTGTTATAAATACGTATTTAAATGAATTTTTTCTCCAATTCCGAAATTCGATCGGCAAAGTAACTACTTTTTTCGGGATATTTCAAACTTAATTTTTTATAAGCATCGATGGCTTTATTATAATGCCCTTGGTCTGCGTATATCTTGGCCAACGTTTCGGTCACAATTTCCTGTGTGTCCTCAGCACTATGCTTGGCCATGTTTTTAAGAGTTAATTTATCCGGATTAGGTGGTTTTATCTGGGGTTCCTCACGAATAAAGCGTTCAATAATTGGGTCTGACTCCTTAGGTACCTTAAACGATACTGTTTGACCATCATTCCCTGCTGTTAATTTTTCTTCCGGTGGCTGCAGATGGAAAACATTCTCCCGTATTTGCTGATCGAGCAAAGCCTGATCGCCCCCTCCAAGCGGATCTACTGCTCGTGCTTTTTGCTTAGGGCTAATGTAGGGCTGGTAAATACTTGCATGCTCCATACGAGCCTTGTTCAACCACCACAAAAATGAATACGGCATGTGTTCATCGTCGTATATACTGACTTTCTCGTGGGTTCTTGCTTGTGATGCGGATACGATTTGCTGATCGTCTCGGACTTCATGTGCCGCATTATCCACCGCTGCAGTGTTCGCTCGTGATGATTCGTCGACTTCAGCCGCGTCAGCCTCATGTTCCTCCAAGGTATCGGTGAGCAAAAACGCTTCCTCCTCCACATGCTTTTCATAAGCCAAATAGTCGGCCGAAACAGGATGTTCAGACAATCCATCCATCCCTTCATCGGCAGCCATGCCTTCATGCATTTCAGAATCACTTGCCCCTTTAGGCTGCTCTCCACCGGTAAGCGGCACGTCATCGTGTGATTCGGGCACAACTGTTTCGATCGCAAAAACTTCCCTTGTTACCGTATCCGGGCTTTCCACTAAGTCACTTTCCTCCACTCCCAATCGACCATCCATCTTATCAACAGCCGACTGACTATCGATTTTCGCACCAAATCCTTCGGCTTCCAGTATTTGATCTGCAGCCTCTGCCTCAGGGTCGTCGATATCAAACATTTGAACAGACTCTTGTCCAGTACCGATAGAAAACCTACTTGCATCATCGATCGCCTCTGTTGGTCGCTCGCCAAGCGGCTTGCCTTCGTCTTCCGGTTCGACATCATCGATAAGCAAGATATCTTCTTCATTTTCTCCGTACTCTTGCTCGGATCGTTTACCTCCCCTATGAAGTAATGCTGCTAGCCGATGTGGCTTACCGATATATAAGAGTGGGATGCCAGAATCCGGGCTTTTCAGATCTTCCTCAGTAGCCTGCCTAGCTTTCAAAATGCGGAGCGACTGTGCATACGGATAGCGCTCCACAAGCTCGTCGAGCACCTGCTTTCCTGCCCCGTCAGGATCGTTCAGGGCTACATTGAATGGTATTTTATATTTTGTTTCTTCCACCTATCCCACAAATATAGAAAAGTTGGGCTACCAATTTGCAAACGCCCTGTTATAAATGTCTTCCGTCAACATTTGGTTGATTTCGCGAATCAGATTTTCTTCCTGTGCCTGAATAGGGGCACTAGCTGTCGAAAAGTCTTTGAATCGAGTAAATGATTGATCAAAGCTATCTTCCGGATCAATCGTGTTGGTGTATTTGACCTGTACGGTAATGGATAGGCGGTTCAATGCTGCACGATCCGTCCCGGCCTCGACTGCTGCCGGATTAATCGTATAAGCCGTTATCCGTCCTTCGAAAAGCGCATCCCCCCCGTCGTCTACCTGGCTCAGGCTGGACTGGTTACGGATACGCTCCTTTAGCGCTTCGGTAAAACTTTGGCTTAGCGTCGGGTTGACAATCTGAGCGGTGTTTTCAAAGAAATACACGGTTACAGTCTTCATGTCAGGGTGTATGGACCCACCGGTAAAACTATATGAGATACCACACCCTTGCAACAGAGCTGCAGCTACTATCAAAAGCACCCATATCTTAATATGCTTCATATACACCATTACCCTTGCTAGTTGAGGTTCAAATCCTTGATTTTCCGGTATAGCGTGCGCTCGGAAATACCGAGTTCCTGAGCTGCAGATTTTCGTTTTCCTTTGTGCTTTTTCAATGCTTTTTTGATCAGATCCGACTCTTTTTCAACTAACGACAGCGACTCTTCCACTTCCTCTGCATCTTGTGTAGGGATATGGTAATCATCACCCCGACCTATCTGCGGCTGGTGGATAGTCAAGGTCGGATTATTTGGAGACAGCTCTGAACCCAGCTTATCCACATCTTGATAGAGTTGGTTGATGTAGGGTGAGTTTTCATCAAGGGCAACACCATCCACTCCTTTTTGCATAATCTCAACGACCAGCTTTTTCAACTCAACCATATCCTTTTTCATGTCGAAGAGTACTTTATATAGCAAATCTCTTTCAGAAAAATCATCCTTATTACCCGAGCCTACATATACGGGTAGGTTGGATCCCCTATCCTCAGGCAGGTAGCTGCGGAGCCGATCGGCATCCACGATACGCTCGCCGCGTTCCAGGACGGCTATCTGCTCGGCAATGTTCTTCAACTGCCGGACGTTACCTGGCCAAGAATAATTGGTCAACATGTCCTGGGCTTCCTCGGTCAGCTGTACGTTCGGGCTCCGGTACTTGTCCGTAAAATCTGCAATAAACTTCCGAAAAAGCAGATAAACATCTTCTTTCCGATCTCGCAACGCTGGAATTTTCAAGGGTACCGTGTTAAGTCGGTAATACAAATCCTCCCTAAACTTCCCTTTCTGTACCGCATCGTAAATATCAACATTGGTCGCCGCAATTACTCGTACATTGGTTTTCTGCACTTTTGATGACCCCACACGGATGTATTCACCCGACTCCAATATACGTAGTAAACGGGCCTGGGTACCCAAAGGCAATTCACCAACTTCATCCAAGAAGATCGTCCCTCCGTCAACAACTTCGAAATAGCCTTTCCTTGCTTCGTGAGCCCCGGTAAAGGAGCCTTTCTCATGCCCAAACAACTCGGAGTCAATCGTACCTTCGGGTATTGCTCCGCAGTTGACCGCAATGAACGGCCCGTGCTTACGTGCGCTCAATTGATGGATAATCTGCGAAAATACTTCTTTCCCACTGCCGCTCTCACCCGTTACCAACACAGAAATATCCGTGGGTGCTACTTGCCTCGCAATGTCTATGGCACGGTTGAGCAAGGGCGAATTCCCAATTATCCCAAACCTATTTTTTATATCCTGAATATCCATTTATTTTCGTGTTAAGTCCCTCCTTGCGGGATTGCACATGTATACCACCAGATTTCCGGCTATCTTCCCCAATGTAGCGAACGGGTGAAAAGCAGGATTTGATTGCTTTCTTCTTTACTCCACAACCCGGCCGATCAACGTCGCCGATGTACAACGCTCGCCCAATACCGTCACGTAATCGCCTACACTGTACCGCTCATCAACTGGGAACACGACCATCGCATTCTGGTCGTTACGCCCGCAGTAATCGCTGTCCGACCGCTTAGAGAATCCTTCAATCAGCACCTTATGCTTCTTGCCGACATACTGCTGCAACCTGAGCAAGCTGTGCTCACGTTGTTTGTCCACCACCTCGGTCAACCGGCGCTTCTTAACTTCCTCCGGCACATCGTCTGCATAACGTTTAGCAGCTAAGGTACCCGGACGCTCCGAGTAGGCAAACATATACGCATAATCGTACTGCACATAGTCCATCATGCTCAATGTATCCTGGTGGTCTGTCTCGGTTTCAGTACAGAAACCCGTAATCACGTCTGTTGAAATCGCACATTCGGGGATAATCCGGCGAATGGCATCTACTCGTTCTTTGTACCACTCTCGATCGTACGTCCGGTTCATAAGTTCCAATATCCTGGAGCTGCCCGACTGTACAGGCAAGTGGATGTAGTTACAGACATTGTCGTATTTTGCGATCGTATGCAACACCTCATCAGTAATATCCTTAGGATGCGAGGTCGAGAAACGAACGCGTAGAAGTGGATCGACCTGGGCAACGAGCTCCAAAAGATTAGCGAAATTGACCACAGGTGTCGGCGCCTCACCCTCTGCTACAGGCGCAGTATATTTGTATGAATCAACGTTTTGCCCCAGCAGGGTCACTTCCCTATACCCTGCATCAAAAAGTTGCCTCGCTTCCTTGACGATGGACTCCGGATCGCGGCTCCGCTCACGCCCCCTGGTAAAGGGAACCACGCAAAACGAACACATGTTGTCACAGCCTCGCATAATCGAGATAAATGCGGTAACTCCGTTGGTGTTTAGCCGGACGGGGTTGATATCGGCGTAGGTCTCTTCGCGCGATAACAGTACGTTGACCGCACGCGCACCGTCATCGACCTGCTCAATTAGATTGGGCAAATCACGATAGGCGTCAGGACCAACGACCACGTCAACCAGTTTCTCTTCTTCAAGGAACTTGGACTTTAACCGCTCGGCCATGCAACCCAATACTCCAACGATCATCCCTGGATTTTTGGCCTTTGCCGACTCAAACTCTTTCAGCCGGTTACGTACGCGCTGTTCAGCATTTTCGCGAATGGAGCAGGTATTGATAAATACGACATCAGCCTCCGAATAATCCCCCGTGGTCTCGAAGCCTTTATCCAACAGGATGGAAGCCACGATCTCACTGTCCGAAAAATTCATCTGGCAGCCATAGCTTTCAATATATAATTTTCGTCCATCGCCCTTTTGCGGATCTTTTTCAAGCTGCAAAGCTTCGCCTTGTCTTGCTTCGTCATGGACTTTACTCATGCTCGGTACTTCAAACATAGTTGTTCGGATTTTAGACCACAAAGATAATAATAAATTTTCGGAATGTGTGACAGATTGGCAGTCTGACTTGATGGAAATTAATGGGGCAACGACCCAATTACACTTCGCTATGAACCGTATACGGATCTATTCGCTTAAACCAAGATTCCGCTACCCCTGCAAGCAGTCTTTGGGTTTCGTTAGATCGAAAGCCCCCCCTTTTTCAAATCAACCCACGAGCAATTTGTACCCCTTACCGTGAACATTCACGATTTCCACATTGGGGTCTTCGCGAAGGTATTTGCGCAGTTTGCTCAGAAACACGTCCATGCTTCGCCCGTTGAAGTAATTATCATCGTGCCAGATTTTGAGCAGCGCTTCCTCGCGAGTTAGCACATCGTTTTTGTTGAGACAAAGCAGACGTAGCAACTCGGCTTCCTTGGTGGATAATTTCTGCCGGTGGTCCTCACGTTCGATTACTTGAGCTGTATAATCAAATGTATACGATCCGATATCGAATTTAGTGGGCAAAGACTCCTCATCGGGTGTATCCTTGCCTGCACGCTTCAGCAGTGCATTGATCCGCAGTAACAGCTCCTCTACCCGAAAAGGCTTGGTAATATAGTCATCACCGCCTAATCCGAAAGCCTCTGTTTTATCTTCAATCATCCCCTTTGCTGTGGCAAAGATGATAGGGATACTGGGATTTACCTTGCGGATATCCTTACCGAGGGTGAAGCCATCCTTCTTCGGCATCATAACATCCAGAATACACAGATCGAAGTGCTCCTTATTGAATATGCGCAGGGCTTCTTCTCCATCCTTAGCCAATTGCACATCAAACTTGCCCTTCTGCTCCAGGTAATCTTTTAGTATATCCCCCAAATTGGGATCATCTTCGGCTAATAAAATCTTTTGCATGGCTGATCTCCTTATTATCTTGGCTGCTCCGACCCGGCTGCACCGGCTGTTTTATCATACTATTCAGGAATTCGTTGATGGTTCTTCTTCCATTCTAGGTAAAAAGACTTCAAAAGTCGTACCCTTTTCCTTTTCACTTTTAACATTAACTTTACCACCTAGTCGTTTGACCATATCATTCACATAACTCAACCCTAACCCAAACCCCTTGACGTCATGCCGGTTACCAGTAGGAACACGGTAAAATTGGTCAAATATTTTTGACAACTGATCACGCCCCATCCCGATTCCTTTATCAGCTACGACCACGGTAATGCTTTTAGGACTACTTTTCGTCCTGATCGAGATTTCCGGGTTTTCCTTGCTGTATTTAATGGCATTATCCACAAGATTGAAAAACACGTTGGAGAGGTGCAGTTCATCTCCGCGCACCCAAGCAGGGCCGCTCTCCAATGACATGTCCAACTGCACGTTGTTCTTTTTGAACTGTAAATCCATGCTATCAACCACGGTTTTGACCACATCGTTAACATCGACAGCTTGCCAATCCAACCTGAGGTTCTCCTTCTCGATCCGAGCGATATTCAATACCCGTTCAATATGATTTCCCAATCGGACATTTTCGTCATAAATGATGTTGGCCAACCGATTGATCCGTGCTTCATCCTTGACCATATCCGGATCGCGAAGCGACTCGCTCGCTATCATAATGGTAGCCACAGGTGTCTTGAACTCGTGGGTCATGTTATTGATAAAATCGGACTTCATCTCTGACATCTTTTTCTGGCGGAGGATGATGAAAATTGTGTAAGCAAAACTACCAACCAGGATTATCAGCAAAGCCGCCGATGACAGCAGCATCATGGTCATATTGCTCATCAACACGGCGCCCTTATTGGGGAAGAAGACTGTCAACAGCCCTGTGGAACGATCCAAATCTTCGGGGAATAGCCTTGCGGAATAACTGTTCTCTGCATATGTCTCTGGACTCACCTCACGGTCAAACGAAGCGAACTGGTACAATATCGAATTGTCATCCCGTACTTGCAAACTGAATGGCGAGGTAATACCCCGACTTATCAGTTCCTGTGTCAGTTCACTCTTGATGTAATTGATATCTATCCGCTCAGAAAGTGGCTTTTGCGCCAGTTCCATTTCAATGGAATAGTTCTGAAACAATGTGGGGTTCTTGCCTCCCATTACCGCAATGGTATCCAAAAAGGTTTGTGCTTGCAAAAGCGCTAGGTCCCGCTCCATGCCCCTAATTTCACGCTCCAAACGCGAATCCCCTCGTGGCGGCAGCACTTTGACATCAAAATCCAAGGCCTGTGGTCCATATGGGCTGATGTTCTGGAATACCAAGTACCGAAGACTATCGTCTTTGGCCCGTACCGCCCTAGGTGCGGCCCGGCTGGCAAAAACCTCAATCTCATGCTCGACCATACCGTCGCCAAACCGAACCGGCTTGAATGTTACCGTTACCAAATCGCGGTTTCGTGGAATATTGATAAATGTTTCGAAAAAATCATTCTCGATCGGAACCACCCAAGGATACTGGCTGTTCAACTCGAATTCCTGCTGCCGGAATACCCGGAACAAATGAGCTTGCTCTGCTCGTTTTTCCTCGATAAGGGTTTTCAATCGCAACTGGTCTTCCAGTTTACGCTGCTCCCTTTCAAACTCTTCCCGCTTCTGCTGCTGTACACGGGCGTATTCGCTTACCTCACGCTTCTCAGCCTTGGAAGCTACCGCATTCAGCGACGCACGGACAGACTCGTCAAACAACTGGGATTTCTGCACATACGACTGCCGGATAAAGTAATACTGCATACCCATCACACCCAGCAGGGCAACGGTCATCAATCCGACAATCAATGCTATACTACGGCGCTTCATCCTTACAAATTTACGACAACTAAGCCGCCAGGACGAGCTTTTAACAAAATTTAACAAGAAAAAACATCTAAATCATACGTTTAACACACGATTTAGCCAAAAAGACCAAGAAGGGTAGCTGAGGCCAAAAAACTATTTCAACCGCTGCAAGCGAATCGTCAGGGTTTCCAGTGTATTATCTCGGCGGACGATCATGGACACACGCCGTACGGCATTTAACAACAACCGCCTATACTGTGCAAAATCTTGGCTCAAGTTGTTATCTATTGCAATCACGACATCTCCTTCGCGCACGCCAGCAATATCCGCCGGCGATCCCACAACTACTGATCCGACTATTATTTGCCCACCTACAGCATATAACTCCATGCCCGAGTAGGTATAAGAAAACGGCTCCCGGAAAAACCCGTTGGGCTTGATATAAATTTCGCGCATGGGGTAGTTGAAAACAACATTAAACCGCTTGAGGATCTGGTTGCCAATCATCCCCCCTAGATACGGATAGGAAGTAACGTTGAACTCGTCATCAAACACCATAGTAGGCACCTTCCGGAACCGATATGGCCCTAACCGGAAATTCCGCACCAAAGTAAGTTCCATACTCAACTTACCCCCAACGCCGTGTGCGTCCAATGGGAATCGTTTCCGTCGGCTCCGGACGACTAAACTATCTTTCACGAAGTCTTCCGTCAGGATTAAGGGTAGCCCTGCGCCTATATCAAAGAGGAACCGCGAATTGACACGCCGATTGTCGCGTACTTGGGCCGCCTGCACCGGTAAGGTTCGAATAAACGGGCGAAGCAAATGCCCTCCGCGTGGATACCGGATCGTGCCCAAACTATGTAATCCCATCGTCAGGCTGTCATAATCGAGCTTGACAATGTACCGACTGAATAACGCATAGCCAATTACCCCATCGATTCGTTCGCCATAAACATAAGATAGAAATTCATAATCATTGATATGGAAATCAAGGCCATCAATCAGTTCACTCCCCAACTTCAACTGCTGATCGTATAAAAAATAGGCAGGCCGTATGCCCGCAATACCCCGGATATTAACATTTGAGGCGGTAGCGACGAGCCCAAGAAGTTCGGCCGTGGCCGAATCCAAGGAAATACCACTACTCCCTGTATCCAGCACGAAGTTTAGGGTATCAGCATAATCCGGCATGGTAGCCTTAACCAATACGACACTTTCTGCCACAAGTACAAAAGGGAGCGTCGTGATGTGTTCGGATGGAGGAGGCGTATAGATTTCCTGTGCTTGTGCTACTTGCGAACAACAGCAAAGCAACCATGCAACACAGATGTCCCTGAGGATGGCCATGGAGCCCCTCCTTTCTCGATAATTGGCTTTCCTACTGTCAAATATAAAAAAATACGCAGATATTAGCGTTGGTTTCCCTATTTTATGGGTAGATATCCTTAACTTAGCCGTATAATCCAATGACATCATGGCACACCTCGATACTGATTTAATACATATAGGCGACGCATGGAATGAGACCCGTTCAGTCGTCCCCCCGATTTACCAAACCGCCACTTATTTTGCGTATGGTGACTTGGACGATTACATTCGGGCGGCAACACAAGCGCGCCACCCTTATTTTTACCATCGCCACGGCAACCCCGTGAGTAGTCAGGTCAGTGAAATCATCGCCAAACTGGAAGGCAAGGAAGCTGCTTTGCTTACCGCAACGGGCATGGCGGCTATCTCAACCGCGATATTATCCGTTGTCAAAGCCGGCGACCACATCATTGCCCAACAATCCCATTACTCCGCGGCAGGCATCTTCCTGAAGGAATTCCTTCCAGAGTTTGGCATATCAGTATCCTACGCAGATCAATTGGACAACACTACGTTCGAACAGCTGAAACAGGACAACACCACGCTTTTGTATTTGGAAACCCCTTCAAACCCGAATTTGGCAATTACCGATTTAGCCTTCGTCGGCAAGTGGGCACGCGAAAACGGCATCACAACTATCTGCGACAATACCTTTGCTTCGCCCATTAACCAACGACCCGGCGATTTCGGTATTGATATCGTCGTGCATAGCGCCACCAAATACCTAGGCGGCCATAGTGACTTGACCGCTGGAGCGATCTGTGGAAGCAAAGAATGGGTTGATAAGGCATGGAAACGCTTATTATCACTTGGTGGCGCCCTTGCCCCTTTCGACACATGGCTGCTCTTGCGGGGTATCCGCACTCTTTCCATGCGGGTAAAACAGATCAATGCCAATGCCTTGCGCCTTGCCCAATGGCTGGAAGAACAACAACCGATACAACGTGTCATCTACTGTGGCTTGCCGTCGCACCCGCAACATGAACTGGCCAAAAAGCAGATGCTGGGATTTACGGGTATGCTTTGCATCGAAGTGGCCGGTAAGGATGAATCAGAACAGTTTCGAAATGCTCAGACCATCATCGACGCCCTCCGGGTCTTTGGCAATGCTGCAAGCCTTGGCGGTGTCGAATCGCTCATCGTGCACCCAGCCAGTATGTGGGGATTGCACCACTCACCCGAGCAAAAACAAAAGGCGGGAATCAGCGATGGGATGCTACGCATTTCAGTAGGTATCGAGCATATCGACGATCTGATTGGCGACTTCCAGCAAGCATTCGAACATTTGTCGTAGAAACACGGCCCATCGATAAGTATATGCACAAGCACAAGGTCTTTTCTTTTGGCGAATTACTCCTGCGAATCCGCACCTCGGGCAGCACCTTCCTAGGGAATGAGGACGGCGTGACCGTATATCCTGGAGGTTCAGAAGCTAATGTGGCAGCCTCATTGGCACAATGGGGTGTGGAATGCAGCTATGCATCCCGTGTACCCAACCATGAACTGGCCCAAGATGCACTTGCTGCACTACGTGCACATGGTGCCAATACCGGCCCCTGCTTATTCGGTGGCGACCGCCTGGGTCTATACTTCCTCCTATCGGCAGACGGCCTAACCAAAGGCGAAGTTATTTACGACCGTAAATATTCTTCTTTTGCAGAGTTGAAGCCGGGTATGGTTGATTGGCACACGCTATTGGATGGCCATACTTGGCTGCATTGGAGCGCGTTGACTCCGGGACTAAGCCAAGACCTCGCCGACACTTGTGCCGAACTATTGGCTGCTGCAACTGAAATGGGCATGACAATATCCGTTGACCTCAACTATCGCAGCAAGCTCTGGAACTACGGAAAAACACCCCTCGATATCATGCCGCAACTGGTTCAGCATTGCGACGTCGTCATGGGCAATATCTGGGCCACCAACAAGATGCTGGGTACAGCCGTCAGCGACTTACTCAGCCGCCACACCACACCGGATACATACTTCCAACATGCGAAGGAAGCTGCACGCGAGCTGATGGCTTCTTTCCCTCGTTGCAAACACGTTGCTAACACATTTCGGTTTATGGACCGCCCTACGCACAACTTACTATACGGTACGTACCATACCCGGGAAGGGGATTACTTATCCTCAATCCACGAAACCGAGGAGGTTCTGGATCGCATCGGTAGCGGCGATGCTTTCATGGCGGGGCTTGTCTATGCACTCACAACCGGTCAGAATCCCCAACAGATCGTCGAAACAGCGACACGGGCCGGGTACCAAAAGCTTTTTGTGAAAGGAGATTTTGGGAACGGGGCTTTATAACGATTAAGACACACGGGCAGCGAGACTCGCGCCTTCATAAATAAGCACAAATGAAAAAGAAACTCCAGCATATCCTGTCTTACCCGGTATTACCTGTTTATTACCATGATGACCAGGCCACTTGCCTAGCAGTTGCAGAAGCCTGCTACCAAGGAGGTATCCGGGTATTTGAGTTTGTCCATCGGGGCGAAAATGCCCAGGCTAATTTCCAAGCCCTGCTCGCCCACCGGGCACAGTACATGCCCGACATGCTCATAGGTATTGGCACAATAAAGGATGCTAAAACGGCCCAGCAGTACATCGACTTGGGAGCAGGTTTTGTGGTAAGCCCCATCGTTAAACCAGAGATCGCTGCTGTTACGTTAGCCAAAGGAACCCTGTGGATCCCTGGCGCCATGACTCCCACCGAAATTAGCCTAGCCGAGGATCTAGGTGCGCCTTTAGTCAAACTTTTTCCTGGGGATGCCTTGGGCCAGGGCTCTGTAAAGTCGATCAAGCCGCTCTTTCCAGCCATGCGTTTCATGCCCACAGGTGGAGTAAGCCCCGATGCAGACAATATCAAGTCGTGGTTTGCTGCGGGTGTCAGCGCTATCGGGCTTGGCTCCAAGTTATTTGCGACACCAGAGGGCGCCAGTAATTTCGACTGGCTAACGGCACGTGCATCCGACATCATGCGCTGGGCAAGCGATGCCACTAAATAAAAAGGCCCGTAGTTTAACACGGACCTTATGACTTAACTGTGGCGTGGTACTTTGTAAGGCCATTTGCTAGACAACGAAGTTCCAACCGAATTCGTCCTCGCTCTGCCCGTACCTCAACGCATTGAGGTAATTCACAACTTTGGCCGCAAACTCAAACTGCTCCGTAGGTGGCAACGCGAAAAGCTCGCCTTCATGACTAATTTCGGAAATGGCTGTCAGCGTAGCGGCTGTACCTGCAGCAAAGGCCTCTGTAATAGCGTTACTCCGGATACCGTCTAGTAATTCGGCCACCGACACCTTACGCTCCTCAACCTTGTAGCCCCAATGCTTGGCCAATTCCATGACCGTCCGCCGTGTTACCCCATGCAATATTGTTTCTGACGACGGGCTGATGATCGTATCCCCTTTTCGGAAAATCAAGTTAGCCGTACCCGCTTCCTCCACATATTTATGCTCCTTAGCATCAGTCCATATAAGCTGATCGAAACCTTCATCCTGTGCCAGTTTGGTCGGATACAGCGACAAGGCGTAATTTCCAGCATTTTTAGAGAATCCTACACCACCTTCTGCTGCTCGTGTGTAGCGCGTCTCTACTTTGAGCCGAATAGGGCGGTTGTAATACGCACCCACGGGGCTGGTAATAATCAGGAATTTATAGGAGATGGACGGGTGCACACCCAAGGCGGCTTCTGTAGCGAACATAAACGGACGAACATACAAGGATGCCCCTTGGCTGGCGGGAACCCAATCGCGATCCAGATCGATCAGTCGCTTCATCCCCTCGATGAAAATATGCTCAGGCACGGCGGGCATTTCCAAGCGAGCAGCCGAATTATTAAAGCGCTCGAAATTTCGGTCGGGTCGAAAAATGCTCACCTTACCATCCGCATGCTTATATGCTTTTATTCCCTCGAAAATGGCTTGCCCATAATGTAGCGAGGACATCGCTGGACTTATCGTCAGGTTTCCGTAAGGCACAATCTTAGCTGGCTCCCACGCTCCATTGTCATAATCAGCCACCAGCATGTGGTCTGACAAGATTTGGCCAAACTTCAAATCATTGAAATCAACTTCTGACAGACGGGAATTTTGTGTCTGTTCCACCGCAATCGGTGCCGTTTCTGCTGTGCTCATAATATTGGATACTAATTTGTGATGCAATTTAGGCAAAAAAAGCACCAAATTACAGTCACGTGTTAATATTTTCCGAATCAAGCCCATCCTTCATTGTAAAACAGCCACTTTACCAGTATCGACATTGCTGACAAGACCAGTAGACTGGCATCTCCGCTACCGCATTCCATACCCGAATTACCCCGGGCTACACAAACTAACTTCATTAGCAAAATCGTGATATTTTTCCTATTTTTGCACTTTGGTTTCGACCGTGGTCGAGCCATCGAAAAAAACAGGATAAATGAGCAATATCACGACGCCGGACTTAGGCGAACAACGCGAGGTGGAAGTCTTCGGTGCCCGCGTACATAACCTCCGAAACATAGATGTCAGCTTCCACCGCAATGAACTGGTCGTCGTTACCGGGCTGAGTGGCAGCGGGAAGTCATCCTTAGCATTTGACACGATTTATGCCGAGGGGCAACGCCGCTACATGGAAACATTCAGCGCCTATAGCCGCCAGTTTTTGGGTGGGATGGAGCGCCCCGATGTGGATAAGATATCCGGGTTAAGTCCTGTGATCTCCATCGAGCAGAAAACGACGAGCAAAAACCCACGTTCTACGGTAGGCACCATCACGGAAGTGTACGACTTCATGCGGCTTCTGTTTGCCCGCGCAGGTGAAGCATTTTCCTACGTCACGGGCAAGCGGATGGAACGCATGTCTGAAGACCAAATCGTCAACCGTATCATCCAGCAGTTTGACGGCCAAGCTATTAACATCCTCGCTCCTGTGGTAAAAGGCCGAAAAGGACATTACCGCGAGCTGTTTGAACAAATTCGGAAGCAAGGATACGTGAAAGTACGTGTGGATGGTGAAATTCTCGACATTACCCCGAAAATGCAGGCCGACCGCTACAAGATACACGATATAGAAATTGTCGTCGACCGCTTGCTGGCAACCGATGATGACCGCAAACGTTTGTACGACTCCGTGCTACAAGCCATGAAAGTAGCCAAAGGTATCATCAAGATAAGCGACAAGGACAACAACGAGTTCTTTTACAGCCGCTACTTGATGGATGCTGAATCCGGCATATCGTACGACGAACCGCAGCCCAATACATTTTCATTCAACTCTCCCTACGGTGCTTGCCCAACCTGCGATGGGTTGGGCTATGTGTTCAACGTCGACCGCAAGGCTGTCATTCCCAACCCGAAACTCAGCATCATGAAAGGAGGGCTTGCACCCTTGGGCGACTACCGCGATACTTGGAATTTTCAAGTCATCAAAGCTGTGGCTAAAAAATTCGGGTTTTCGCTGTCGACACCTATCGAAGATCTGACGACAGAACAGGTTAACATCTTGATGGATGGATCAACTGAGACCTTATCGATGCCTATGTCGTCTGGCGGATGGAGCACCAAGGAATACCAGTTTACGTTTGACGGGCTCTTCCGGATGCTGGAAGACCAACAGGAGCGGATGGGGCACAATAACGGGCAGCTCGACGAATTCAGGGCACAGGAAACATGCCCAGCTTGCCAAGGCGGTCGGTTGAAAACCGAATCGCTGCATTTCAGGATCGCAGGCAAGAACATCCACGAGTTAGCTTCCATGGATATCCGTTCGCTGGCCGGTTGGTTCGAAAACATAGAAGAATCACTTGACGCCCGACAGCGGACCATCGCCACCGAAATTCTCAAGGAAATACGGGCACGTTTGGGCTTCCTGCTGGATGTGGGCCTTAGTTATCTAACCTTGGGTCGTACAGCCAAAACACTCTCGGGCGGGGAAGCACAACGCATCCGCCTGGCTACGCAAATCGGTTCACAGCTGGTCAATGTGCTATATATCCTAGACGAACCCAGTATCGGGCTCCATCAGCGGGATAATGAACGGCTGATCGGTGCGCTCAAAAACCTGCGCGATATCGGCAACTCGATTCTGGTTGTGGAGCACGACAAGGATATGATTCTTCATGCCGACTACGTCATCGACATGGGCCCTGGGGCGGGCTGGCATGGCGGACTGGTGGTGGCTCAAGGCAAGCCCGAAACCTTGATGCAAAGCGATACGCTGACCGCATCCTACCTGAATGGGAAGCAGCAAATCGCTATCCCGGAGAAGCGCCGCGAGGGCAACGGTCACACTCTCCGCATTAGCGGTGCCTCTGGCAACAACTTGAAAAACGTTTCCGTATCGTTTCCTCTGGGCACCCTAACTGTAGTAACCGGCGTGTCGGGCAGTGGAAAATCAAGCTTAGTCACAGAAACATTATACCCCATCCTTAGCCAGCATTTTTTCCGGTCGAAGAAATCGCCGCTGCCATACAAGAAAATCACGGGTTTGGAATATGTGGACAAGGTCATTGAAATCGACCAAAGCCCGATTGGGCGCACACCGAGGTCCAATCCCTCGACCTACACCGGTGTGTTTTCCGATATCCGTGCCCTGTTTGTCCAGTTGCCAGAATCCAAAATCAGGGGATACAAGCCGGGGCGGTTTTCGTTCAACGTCAAAGGCGGTCGCTGCGAAACCTGCCAAGGAGCCGGCATGAAGGTCATCGAAATGAATTTCCTGCCCGACGTGCAGGTACCCTGCGAAACTTGCCACGGCAAACGCTATAACCGAGAAACCCTCGAGGTGCGCTACCGCGGCAAGTCCATTAGTGACGTACTTGACATGAGCATCGACGAGGCTGTCACGTTTTTCGAGAATATCCCTTCGATATACCGCAAGATCAAAACACTTCAGGATGTCGGGTTAGGATACATTACTTTGGGGCAGTCATCCGTCACGCTCTCGGGCGGGGAGGCACAGCGGGTAAAGCTGGCCACGGAACTGTCCAAGAAGGATACCGGCAAGACGTTCTATATCTTGGACGAGCCGACGACGGGTCTTCATTTCGAAGATGTTAACGTACTATTAAACGTATTATACCGGCTAGTAGATCGCGGCAACACGGTGTTGGTCATCGAACATAACCTAGACGTAGTCAAAGTGGCCGACTGGGTAATCGACTTGGGTCCTGAAGGAGGCGAAGCAGGTGGACAGATCGTATTTTCGGGTACCCCCGAGGCACTTACCAAAAGCAAAAAAAGCGAAACCGCCCGTTTCCTGAAGGCCGAAATGTATGGCTAACCCGTATCAAAAGCCCTACTATGTTTCATTTTTTATAACTTCGCCAGTCTATGTCTGATATCATCCAGTTGTTGCCCGATGCCGTTGCCAACCAAATTGCAGCCGGGGAAGTGGTGCAACGCCCGGCGTCCGCAGTCAAAGAGTTGATGGAAAACGCCATCGATTCGGGGGCCGACCGGGTTAAACTGATTGTGCGCGATGCCGGCAAATCCCTAATTCAGGTGATTGACAACGGCTGCGGCATGAGCATGACGGATGCTCGCCTTTGTTTTGAGCGCCACGCAACATCTAAAATACGGTCTGCGAATGATCTTTTTGCTATCCGCACCATGGGATTCCGTGGCGAGGCGATGGCTTCCATAGCAGCTATCGCCCATGTCGAGCTCAAAACTCGAAGGCACGAAGACGAGCTAGGCACATCCATCGTCATCGAAGGGTCGAGAGTTGTATCACAAGAACCAGTCTCAACCCCTGCCGGCACCTCTACTAGCGTAAAAAACCTATTTTACAACGTACCGGCTCGTCGCAATTTTCTGAAGAGCGACCCCGTGGAATTACGGCATATCATCGAGGAGTTTCAGCGCCTGGCCTTGGCACATCCTCATATTTTCTTTAGCCTACATAGCGAAGATAACGAATTGTTCCACTTGCCTCCTGAGGGTCTGAAACAGCGTATTATCCATATTTTTGGCAATAGCTACAACCAGCGTCTAGTGCCCCTGGAGGAAGAAACAACCATCATCAACCTCAAAGGTTTTATTGGCAAGCCCGAATATGCCAAACGGACACGTGGCGAGCAATACTTCTTTGTCAACAAGCGTTTTGTAAAGGATCCGTACCTCAACCACGCGGTCATCAAGGCATACGAGGAAATCCTACCGGATGACACATATCCACTTTACGTCCTTTTTATCGATATCGACCCATCCAAGATTGACATCAACGTACATCCGACAAAAACTGAAATCAAATACGAAGACGAGCGCTCCATCTATGCCATCATCCGCTCTGCTGTAAAACGCTCGCTAGGCCGATACAACATTACGCCTTCGCTAGATTTCAACCAAGAAACCGGGTTCAGCCAGATGATTACTCCAAAACCGCTGGAAGAAATAACACCCCCGACGATATCATTCAATCCAAATTTCAATCCGTTTGACACGCCTTCGACTGTCTCCGGGGGCTCGTCGGCATCATCTAGTGGAATTCCGGATCGGAAGCCTGGGATTCCCCAAAACTGGGACACGCTCTACCAAATTACCCAACAGGAAGACTTGAGACAGGGCCAATTGGACTTAGCCGTTGGCCAAGACGCGCAGGCCGACGAACCGACCACGAGCCGCAAGAGATTTTTTCAATTACACAATCGATATATTCTGTCTCAAATCCATTCAGGATTTATCTTAATAGACCAACAGGCAGCACACGAAAGGATTTTGTTTGAGCAGTTTGCCCGGCAGCTGGAAAACCGGCAGGGAATCAGCCAGCAAAGCCTTTTTCCGCAGACAATCCAGCTCAGCAGTGCAGACTTTGCGCTGGTCCGGGATATCCTGGCTGACATCCAGTCTCTGGGTTTCCAAATCCGGGAGTTTGGCAAGAACACCTATGTCGTAGAGGGTATCCCCGCAGATATCGGCTCTGGAATCAGCGAAAGCCAGATCATCGAACGGCTCATCGAAGATTACAAGAACAACCAATCCGACTTGAAGCTTTCTAAACGCGAAAAGCTCGCTAAAAGCTTGGCACGCCATGCGGCAATCAAACCCGGCACGATACTTTCTAACGAAGACATGGCCGAACTGGTCGACAAGCTGTTTGCCTGCGAGTCTGCAAACATTTCCCTGTCGGGCACGCCAATTATTCTTACTTTTACACTCCAGGAATTACTGGAACGATTTGAAAAATAAGTTGAAAAAACCCTTATGATGACCTCATCCTCTCCTTTTTCGGGCTTACCACCGGTAGTTAAAAACCTGCTAATCATCAATATCGTCTGTTTTATCGGGACCATGATTTTTGACCAATCCACCCGACTTTTCGGCGTATATTATCCAGATTCGCCATTTTTCAAGGCATGGCAGATCATTACCTACATGTTTATGCATGGAGGGCTAGGGCATATTTTCTTCAACATGTTTGCCTTGTACATGTTCGGGCCGGTACTCGAACAGGTCTTCGGTTCCAAAAGGTTCCTTAACTTCTACCTTATCTGTGGGCTGGGTGCATTGGCTTTGCAATTTGCCGTACAAGCAATTGAAGTATACCAGATTACGGGTACGGTAGCTGCGGGGAAGTGGCTGCGTTTTGATATGCTTGGGGGCATGGTCTACGGCAATCACCCGTCCATTACCAACGATAATTTCAGCACATTGGTGTCCGTTTACAACACCCCTATGGTCGGTGCTTCGGGTGCCATTTATGGCTTGTTAATCGCTTTCGGCTATTTGTTTCCAAACACCAAGTTGATGTTAATTTTCTTCCCGGCGCCTATCAAAGCTAAGTATTTTATCCCGGCACTTATTGTTATCGAGCTGTTCTTAGGCGTATCACGTGTTGCCGGCACCTCGATTGCTCACTTTGCCCATATTGGCGGTGCGCTCTTCGGATTCCTGCTGATCAAGTTCTGGCGCATCCAGCGGCCAACGCTCTGGTAAATCCGACAGGCCTAAATGACTAGGCCCGTGATAGCTGGGGGAGATGTTATCGCATTTTAAAGGATGAAATGCCTTTGGGCTCCACAACATTTTGCAGCGTAATCTGTTTTTTTTTATATATTCGCTCCTACGTACACCAGAACAGCCTGGTAACAAATAGACACCACATGAAACGGTCCTTGTTTGGCGAATTATGGTTCAAGGCTTTTCGTTCGGGGAGCCCTCTCAACCTGTTTATCGCGATTAACCTGCTTGTATTCGTGTTTATCAGCCTGATATCGCTCATCACGGCATTGGGTTTTACAAACGTCCGGCTATCGAACTACTTGATTACATGGCTTTCGCTACCTGCCGATTTACCGACACTTCTTTATAAACCGTGGACATTCATCACGTATATGTTTACCCAACAGGGCTTTTTCCACCTGCTCTTCAATATGCTCTGGCTGTATTGGTTGGGGATGATTTTCCTTGACTTTCTCAACAAACGGCAATTTGTTTTTGTGTACTTGGCGGGGGGTATACTGGGTGGCGTCTTGTATTTGGCAGCCTATAACCTGATTCCGGTATTGCAGCCCCGGGCGGTTTCATCGGTCTTGTTAGGTGCTTCGGCTAGTGTCAGTGCCATTATCTTTGCCACGGCAACGCTTCTACCTGATTACAGCATCCGAATGCTTTTCTTTGGCAACGTGCGGCTCAAATACCTCGCTTTGGTATTTATCGTGCTTGATATCATTGCCATAGCCGGGCTTAATGCCGGAGGTAGCATTGCTCATATCGGCGGCGCCATCTTCGGACACCTATATATCCGGCAACTCCAAAACGGAAATGACTGGAGTTTGCTCTTTCGCAAGAAGAAAAAACGGCGGATGCGGATCGTCCGCAACAGTCCGACGATACCATCATCCGACGATGATGATTCCATTGTTCCTAATCAAGAAGTTGTAGACCGCATCTTGGATAAGATATCGCAATCAGGCTACGACAGTTTAACCAAAACCGAAAAGGAAACCTTGTTCAAGGCTAGCCGACAAGGAAAAATGAACGTTGACCGTGAATAGGAGAAAGCGACGCAATGCAAGACAACTGGGTCTCATTAGCAAATCCGTTTTCCTATTGAATATGGTTGCTGTGGGTGCCTTGCTCGTGAGTTACCTCGCGCCTTATATCGACCCACGCACATTTTGGCCTATCGCTTTCTTTGGTATCGGCTATTCCACCCTTCTCATTATTAATGCTTTTTTTGTAGTTTATTGGCTATTCAGGAAGCCGCTCATCGCCTCACTTTCCCTCGTTATTTTTGTACTGGGCTGGGAGCCTTTCCGCAAGCATATCGGTTTCAACCGGACCGTGCCAGAGCAAGTTGTCAACAACCCCGATTCGGCCCATATACGAGTCATGAGTTACAATATCCATTTTTTCAGTCCGGCAGAAGAAACGACAAACTCATTCGTCCATAAGGAGGAAATATTGCATCTTATAGACAGTATCAGGCCCGATGTTCTTTGTTTGCAAGAGTTCCTAACGCGTGAAAAAGGCGAACATAACCTGTTGGCTACTTTTCAGGATGAATATGGCTATCGTTACCAACACTTTTTTGCGGCAAATCAAAACGACTACGAAGCGTACGGGCTCGCTATTTTCTCCAAGTACCCCATCATTTCATCGGGCAAATTAGACGAGCATTGGTATGGGCTTAACGGCACGATCTATTCAGACATCCGGTATGGAGACGACATCCTGCGTATCTACAACGTGCATTTGCGGACTTTTGGTTTTGCTGAAGAAGACTACGAATTCGTGACAGCAAGTCCCAAGACGCTAGAGCAGGATATGTCATCATCAACTAGGCGCATTGGCTCGCGTCTACGCCATGCCTTTGAAGCACGAAGCGAACAGGCTCGTTCGCTCAGGCATCACCACCAAAACACCAAAACGCCTTACCTGATCATGGGCGACTTTAATGACACACCTCTTTCATACGCGGTAAATCACGTATCGGGGGGGATGCAAAATGCCTTTCGTGCCCGTGGTCGCGGATGGGGCGAGACGTATAACGGTGTCTTTCCTAATTTCCAAATCGACTACATCCTGGCCAGCAAGGAGCTGAACATCCACAATTACCAAGTCATTAAAAAAAAGCTATCGGATCATTACCCGATATGGGCAGATCTATCGCTTTGAAACATACGTTTCATCCTCCGGCTGGGGTGATGGCGAAAGTGCCTTCAAGGCATGGGACAGCACATCATCAGATCTATTTCTTACCTTGAAATAGGCGTCGCTTCCAAAATAATACCGCCCGAGCAAGGCCTCAATATCACGTTGTATGCGTCCTTTGGCATGAATCGCCTCGTCTTTTGGATACGTGATGCCTCGTTCGGCAATAAACTCTAGGAAGTCCAGGTAATCTTCTTCGGGCAAGTGGTATCCGGTCAAGAAACTCTCGACCGAGTATGCCGGCAAGGATCTTGTCAACCGTTCATACACGAATAGTTCGACAAGGTTCTCGCGCACGATTTGCCGATAAAACGATATTTTAGTACTGCTATCGGTAGGTACATAGATGTCTGGCATGATGCCTCCGCCATCGTACACGACACGACCTCCGGCGGTTGTATATTTTCGTCCAGCAAAAAAGACCAGCGAGTCAACTCGTTCCGTCCCATCGGCCGAAACGGTATCCGTAAGGCCAAAGATCACTGGGTTTTCGACACGTTTCAAGTCATTGTCCTTATACGCTTTCTGTATACTTCGACCGAGGGGGGTATAATACCGGGCAATAGTTAAGTTCAAGGCCGAGCCATCGCCGAAACCAAACTGTTCCTGCACCAGCCCTTTGCCAAACGACCGCCTGCCTACAATGATTCCCCGGTCTAGATCCTGTATGGCTCCTGCGACGATTTCGCTGCTTGATGCAGACAGTTCGTCAATCAGCACCGCCAATTCCATGTCACTGAAATGCCCGTCGGCTGTGGTATAGTAGTCTGTTCTGGATTCATGGGCCCCCTGTGTATACACGAGCAGGTGTCTGTCGTCGAAAAACTGGCTGGCCAGGGAGGTCGCCGCACTAAAATACCCTCCTCCATTTTCGCGAAGGTCCATGATCAGCTTCGTTGCCCCTTCCTTGGCAAGCCTGTCCAATGCATTCCTGAATTCTTCAGCCGTGCGAGCGCCAAAACGCCTAACCTTGATGTACGCAGTCTGGGGTGCGATGATGTAAGCGGCGTCAATACTACTCACTTCAATTCGCTCACGCGTTACCTTCAAAGGTATGGGCAAATCGACTCCATCACGCTGGATACCCAGTTCCAATACGGAGCCTCGCCTTCCTCTGATTTTGCCTTCGATTTCTTTATCACTCGCTCCTACACCCGCAATAGCTTCCCCATTTACGGTAATCAATTTGTCGCCTACCCGCAAGCCAGCCTGCTGAGCCGGGCCATTAGCAATCAGCCCCCCGGCCAGTACGGTGTCGTTCAGCCTGTAATACTCGACCCCGATTCCTTCAAAACTACCTTCTAAGGTCTCTTGCTGCATACGGGCTTCACTGGGTTTCAAATACGAAGAATGCGGGTCTAACTGATCGATGATCTGATCGATGGCAAGCTCTTGGATTTCGTCGACGTTCACGCTATCCACATAGTTTGTCGCTATCAAGTCAATCATACGCTGAACCTTGCCCGTCTTGTCCGTCATGCCCAAAGGCAATAGACTGGTGCTGGACGAATTATGGTTTTCGTCCATGTAGTTTTGCCCCAACAGCAATCCGATGAATAGCGCTCCTGCGTAGGCCGCTGATTCCAACAGATTCTTTTTTGTCTTTTCCCGCATCGTAGTTGACTAAAGCCTACAAAACTAACGAGTTTTCGTTGCTTATCCATGTTTTGGGGCTTAAAACACGAAATATATTGCTCGTTCCGGTGATTCTGCCATAGGTTTTATTTATCAGGCCCCGTTTATTCCCGATAAGCCGGCATCCATGTCTTAACAGATCCATGTTTTTCGCCGCTGATTGGATATTATGGGGATTTTCTATAGCTTTAGTTTGGTTATTTTTCCCGAAATTTGTACCGGGACGATACCCAAAGGAGAAGAACGACCATGCACGAGATTGAACCATTCTACAGGTGGCGCGACGATTACATCGCCGCAGAGGACAAGGAGTCCCCTTTCTACGGGACGGAGTATAACGAATTCGAGTTCGACAAGCAGATTTATAACTTCTTGCTGCATCCGCAATGGGACAATTTCGGATCTGGCACCTTGTACCTGAAAGTACTGTTTACTGACTACCAACGGGGCTATTCCATTATCGAGCTGATTGGGGAATGGAATGATGCGATATATAACGACATCATGCTATTCAAACGGGAGGTCATCGACATCAAAATCAGAGCCGGTATTACCAAGTTTATCATCGTCGGCGAAAATGTGCTGAACTTCCACGCGTCGGACGACTGCTATTACGACGAATGGTTCCAAGATATCGACGATGGCTGGATTGCTGGCATCAATTTCCGGCCGCATGTATTGGAAGAGTTCCGCAACTGCAACATCGACTATTTCATTAATTTCGGCGGCCAATTGGACGACATGTCCTGGCGGAACAAACTCCCTATACAGGTATTTAAAGCCGTAGAGGAACAGCTTGTTAAGCGCCTCTATTAATGGCAATAACCGAGCTCCCGAAGACGAAACACGCCCGTTCGGGAATGTTAAATAACACCCCTTCCCTTGTAAAAAAGTATCATCTTTATTACATTTGGGTAGACAAGGATTTATCGACATGGGGCAAATCCAACTTTTCATTACGCCAATTCAGACTCGCTATTTTATTTTGCGGTGCTTGGTCGTGGCATTTCTGGCTATCGACACTACTTGGCTAAACGCCAATCCAAAACAAACGAAAAACAGCCAACCCAGTCGCAACGACTGGCCCATTCCAAACGAACCGCAGCAGTTATTTTACTTGCAACGCGACCCCGACATCAACACCGTAATATACCAACTCAACATCGAAAACGGGCATATCGACGCCGACAATCCTATCAATATTTTCTGGATCCGATATGCAGAAGACCAAGAACGCAAGCCCTTGAACTACATCCAGCGAACCATGGCTTTTGGGATGACACATCGCACTTTGGAAAACGGGGATTTCGCGCTACAACTGGTGAGCTACAAGACGCTGCCCCTCAGGCTGTCTTTTAACGCCGAAACGAAAAAACACGTTGTATACACACGGATACAGGGCAAGCAGGCTATATTGGACCGCATTTACGTTCGGATAAATGGTGGCAGCACCTTCAACCCCAACATTGAATACTTCGAGCTAGCGGGCAGGCACGTATCGTCGGGTAGAGCCGTCAGCGAACGTATCGTGCCTTAACCCCGGGCAACAACTTTCTCTATTGGTTTTGGGCTGGGGGCACGTCACTTACCAGTCGGAAGCCCAAATTATTACTGGCGCTACTTACTTCTCCTTTGCCTCTGCTTCCGGCGATATAGCGTTCGCAATATTGCTCGTTGCAGAGGAACGATCCGCCGCGTTGCACACGCTTCACAAACCCTGGCTCCTGCGGGTCGTGGCTATCCTCTGGCCCCTGCGGATTGAGTGCGGGTGCGTGCTGGTAATAATCCGGACGGTAAAAATCCGAACACCACTCCCATACATTGCCATCCATATCGTATAACCCCAAGGGGTTAGCAGGGTAGGAGCGTACAGGGGCGACACCCTTATATCCATCGTCGCCGGTATCCGCAGTTGGGAAATTCCCCTGATAGATATTGGCCATCCACTTGCCTTCTGGACGCATCTCATCACCCCAATAATATGTGGTTGCCGCACGTCCGGCGCGTGCGGCATATTCCCATTCAGCCTCGGTAGGCAAGCGCTTACCCACCCATTGTGCATACGCTTCCGCATCCTCATAGGCAATATGGACAACGGGTTCGTCACCACGTCCTGTGATATCGCTGTCTGGCCCTTCGGGATGTTTCCAGCTCGCACCTGGCACATAGTCCCACCACTGCAAATGGTTATTCAGGCCGACCTGCACCGATGGCGGAGTAAATACCGCTGACCCCGGCTGGAGTACGTCAGCGGGCACACCTGGGAAATCTCGCGGGTCCAATGGGCGTTCGGCTACGGTCTGGTATCCCGTAGCGGCCACAAATCGGGCAAACTGAGCATTAGTCACTTCGTGCTCGTCCATCCAGAAATCGCTAACGGTTACATCCCGGAGAGGAGTAGCATCCGGAAAATCGGCATTGCCCATTCGGAATGTCCCCCCTGCCACAAATACCATGCGCACACTATCTGTGCCTGCTCCCCTCTGTGCACCACCGAAACCGGCTATTGCTCCCGTTCTAGACGGTATGCCGTGCGATACGCAAGTATCCATATCATGCACCGCTTTGTCTGCGTTATCATTATTCATTGCCCCGCTTCCGCAGGCCGTCCAAAAGCTCAGAAGAAGCACAAAAGCCATTATCCATGTTTGTCGTGAGAAGTTCTCCATCATCATTTCTTATATCTTAATCTGCACAAAGTATAGCCGTGGCCTCTTAGTCCTTATACCGTCCAACCGTCACGACCAAACGCTCTTTCAATTCCTTAACGACATCGACGTAGCTTTGGGTTTCATCGATATTCGGTAATTCATGAAGTTCTTCCTGTAGACCACATATATCCCAGTAATCCTGCTTGCCATAGAAACGGCAGGACTTATAACGAAGGGTTCGAATGCCGAAATGACGCATGACCCGATGAGCCTCCGGATATCCGTATTAATGGCAATAAACCGCATCAAGTACTGGTTCTAATCGTTATTCAACGAGTTCTGCAAGTGCTTTGCGCACTTTTTCAAACCCGAAACCATCCATTACTTTTCCGAACGCAGTTTGGATCTCCGTATTGCAAAGGTTGCCGATGCTTCCTTCGTGCGTATGGTTGATTTCCCGCATCGGCTGGTACGTACCCGATTCGATAGCTAAACCGATGTTCCGATAGGCTTCTCGGAAGGGTACGCCTTCAAGGACCTCCTTGTTGACCACTTCAACACTAAACAGGTAATCGTACTTCGGGTCAGACAGGATATCCTGTTTAATTTCGATGTGCTCGAGCATAAAGTCGGTAATCTCCAAGCACTCATTGAGCGACTGGAATGCGGGGAATAGATTTTCTTTCAGCAACTGGAGATCGCGGTGATATCCTGACGGCAAATTAGTCGTCATCAAGGCAATTTCATTGGGCAGGGCTTGTATCTTATTGCATCGTGCCCTAACCAGCTCAAACACGTCAGGGTTTTTCTTGTGTGGCATGATGCTGGACCCCGTCGTCAACTGGTCTGGGAAGCTGATGAAGCCGAAATTTTGGTTGATATACAAACAGACATCCATCGCAAACTTGGCCAGTGTGGCTGCAATGGCACTCATGGCTTGGGCTAGGATACGCTCGGTTTTCCCCCTTCCCATCTGTGCATACACGACGTTATAGTTTAGGTCGTCAAATCCTAGCAACTCAGTCGTCAACTTTCTGTCGAGCGGAAAAGACGATCCGTATCCGGCGGCTGACCCCAGCGGGTTTTTATTGCAAATACGCCATGCAGCCTGCATCAGCTCGAGATCATCGACCAGACTTTCGGCATAGGCTCCAAACCACAGTCCAAAAGACGAAGGCATCGCAATCTGTAAATGCGTATAACCCGGCAGCAGGGTGGTGTGGTGTGTTTCGCTCAATGTAATGAGCCTCGAGAACAAGCGTCCGGTATTTTGCACGATATTTTCGATCTCCGCACGAAAATAAAGCTTCAAGTCAACCAACACCTGATCGTTGCGTGAGCGCCCACTGTGTATCTTCTTGCCAGCCTCGCCCACGCGTTTGGTTAACAAGGCCTCCACTTGGGAGTGTACATCCTCAACACCTTCTTCAATAACGAAGTCGCCCGTCTCAATCTCCCGGTAAATCGCCTTTAAACCAACCTGCACGGCCTCCAAGTCTGCCTCATCGAGCAGGCCTACCTGCTTCAGCATCCGGGTATGGGCTAGCGAACCCAACACATCTGCTTCCGCAAGATACATATCCAACTCTCGGTCCTTACCTACTGTAAACAACTCTACAAAGCGATCGACATCTGTATTTTTTTGCCAAATTTTCATGCTGTTAAGTATAATATGTGGTAAAAATACAAATCTGTTTCGGATTCGAGCGCAATTTACCTTACTTGTATGAGCGATCGGATCATGCTACCGGATGAACATTTCTCCGTACCTAGCGCCAGGTCTCTTCCGATAAGACGTATCAGCTAACCATTTAACAAAAGTAAGTGTCCACTTACTTATTTTTCAAAAAAACTTTGCGGTAATGATTTATATTCCTACGTTTGTAGCAGACAAGGGGAAAATGGAAAGGTGTCAACGTGAGTTGGGCGCGGTTTACCGGCCTATTTCAAGCACCAAACGCTAGGGGTTGTAGACGTAAAATATGATAGACTTTCACGGTCTTTAAACTGGAAATCCAAACTAACCAATTGTAAACCTAATTTAAAAAAAGCGGCTCGAATACCAACGGGCCGCTTTTTTATAGCTAAGATTCATAACCGAAGCTTTTGAGATAATTCTTGCGGCTCCTCCAATCGGGGATAACCTTGACGAAAAGCTCCAAGAACACCTTAGTCTGCAGAAACTCTTCCATATCTTCCCTTGCGTAAGTGCCCACTTTCTTAATCATGCTTCCGCCTTTGCCAATCATGATATTCTTTTGGGAATCGCGTTCAACTATAATTTCTGCCGAGATTCGCGTTATTCCCGGCTCTTCCTTGAATGAATTGACGACGACTTCCGTACTGTAGGGAATTTCTTTGTCGTAGAGTTTGAATACTTTCTCGCGGATAATTTCAGAAACGAAAAAACGTTCGTTTTTGTCGGTGAGGACATCTTTGTCGTAGTAAGGCGGGTGCACGGGGAGTTTATCCAAGACAAACTCCATAATGGCATCGGTGTTATGCCCATGTAGAGCAGAAATGGCAAAAATGGCATCCGGGTTTAGCGTTTCCTGCCAATGCGTTATTTTCGCTTTGACGTCTTCCTCTGTCGATTTGTCGATCTTGTTGATTAGGACAGCTACTGGCGATTCGGCTTTTTGTAGTTTACGGATGACATCCGATTCGTCATAGCGTTCATTAATGTCCGTTACCAACAAAATCACGTCGGCATCTATCAGCGACCCTTGAACAAAACCCATCATGGACTCCTGTAGCGTATACGCTGGCTTTATAATACCAGGTGTGTCAGTAAAAACGATTTGGTAATCATCAGTATTGACGATCCCGATGATTTGGTGGCGCGTGGTTTGGGCCTTGGAGGTGATGATAGACATCTTCTCCCCGACCAATTTATTCATTAATGTGGACTTACCTGCATTAGGTTTACCAACAATACTGACGAATCCGGCTTTGTGCGACATTTTTATCCATTATTATTTGCTTTGCAAAGAAACAAATTATATCTTTGCAGTCCAATCCGGAACAACGGATTAAAAAAAAACCTCGGCAGCGAGTGCTGAGTCAAAACATTGAAAACACATCGGGAGTGCTCGTCGAGCTCATAACCCGGGACATTGAAATATTGAAAACACATTGCGGGGTGGAGCAGTTGGTAGCTCGTCGGGCTCATAACCCGAAGGCCACAGG
>CAZXSL010000012.1:14239-30965 GCA_964643235.1 uncultured Sphingobacteriaceae bacterium | reverse complement strand
ATATTCCTATTTGGCATCCGTTAGCTTGATTTTATCTTTAGGCTACTTTGCAGCGTGTTATTACATAGTTCCTGGTCCAATTTATTGCATCCACATACACAAGCGTCGTCGATAGATTACCGAAAAAAATAACGCTCTTGTTGCAAATAAGTTCAACCGTAGTGGATTACAAATGTTATTGACGAAGCACACTTCCCCAATATCGTTATTTAAACTGGTTTATTCATTATCTGGTAAAAAATAATTAACGTTTGTTCTGATGTTTTGCTCAAATGTGCTTGAATATATATATATGGAGGATGATAAATCAGTTTGGTTTTAGGTTGGTGTCTCCTAACGTGATTATACAAGTTGCTTCACTTCGGTGGGGCAATTTTTTTGATTCTTATATTCTATGTAAAACCAAGCGATGGGAGTTAGGTAGCGTTTAGAACGTAATCGCTATCTTTGTGATTATGCGTGTTTTGCTAATAGAGGACGAAGCAACATTAAGCCAAAATATCCGAGATGCGCTGCGAGGTGATGGTGCAATTGTAGAAACAGCCTATGATGGTCTTTTGGCCGATCGCCAATTGCGGAAAAACATATTTGATTGTGTCATTATGGATATCAACTTGCCGGGCAAGAATGGCTATGAATTGTGTGCGGCGTTTAGAACCTACAACACTCAGACCCCAGTACTGATGCTTACTGCTTTTGATGAGTTGGAAGATAAAATAAAGGGGTTTGACAGTGGTGCTGATGACTACCTGACCAAGCCGTTTTATATGCGTGAATTGTTAGTTAGAGTCCGTTCTCTGGTGAAACGTAGCCGAGTTGGCCCGGACAACAACATTGATCGCGATATTGTTATTGCCGCCGATGTGACCATTTTTTTGCAACAAAAAAAGGTCACATGTCGTGGCCAGGAAATTAACCTTACCCCACGCGAGTATCAAGTGTTGCTCAGACTTTGTCGGAATAAAGGGGAAATCATTTCCAAAAATGAATTGGTGAAGGAAATATGGGGTAACTCGATGGATGTTAGTACTAATACCATTGAAGTATACATTAACTTTCTCCGTAAAAAGATCGATAAGCCCTTTGGAACACATAAGATAAAAACCAAAGTGGGTTACGGATATTATTTCGATACTGACTAACTGCAAAATGAAGATCAGAAATAAAATATTGGTCTACTTTTCCAGTACGGTGATTGTGCTATCAGCCGTTTCGCTAACCGTGGTCTTTTTACTTTTTGCAGCGCACCGAGAAGAAGAATTCCAACAGCAGCAGTATGCCAAGATCAAATATACCGTTGGTCTTATTGAGGAGTTCAAGGAAATAAGCGCGGAACTATCAAGCTTGTTGGATGCGCAGGATATCCACGATTTTTATGACGAGAAGCTGTTGGTGTTCGACGGAAACAAGAGCCTGATCTTTTCCAGTATCGATAGTTTAGACATTAGTCGATCGAATGCTATATTAAGTAGTTTATCTGTGTCTAATCGTTGGATTGAGACAAAAGAAGATGGTTACGATTTGATTGGTGTATACGTTGAGCATAATAAAAAGGGATATTACGGTATTAGCAAGGCTTACGATGCGCTTGGACATTCAAAAAAAGATTTTTTAAGAAATGTGTTGATCCTGATGTTTTTTGCAATCGCACTCGTCGTGGTCTTATTGTCCTTCTATCTATCGAACATTATTGCTAAGCCGATCTCGTACTTGTCCGAAAAGTTGCAAGGTTATGATTTAAGCAAAGAGCAAAACCCTCCTCTGAAATTAAACACGTCAACCTATGAACTTCAGTATCTTACCGATCGGTTTAATGCATTGCTAAGGCGTACAAATGAGACCTTCTTGTTTCAAAAACATACTATTCAACATATCTCCCACGAGTTGAAAACCCCAATATCCGTGTTGGTTTCCCAGCTAGAAAAAATACAACAAGCAACGAATATTGAGCAAGTAATGGAGGGACTTAAGCTGCAAACTCAAAAAGCCAAATCGCTGGGCGATATCATCAATGTGTTACTTCAAATCTCCAAAATCGAATCAGGGCAAGAACCCCACAAAGAAATAGTCCGCGTTGATGAAGTCGTTTTCGATAGTATCGACCAAATAAAGAACACCTATCCTGATTTTCAATTCGAGGTTAATTACCATCCCGATGAATTTGATGAAAATGGGTTAAACGTCTTGGTTAACCGCCGTTTGGTTATGCAGGCTTTTTTAAACTTATTGATGAACTGTGTCGATTTTGCAGACGACAGCAAGGCGAAAATAATGATTAATTGTGAAGCTAACCGACCGATAATTATGATCTCAAACACAGGAGAGACCTTAACGGATGATGAAGAGCGTTACCTGTTTTCTCATTTTTTTAGAGGCAAAAATGCTTCGCAAAAAGCCGGTTTCGGACTAGGGCTCGTATTAGCTCGTCGTATCTTTTCTTTACATGGTGCTGTCATTCGCTACCGAAGTGAAAACGAATCAACGAATATTTTCGAGATTCACTTCCGTTTATAATACTCGCTGGTTTTTAAGTGAAAATTTACCGGTATTAAGGCAATTTTAAGCTTGTGAAACCCATTTTTGCAGTCGGAATAGCGATTGTAGAATATGAAGTTTTTCTTTTTACTCCTAGTATCATTCGTTGTAAAAACCACATTTGCACAGGATACAATTCGACTTTCCAAGATCGACGCTGAGGCTATGTTTTTGGAGAATAACTTGAGTCTTCTCGCACAAAATTTACAAATAGAACGTCGTAAAGCCCAGGTAATCCAAAGCCGGACATGGCCAAATCCTGTTTTTTCAATAGGTGAAATCAATGCTTGGGCAACCGACCGGCAAACAGGTGGCTCGCTTGTGTCTCCACCATTTTGGAACAACGTCGGAAGGAACCAGCAAATTGCTTTTGAACTGGAGCAGCTTATCCAAACAGCAGGGAAACGCAAGAAATTGATCGCTGTTGAGGAATTGGATGTGTCCAAATCCGAAGCCTACTTTCAAGAGCTGTTGCGTGGATTAAAATATGAGCTAAGATGTTTGCTGACGGAAATGCAATATCTTCAACGGATTAGACAGGCTCACCAGTCACGGTTAGCCTCCATTGGGCAATTGACTGAGGCATATGCCAAGCAATTGGAGGCAGGGCATATACCGCAAGGCGAATTTATTCGCTTACGTGCTTTGGAGTTGGAGATCAGCAAAGCAGCGTTGGACAATGAAACGCAATTGTCTGGCGTGGAAAAGCAAATTAAGCTATTGCTTCATTTGCTTCCCACATCGCACTTGGAACTAAATGACGAGGGTTTTGAATGTCGGTTAGAGCCTTACACGTTGTTGGAACAAGCACAACTCGTCGATATCGCAAAAGCATCCCGGCCCGATTACAAACTCGTTTTAATAGAAGAGGAACGAACCCATGGAATACTCGCATTGGAACGAGCACAACGAGTGCCGGATCTCACGTTCCAAATGAATTACGATCGTAATGGGAATACTATGCTCGATTTTGTTGGGTTTGGGGTTTCATTGGACCTGCCTGTATTTAATCGCAATCGCGGAAATATAAAAAAAGCAGAGTTAGCTATCGAGCGTGCAGAGCTTATCAGCCAAGAAGCCGAATTAAATATTGAGAACGAAGTGGGTTTGGCATTAGCGAACCTTCAACGCCACATTGCGTTTGCACAGCAATTAGAGCCAGGATATGAAGATACCTTGGATGGGTTACTTGATAGCTATACGGCGAATTTCAGTGAGCGGAGAATTAGCCTATTGGAATACGTTGACTTCCTTCAAGCGTACCTCGAAAATAAAAGCCTGATTTTGGATACGCATCGAACTATAAACCAAAAGATAGAAGAGCTTCAGTATTCATTGGGCACCGACTTGTGAGGAGTAACTCCTTAAGGCTGTGATGCAAAAATCGATCTATAACGGTTAATTACATTGTTTGATATGAAATACTTAACTCTGATTTTCTTGTTCTTATTGGCTAGTTGCGGTGCGACTGACCCTGAAATGAGCCAAAATACAACGTTTTGTTTAGAAGGGTCATTTAAAGATAACGTCAAACTGGCAAAAGTAAAACGTGAGAACGTAGTAGAAGGTATCCATCTAACGGGGAGCGTCGAAGCCAACCCTGAGCGGGTCATCCATTTCGTGAGTCTTGTCGATGGTATTGTTTCCAATACGTTCTTTTCCCTAGGAGATGTTGTCTCCAAAGGACAAATACTGATGCATGTTAGCAGTCCGGAATTAAGTGCGTTACATGCAGATCTGATTACCGTCGATGCGCGAATTGAAAGCAAAGAATTACACCTTGAAACCACAAAGGCGATGTATATTGATGGACTTGTTTCTCAGCGTGACTTATTGGACGCCCAGAATGCACTTCGGGTACTACATGCCGAAAAACAGAAAATCGAACATGTTCTCCATTTGTATAGTGCCAGTAATAATGAAGGTGTGTTTCAAATTAGGGCCCCGGCGTCAGGTATTATTACCGCTAAATCAATCAATCCGGGCATGTCTATTACTGCGGCGAGCGAACCTTTATTTTCGATAGCAGACTTGTCTGATGTGTGGATTATGGTCAACGTGTACGCCACCAATGTACAGGACGTGATTGAGGGGATGAAGGTCGATATTACTACGCTTTCTTACCCTAATGATGTGTTTAAGGGAGAAATCAAAGCCCTTTCTCATATTTTGGACGAGCAAAGTAACGTAGTAAAAGCTCGTGTCGTTATCGATAATATTAATCTCAGACTTAAACCTGGGATGATTGCCGATGTGGTGGCGCATAAGCCGTACGACGAAAATACAGTAGCTGTACCCGTATCAGCCGTAGTGTTTGCTGACAATCAAGACTACGTCTTAGTATATCATCATGATTGTAACATCGAAGCTCGCCCCATATCCATCATGGCCAAAAATGGTAATACCGTATATATCAACACTGGACTCGAGGAATCCGAGCAAATAATTATTGAAAACCAGTTGTTGGTTTTCGAAGAAATACGCTATTAGCGTAAGAAATAAAAGGTTAATCATGCAAAAGATAGTGCAGCAAATCGTTGCTTTTTCCTTGAGAAACTCATTTATTGTGTTTTTCCTGACAGGGTTACTTGTTGTTACAGGTATAGTCAGCCTGCAAAATACACCGATCGAAGCTTTTCCCGATGTAACCAACACTAGGGCAAGGATCATCACGCAGTGGCCGGGGAGAAGCGCGGAGGAAATCGAAAAGTTCGTTACGTTACCAATAATGAAGGAGATGAACACCATTCCGCGTAAGTCGAATGTACGTTCGATTTCCCTTTTTGGCTTGTCTGTTGTGACCATCATTTTTGACGATGATGTCGATGATTTCTACGCACAGCAGTATGCAGCCAATCGCTTGCAGAATATCGGCTTGCCTGAAGGGGCGGATGCTGCCATCGAACCGCCCTATGGGGCTACCGGTGAGGTTTTCAGATATGTAATCAGAAGCGATTGGCCGATTAAGGAGCTTACGTCTATTCACGATTGGGTTATTGAACGGGAGCTAGTTGCCGTGCCCGGTATAGCTGATATCGTTAGTTTTGGCGGCGAGGAGAAGATTTACGAGATTAAAATAAACCCTACGGAATTGGCAAACTACGATTTGTCACCCTTAGATGTTTTTGAAGCCGTATCCAAAAGTAACATTAACGTAGGAGGCGATGTTATTGAGCGTGGCACGCAAGCCTATGTGGTGCGTGGTATCGGTCTGTTGGAGAGCGTACAAGACATCGAGAATATTCTCATCGAGGTAAGGGGGAACACACCCATATTAGTGAAACATGTCGCCGAAGTTCAAATCTCAGCAAAACCCCGATTAGGGCAAGTCGGTCTTCAAGATGATAACGACTTGGTACAAGGTGTGGTCATCATGCTCCGTGGCGAAAATCCTGGAGACGTCATTCCTAGGCTCAAGGAAAAAATTGCAGACCTAAATGAAAATATTCTCCCTCGGGGGGTTAAAATCGAACCCTTTATCGATCGGACGGAATTGGTTAATGAAACCGTTAGGACAGTAGGCAAAAACCTGATTGAAGGCATGATTTTCGTATCTGTCGTCGTTTTTGTTTTTCTTTTCAATTGGCGGACTACGCTAATTGTAGCTTCGGTCATCCCGTTAGCGTTTCTTTTTGCAATTACCATGTTGCGGATACAAGGATTGCCGGCAAACCTGATTTCCATGGGAGCAATAGATTTTGGTCTATTGTTGAAGGGCACACTCGTTATCGTGGAGAGTGTCTTTGTGGCTATGGAAAAGAAAGCAAAGGAGTTGGGAATGCCTGTCTTTAATCGTATGGGGAAGTCGGGGTTGATAAAGAAAATTGCCGGTCGAGTTGCCGGGCATATCGTATTTGCACAACTGATTCTAATCGTGGCATTAGTTCCTATTTTTTCCTTTCAAAAAGTAGAAGGGAAAATGTTTTCTCCTTTAGCTTTCACACTAGGATACGCACTCCTAGGCTCGCTAATCCTTAGTGTTACTTATGTGCCCGCTTTATGTAAATTGTTGCTAACAGCAAATATTCGTGAAAAAGGAAACTGGCTCTCCAATCGTACCAAGCGATTGATGTTTACATTGTTTTTAATAAGCGCAAAATATAAACGTGCTACCACCGGTGGGTTTCTGGCTTTACTGTTTGTGTGCACGGTGGGTTTCATGAATCATGGTACGGAATTTATACCCAAACTGAATGAGGGGGCTTTATATGTGAGGGCTACCTTACCTAATAGTGTCAACATTCAGGAGTCGGTTCATCTTGCCAATGAAATGAAAGGTAAAATTCGTGGTTTTGATGAGGTGAAGTTTGTGCTTAATCAGATTGGCCGCCCAAATGATGGTACTGATCCCACTGGGTTTTTCAATATCGAGTTCCATATTCAACTACACCCAGAAAAGGAGTGGAATAGGGACATCTCGAAAGAAGACCTCGTTGATGAGTTACGTATGGAATTAAACACTTATCCTGGGATCGTTTTTGGGGTCAGCCAACCCATCCAGGACAACGTTGAGGAGTACGTGGCGGGTGTTAAAAGTGCGTTAGTTGTCAAAGTATTCGGAGACGACCTATTCGAATTAGAAAACTATGCAGACCAAGTCGCTGACGCTATTAAAGACGTGGACGGTATTACCGATTTAAATGTTTACCGTAATATCGGCTTGCCTGAGTTACGCATCCAGTTACATGACCACAAGCTGGCTCGATACGGCGTGGATATTGCTAATGCTCAAGCTGTTGTGGAAATGGCGATCGGTGGTCGTGCTGCTACTTCTTTTTATGAAGACGAGCGAATATTTGATGTGCGGATTCGCTTTGCTAAGGAGTATCGCGACGACGAAGAAAAGATCGGAAATATCCTGATACCTACGGAGTCTAAGCTTAAAGTTCCCTTGAAAGAAATTGCGACGATTAGTTACCTTACCGGTCCGGCTTTTATTTATCGTGAAGGGAGTAGCAGATATATCGCCGTGGGTTTCAGCGTGGAGGGGCGCGATCTTGGAAGTACGATAGCTGAGGCCAAAAAGCGAGTGGATGAGCAAGTCTTGTTGCCCACTCGCTACCGGATTGAGTGGGCGGGAGAGTTTGAAAGCAAGGAGCGTGCTACCAAACAGCTAGCTGTTATCGTGCCAGCCGTGTTACTATTGATTCTCTTTTTGCTTTACTTTAATTTTAACTCCACTCGCGACACCCTAATAGCCGCAAGCACCATACCCTATGCGTTTATTGGCGGATTTATTTCGTTATGGGTTACTGGAACAATATTCGGTATCTCAGCAGGTATCGGATTTATTATCCTTTTTGGGGTTAATACCATCAACAGTATTATCCTGATAGCAGTAATGAAGGAAAATCTGCGAAAAATGAAACTGGCAGAAGCGGTTTCCAAAGGAGTCTACGATCGCATTCGTCCGGTTGTGATGATCGCATTAATGGGGTCGCTGGGCTTGCTACCCGCTGCATTGTCAACAGGAATGGGCTCTGAAATCCAAAAACCATTAGCCATCATGAGTGTGGGGGGGCTGCTCATATGCATGGTGCTGTCACTCACGGTGCTTCCCCAGGTCTTTTATTGGGCGTATCGCAAGAAGTAGCTTGTTGCCGTTTATCTGCCACTCTCGCCACTCTCGGCTGCTATATTTTTCCTACCTTTGTGGCTGAATACAGGAATAAGTCGTATGAAAAAACTTACGTTACCCCGTGTCATCAGCTTTATCGTTATTGCCATCCTTTTGGTATTCCTGATAAGCCCCGATGCGAAAGCCTGGTTAAGCCAAGGGCTGATGAAAATGGGCCTGTTTAAGCCGAACTTGACCTACAGCCAGCAACCGGAAACATCGGAAGTCCTGCCACCGTCGACCTTGCGGTCGGTTTATTTCCAAGATGGTGAAGGTAAACGCATTGATGCTGCTAACCTCCAAGGTAAAGTGGTTTTTATCAACTTTTGGGCTACGTGGTGCCCTCCCTGTATTGCGGAGATGCCATCGATCAATAAGCTGTATGATGTTTATCGGGATCATGAAGATGTGGTCTTTATCATAGCCGACGTCGATAATCAATACGAGCAGTCTGTCCGATTTATGGAGGACAAGAACCTGACCTTACCCGTGCATGTCCCCGCGGGCGAGATACCCGGGGATTGGCTGGGTGGAGCTATCCCCACAACGGTAATCCTTGACAAGACGGGAGCTATTGCAGCACGCCACGAAGGTATGGCAGACTATAGCAGAAAGGAAGTCATAGCGTTTATTCAGGACTTAATCGATGAGTAGTGATACATGGTCGTCTGTCAAGTGGATTATACCTCGTCTTCCCGTACAAAACTAGCATACTGATTTTTTATGACTCGTTCCGAACTGATTGAACAAATCAAAACCAAGCGCTCCTTCCTATGCGTAGGATTGGATACCGATATCAGCAAGATTCCGACACATTTGTTAGACGAACCCGATCCGGTTTTCGCTTTCAATAAGGCGATTATTGACGCCACGGCAGATTTGTGCGTCGCATATAAACCAAATACTGCTTTTTATGAAGCACGGGGTATAAAAGGTTGGGAAAGCCTAGTCAGAACATGGCAATACCTACCACGGGAATGTTTCAGCATTGCCGATGCCAAACGGGGGGATATTGGTAATACATCAGCGATGTATGCCCAAGCATTTTTTGATGAATCGGTGTCCGGATTAGGGTTCGATTCCATTACGGTGGCACCGTATATGGGGCACGATTCCGTACAGCCCTTTCTGGATTTTAACGAAAAATGGACCATTGTACTGGTATTGACCTCTAACGCGGGAAGCCACGATTTCCAAATCATCCGAGATAAGGAAGGCAATCTGGTATACGAACAGGTTTTGGAAAAAGTAAACCAGTGGGGTACGCCAGATAACACCATGTATGTCGTAGGTGCTACCCGTGGGGAGGCTTTCTTGACGATCCGCAAGCATGCACCCGACCATTTCTTGCTCGTACCCGGTGTGGGGGCCCAAGGAGGGAGCCTGGCCGATGTATGCCAATATGGGATGAATGCCGACTGCGGTCTGTTGGTTAATGCCACCCGATCCATTATCTATGCGTCGCAAGGGAAAGACTTTGCGGAGCGCGCCCGCGAAGAAGCGATGGCCATACAGCGTGAAATGCAAACCGAGTTGGAGAAAGCAGGAATTATCTGATAAGACCGACGCTTGTTTTCCTTAATCGGTTATGGGCTCGTCAATAGATTTCAAGGTTACCAGCACTTTGTCGATGCGGTTGACATCCATATCCATAACTTCAAACTCGTGGTCTTTCCAGGTTACTTTCTCGCCCACGCCCGGTACATGGCCCAGGCGGAGTAAAATTAGACCCGCTAATGTGTTGATACCGCCCAATTCTTCTTCCTCATCATCATTCAAATCGATGCTCAGGAGCTCAAATAATTCGCTAACCTGGTATTGACCATCGATGAGCAAACTGCCGTCTTCACGTCTTACGACGTCAGGTTCTTCTGGAAACTCCCCGTCCGAAATATCACCCACCAAACCACTCAAAATGTCATTCAGCGTGACGATTCCCTGCAAGGAACCGTATTCGTCCAAGACAACGGCCTGGTGTATCTTAGACAACTTGAATTTATTCAGGATACTGTATGCCGAGCTGTTTTCGTATACGTAATTCAGAGGTTGCGTTAGCTCTGTCAGATCGATCGGTTCGTCGGTCAGGTATTTGTTCAGTAAAAACTTGATATGCACAATGCCGAGGATATTATCCAAGCCATTTTGGCAAACCGGGTACACAGTATGTCCACCGTCGAGTATAATCTTCCTGTGTTCTTCAAAGCTATCTTCGATATCCAGCCACACGATGTTGCTACGGTGTGTCATCAGGTTGATAGCTTTTTTGTCGCCCAAACTGAATACGCGGTCTACAATTTCATGTTCGATATGTTCGATAGCCCCGCTGTCTGCTCCCTCATCAACCAGTGCTTTAATCTCTTCTTCGGTAACTTCAGCTCGGGATGATTTGATGTTCAGTACACGGACGAAAGCCTCGGTCGTTGTGCTGAGCAACCAAACAAAAGGAGCCACTAGTTTACTGAGTAAGTTCATGGGAATGGCTACGAGCGTGGCGAACCGCTCAGGAATGGCTAGGCCAATGCGTTTAGGTACGAGTTCGCCAAATACCAGAGTCAGAAAGGTGGTAGCAATGACGACAATCAGCACGGATATCTGGTTGCTGTATGAGCCAATCCAACTGACTTCGCTGAGGTAGGTGTCTAGGCGTAGTGCGATGGTAGCCCCACCGAATAAACCGGTCAATATCCCAATTAGTGTGATCCCGATTTGGACGGTCGACAAAAACTTATTAGGCGATGATTTGAGTTGCAAAGCTTGCTTGGCGGCAGCATTATTCTTGTCGGCAAGCATTTGCAAGCGCGCTTTTCTACTTGAAATAATGGCAATTTCGGATGCCGAAAACACCCCGTTTAAGATGATTAACGCTAAGATTATCAGCGACTCTGTAAGCATGTAGCTAAATTAGTTATTTTTTTATATAATTAAAATAGCATTACCGACTAGGTAATGCTATCCCTGTCCCAAACATCAAGCGTGTTTGGGTTGCCTTATGAATGTATCTACTGAAGGGGTCGCTCATGCGCCTAAGAGCTGTTTGGCACCTTTGACCTGTTGTTTCAATAGAGCCAATTGGATGACTTCCGCCATGTCTGACACGTAATGGAATTCCAGGTCTTTGATATAGTCTTCCTTAATCTCAAGAATATCCTTTTTATTCGATTTCGATAAGATAATTTCCTTGATGTTGGCACGCTTTGCTGCCAAAATCTTTTCTTTTATACCGCCTACCGGTAGTACCTTGCCCCGCAAAGTGATTTCTCCGGTCATAGCCAATTTCGGGCGTACTTTTCGTTGGGTAAAACTTGATGCCAATGCGGTCAACATCGTAATGCCAGCTGATGGGCCGTCTTTTGGTGTAGCACCTGCCGGCACGTGTATATGCACGTCCCATTTGTCAAACACGGCATAGTCGATACCAAATTCCTCAGCATGCGCGCGGAGGTATGCGAGTGCTATCGTTGCTGATTCCTTCATCACGTCTCCGAGGTTGCCTGTTAGGGTTAGTTTACCTTTACCAGGGCTTAGGCTCGATTCAATGAACAGGATATCGCCGCCCACCTGGGTCCATGCAAGCCCCGTAACGACACCGGCCACTTCGTTATCCTCGTACAAGTCTTTGTCAAATATGGGTGCCCCCAAAATGCGCTCCACGTCTTCTTCGGATACACGTGGATTATGCTCTTGTTCCATGACCACTTGCGTAGCAATGCCACGGACAATCGAGCCGATTTTCTTCTCCAAGCCCCGCACGCCGGACTCCCGGGTGTAGTCTTCGATTATCTTTTCGATTACTTTGTTTCTGAGTGCTATTTGCTTGGTTTCCAGTCCGTGTTGCTCCCGTTGCTTAGGCAGGAGGTGTTTTTTAGCAATTTCGACCTTTTCTTCGATAGTGTATCCGCTCACCTCGATAATTTCCATTCGGTCTAGCAGGGCGGGCTGGATGTTGCTTAGGGAGTTGGCCGTAGCGATAAACATCACTTTAGACAAGTCGAAATCCAGTTCCACGTAATGGTCGTAGAAGGCATTGTTTTGCTCCGGATCCAATACCTCGAGTAAGGCAGAGGAGGGGTCGCCTCGAAAATCACTGCCGACTTTGTCAATCTCATCCAAAACAAAAACGGGGTTTGTCGATCCGGCTTTTTTTAATGATTGGATGATACGGCCCGGCATGGCACCGATATAGGTTTTGCGGTGCCCACGTATTTCGGCCTCATCGCGTATGCCCCCAAGCGCCATTCGTGCATATTTTCGGCCCAACGCTTTTGCAATGGATTTGCCAAGCGAGGTTTTACCTACACCCGGAGGGCCCACCAAACAAAGGATTGGAGCCTTCATGTCATTCTTGAGCTTGAGTACGGCTAGGTATTCGATAATCCGTTGCTTGACCTTGTCAAGTCCGTAGTGGTCCTTGTCAAGTATGCGGCGCGCCCGGTTCAAATCAAAATTGTCCTTGGTAAACTCGTTCCAAGGTAAATCGAGAAGTAATTCTAAATAATTGAGCTGGACAGAGTAATCTGCCGCAGCAGGGTTAATGCGGGCTAATTTGTCGGCTTCTTTCTGGAAATGTTCCTCGACCTCCTTGGCCCATTTTTTCTTCTTGGCACGAGCTCTCAGGTCTTCGATTTCCAAATCAGGGGATGACCCACCGAGTTCCTCCTGTATGGTCTTTAATTGCTGGTTGAGGAAATAATCACGTTGTTGCTTGTCCAAATCACCACGAACCTTGTTTTGGATCTGGTTTTTCAGCTCCAGCAATTGCAGCTCTTGATCAAGCTGTTCTAAAACGGCTTTCGCACGCTCTCCCAATTCGGATATTTCCAGTAGTCGTTGTTTGAAAGGTAGATCGGCATTGAGGTTGGAGGAGATAAAGTTAATCAGAAACGCCGGGCTTTCGATGTTTTTGATCGCAATGCCAGCCTCGCTCGGGATATGGGGGGAGAGCTGGATGATTTCCAATGACATCTCCTTGATAGAGGATATCAGCGCATTAAATTCCTTGCTTTTTTTGTGTGCTTTCTCTTCAAAACGATGTACGCGGGCTTTGATATACGGTTCGGTCTGGGTCACTTCTGTCAGCCTAAACCGTTGTTTACCTTGAATGATGACAGTCGTATTGCCGTCCGGCATCTGGAGTAGCTTGATAATCATCGCTACGGTTCCCACCGAGTGCAGCTGCTCAAACGAAGGATCTTCGATAGACATGTCGCGTTGGGATACTACGCCAATCGTCCGATCGCCTTTATAAGCGTCTTTGATAAGCTTGATGGATTTGTCGCGACCAACGGTTATGGGGATAACCACGCCGGGATATAATACGGTGTTCCGCAGTGGTAAGATCGACAAAACGTCGGGCAGCTCAGCACTCGCCATTTCGTCTTCATCCTGTTGGCTTAGCAAGGGAAAAAACTCAGTATCTTCACTTATTATCGGGATTCCCTGGTGGAAATCGAACGGGTCGAATTTACTCATTAGTGTTTTTTTATTTTATGTCACAACGCTGGCGCCAAAATGGCAGTTACAGCATGTGGAAATACATTTCCTTTATTGTTTGGGTAGTATTGCAAGTGTTATGCCAAGTTGGACAATACGAGCAGGTAGGGGAGAACCCACCGCATGGCATGTGGCCGACTGCAAAAAAGTCAGGGAGGAGACGTGTGATTTGAGATATGAGACGTAGTATGGTTCAGAAACGCATAGCGGCATCGGGATGAGATGTGATACATACCCGACTCAACAACTCAACAGATCAACGACTCCACGAATCAACAGCTCAAAACATTAATTTCCGCTGTTGGATAATAAATTAACCCGATACCAGTTATAATGTTAGATTTGTAGCACAGTTATTGTACTACCCTAAACACAGGACAGCCGCGGGTTGCTTTTAGAAGGCGTGCTGCCCGCTTGATGATATAAGAAACAATAAAAATTATTCTGATGAAGTATAACCATTCATTACCAGTAACCAGGAAAATCCAGTGGGTTGCCATTGCCCTTATTTCGTTTATGACCGTGTCGTTTGCCCATGCCCAATCAACTGAAACGGTGCATAGCAATCCAAACGTGCGATTGGGAGAAAAAGCATTGTTGGATAGCGATTTCAAGGCGGCAGCAGGTTATTTGAAAAAAGCGCTTCCGGCTGAGGCTAATGACCCTAACGTATTGTATATGCTGGGTTATTCGGAATACCACAGTGGGGATTTTCGTGGCGCTGTCAAATCTTTCCAGAAGGTGGTGGAGTTGGCTCCCGAAAATGTAACGGCTTATTACTACCGTGCCAAGGCAAATAATGCATTGGCCGTCAGTACGGAGATCCAATCGACTAATGCTAACCGCGAACGTATGCTCAATGAGGCCATTGGCGATTATACGAAAGCCATTGAGTTGAATCCGGCTGATGTAAAACTATATCAAAACAGGGGAGTAGCTTACCGCGACCTCGGTATTTTGTTAGGCACGGACGGCACACCCAATTTCAATAAAGTAAAGGCTACCGAAGCGTATAACAAATCAATCGGTGATTTCGAGGAAGTGTTGAAACTGACCCCGGGCAAAAAAGATATCGAAACGGAGATTAGGAAAGCGCAAGTATATCGCGACAACCTGTAAAGGTTATTATCCTAACTTACCATCAAAAAAAGCGAGCCGCCCTGCTACATGCAAGGCGGCTCGCTTTTTATAGTCATTCTTGTATCCGCTAGCTAGGCGGTTGTTCAGATATTAATAACCTGTATTTTGTACTAATGTACCCCCGCTGCGGTCGATTTGCTCTTGGGGGATGGGGAAATAGTGGTTTTTGTCCGAGAATGTCAGACCTGAGTACGCCGCAATGATGCTTCCTTCGAATGCAGAGTAGCTTTCAAGTGTTTCCTTCGCTATGCCCCACCGTACCAGGTCGAAGAAGCGGTGTCCTTCTAAGGCTAGTTCCAGTCGACGCTCGGCGCGGATAGCCGTTAAAGCGTGTTCTTTGTCTGTAAACGCCGGGTAGGGCTGTACGTTATAGGCCGCAATTGGGGCTCCACCTACTGTTTTGACGGGGATGTTGGCGGCCCGGTTCCGGACGTTGTTTACCCTTGCCAAGGCATACGCCAGATCGCCAGTCTCGGCAGCACATTCAGCAGCCATCAGGTACACGTCGGCCAGTCTGATGATGTTGACATCCAGACCCGTAACATAGTTGACTCCGCCGGATTGTGTATTGCCCGGAAAATCAGCTTGGTGGATCATGTGCTTATATCCTACGAATGCGCCACCAAACGCCGGATCACGCAACCAGTCATCGCCTGGCATGATGCCCCAGTCTTTGTACGGTACACCACGGCGGCCTACGGTATAATCCAGCCTTGGATCCACCGCCAAGGTCCTGTCCACCTCATAATTTTCTTTGGCGCTACCAGCAAGCCCGAAATCAGACTTGTATGGGTTGGTGCGGTAAGAGCCGTCCAGCATAGGCAGGCCGGCAGCCGTTACGCGAAACGAGTTAACCAAATCAAAGCTGGGATTGAAAAATCCGCAGCAGTTGGCTGGTGCCGAGCCGTATAGGCCGCCAAGCATATCGCCCACGTTTGCGTTGTCGCCACCACCGTTGGGATTGATGGCATGTTGGGCTGTGAAGATGGCTTCCGGACCATTTTCCGTATTGATGTTGAAGTTATTCAGGTAGGGGAGGCCTTCCAAATTAGGCCGACTATCGATAACCTCTTTAAACAAAGCCAATGCTTCAGCATACTTGTTTTGGTAAAGGTACACTTTGCCCAGATAGGCTCTGGCTGCAACCCGGTCTACCCGGCCTACATCGCCTAGTGGCTTGCTGTCTGTCAGGTTTTGGACGGCAAATTGGAAATCCGCTTCAATCATCGGTAAGACGTCCACATTGTTAGGGACCTGAGCAGCCTCCACGGTGGATATCGTTTCGTCGATATAGGGGATATTCCGAAATACCCGCCAAAGGAAGAAGTAATAATGTCCACGGAGCATTCTGGCTTCGGCTTGGATCTGTGCTGCCCGCTCGTCTGAAAAACGGTCGCTGCCATCCGACTCCTGTACGGTTTGAAGCGCCCGTAAAGTCGAGTTGCAACGAATAACCCCTTCATAATAATTGTTCCACATCGTTGATAAATGCTCGTTGACACTGATGGCCGTATGCCGCTCGATGTCAAACATGACTGCCTGGTCGGCCAGTTCACTGCCCTTGTGTGCATTATCGCCAGCGACTTCGCCGAAAAGCCATTGGCTGGGTGCCGCCGCATAAGCACCCCATGTTCCGTCACGGTTACCGTTCATCAGGCCATAGGCACCGATAAGGGTCCATTCTACGGCTTTTGTATTACTTACCTGATCGTCGGTCAGTTGTCCCTGTGGATTCCGGTTCAGGAAGTCTTCGCTACAGCCCACCGTCATTGCAAGCAACAAAAACGCAATAACTATTTTATATCCTTGTTTCATGTCGATTCTTTTTTCGTTTAAAACCATACTTAAAGCTCTCCATTAAAATGTAACACTCAGTCCCAATAAGTACTGGCGCGGTACGGGATATACACCCATATCCACCCCGGGAGCAGGAAAGGTAGACGA
>CAZXSL010000012.1:4221-14229 GCA_964643235.1 uncultured Sphingobacteriaceae bacterium | reverse complement strand
CCGCTATAGCCGGTAATGGTAAACAGGTTGGTCGCACTGGCATAAATGCGCAGGTTGGACACCCGTCCTTGGAGCAGTTGGTTGCCCGGAATCGTATAGCCCACTTGTAGGTTTCTCATCCTGAAAAAGCTGCCGTCTTGTACATAGTAGCTGGACGACTGGTATTCAATAGTGGGTGCTTCAGCGTGAGGAGATGGGATCATGCTATTGGGGTTGCTGGGGCTCCAGGCATCCAGTACCCGGGTACTGACCGCACCTGGAAAAGCATAGAAATCGGTGTATTGGCGTGTCAGATCAAACAAGTCGTTGCCCTGCGAGCCGTTAAAGAACATGTTGATATCAAAACGTTTCCATGAGGCACCCAAGCTCAGTGAGTAGATGAAATCGGGGTGTGGATTTCCGATGACGGTACGGTCGTGGCCATCGATAACGCCGTCAGGTATTCCATCAGGTCCTGACACGTCGGCAAACCGGAATCCGCCTACCCGTGCACCACCATACGAAGCACTATTGGCAATCTCGGACTCGTTTTGGTAGATGCCATCCACTTGGTAGCCGTAGAAGGCTCCCATCGGGGCTCCCGCTTTCATTACCGAGGTCGTAACCCCGCGTAGTGTCAGGTAGGGTTGTTCCGAAACGGAAGGCGCCAGTTGCACGATGTTGTTCTTGTACCGGGAGAAAAACACCCCCACATCAAACTGGAACGGGTTATCGCCCGTTTGTGCCGTATAATGGTAATTAAGGGATAGCTCGATTCCGGAGTTTTGCATGTCGCCCGAGTTGACAAACGGCGATGCCCCGGTACCTACAGCAGCGGCAGGCTGCGGAACAGGGTAAAGCATGCCCGTTGTTTTCCGGTCAAACCAGTCGATAGCACCATCGATTTTGTTGTTGAATAAAGTGAAGTCCAAACCTACGTTGACCGATTTTGCTTCTTCCCATTTTACCCCTTGGTTATCGTAATTGCTGGCCCAAAGCCCGCTTGACAAGGCATTGCCACCAGCTATGGGGTAAAACGATTGGTTTACGCCCGAGGCATATCGCCGGAGATACTGGAACGTAGGGATACGCTGGTTTCCGGTTACACCGTAGCCGGCGCGCAATTTCAGGTCATCGACCCACGTTGAGGCTTCCATAAATTGCTCGCTGGATAAGCGCCAAGCGATGCTGGCTGCTGGGAACACACCATACCGATTTTCAGGGCCAAAGTTGGACGAGCCGTCGCGGCGGACGGTGGCCGATAGCAGGTAGCGATCGTCAAATGAATAATCAGCACGCCCAAACACGGAAAACAACGCACCTTCGGAGCCACTACTCCGGCCGGATGTGATGGCCGCCGTGTTGAGGTAGTAATAATTCATGTCGCCAGAAATAAAGAAGTCGTTGCCCGTACCCCCTATTTCATGCCATTTGGACTCCACGGCTTCAGTACCGGCTAGTACCGTCAGGTCGTGCTTATCGTTAAATACATTCTTGTAGGTCAGCGTATTGGTCCATGTCCACTCGGTGTTGTGGCCTTGCCACTCATTCAGGGCGTTGTTGGTAAAGTTTCCTTCAGAACGCTCCGGGTTAGGGTAGGAAATGGAATTGCCGTCGTAGTTTTCGTAGCGCATCCCGTAGGTGGTACGGAAGCTCAGGGTTTCATGCAGCTTGATGTTTGCAAATGCGCTACCGAAAAACTGGCCACTGTTGTTGATGTTATCCTTTGAGCGGTACAATACGGATAGCGGGTTGTCGGCATTCCCTAGGCGGTTGCCGTTCGTGCCTGCAAAGTTGCCCATAATGTCATAGACAGGAATAATGGTTTGAATCCGGTATGCCCAACCGATAGGCGAGGCTTCACCTTGGTAACCACCTGCTGTATTCACGTTCACCCCGAAACCATTCCCTCTGGTATAGGAATACTGCATGTTTTCGCCGATGGTAATCCTGTCATCCCACAGGCTAAATGTGGTATTGCTGCGGATGTTATAACGCTCGAAACCGGTATGTTTATAGGTTCCTTCTTGCTTAAATGCACCCCCGCTTACCGCATAGGTCGAGTTTTCTCCACCACCCAATATGCTAAGTTGGTAGTTTTGCATAGGTGCATTGCGCGTTATTTCGTCAAACCAGTTGGTTCCGGTTTTATTGGCCGGCGTAATTTGGTACCACTGAGCCGGGTCCATTGTATAATTGTATAGGGAAGGATCGGCGTCTGCCGCCGTAATTTCATGTCCGGTTTTTGTTCCGGCCAGCAAGTAATCGGGCAAGGTCGGCGTATTGGGATCCGAACCGTAGTTGGTGCCGGATGTCTCGCTTGTGCCGGGTGTGATACCTGCATTCTTAAACCGGTCGTATACATATTCTCCAAACTGTTGCGGATTCAGGAATTCTGGAAACCGGCTGCGGTTGGGGTTTTGCATGCCATAATAGGTTTCGAACGTAACCTGCGGCTGGCCTCTTTTACCCGTCCGAGTGGTTATAATGACAACACCGTTGTTTGCACGGGCACCGTAGATGGATGCTGCAGAGGCGTCTTTTAACACCTGCATGGATTCGATGTCATTGGCATTCAGCCATCCCAGTTTCCCTTCGTAGGGCATTCCGTCGATGACGTAAAGCGGATCGTTGTTGTTGATGGTACTAAATCCACGTATACGGATTTGCGGAGTAGCACCAGGGGCCCCGTCGTTGATAATCTGCACGCCCGTAGCCTTGCCTTGTAGTGCTTCGATGGGGCTTGCGGCTGGCTGCTGTTTTAGCGAACGTACATCAACCACAGCAACCGACCCGGTCAGATCGCGCACACGTTGTGTCGAATAGCCCGTAACGACAACTTCGTCCAATATACTCAATGACTCGACCAGGCTGATGTTGTATACACTACGCCCCGTTGTTGCCGTAAATTCCTGGGTTACGAAGCCGATGTAGCTGACCTCGATAATTTCATTGGCATCCACAACTAAGGTAAACCGCCCGTCGTTGTCCGTGCTGGTGCCCCTTGTGGTACCCTTGGCCCGTACGGCAGCACCTAGGATGGGTTGATTATCAGTCGCATTGGTTACCGTACCCGTGATGGTCATCTCTTGGATAGTGCTGTATAGCAATATCTTGTTGTCATCGATCTTATAGGCAATTCCCAAAGGCTCGAACACTTCCTCGAGAACGCTGCCTAAATCGGCATTGACAGGAGAAATCTTGATTTTCCGGTCGGCCTTGATGGTTGAGGAACTGTAGATAAACTGGGCGTCGGTTTGGAGTTCCAATTTAGTAATCATGTCCGCAATGGTTGTCCGTTGGGCAGAAAACGTTATCTTTTTATCCAACGCACCTTGCGCATCCGCCTTATGGGCATATGCAGACATTGCGGCTACTAAGGTAACGAAGGCGTATAAAAAGCTGAGTCTCATCGCTGTTATAGTTAAAGCAATAATTCGTTCTTTTTTCATATTTTTGAAAAATTTATGGTTTATACGTTTTGAACTGTAAATGACCGGGGTGAATTATTCCCGGAAATCTTTGGCCGGCAATACCCCCATATTGCCGGTTTTTTTATAGGTTAAATCTTGTTTTTTATCATACTCCTTGTTTTTATTGGTTAATAGTTAGTTGGTTTTATTTGTGTAATTAATGTTTGCGTTTTAACGTTATCGTCGTGCCAGCCACTTCGTATGCCGTGTTGGTAACCGTACAGATGATATCCAGCTGTTTGAATAACCCGATACCGTTGATGTTGCCCGTAAACGTGACGCCCGACAAGGTTTCGTCGGCAACGACGTCGAGTCCGTAAACTGTCCCCAGAGTTTTGGCAAGCGTAGGTATGGGTGTATTCTCGAATACCTCGTGCTGTAGGGTTTCAGCCTGTTTGGTGATGGGCTCTGGTGCGGCAATGATTGCCTCTTCAAGAGTCTCAGCACGCAGTACACCGCGTTTATTTGCGGTAAGCGAGTTCTTCTTAGGTGCGGAAATAATACGCCGTATGATGTTTTCTGTATTGCCATTGTAATATACGTCGACCTGCCCAGTATATACGATGACCTCACCGTCGGCCTCACTCGTGGGTGCCTTGATTTTAAATTTGGTGCCTACTACCTTGGTAATCATGCCTTCATGGAATACCCAAAACGGGTGTTTTGGGTCGGCCTCGACCGAGAAAAAGGCATCCCCAATTAGTTTTACCTCCCGTACCGATGAGAAATCTTTCGGATATTCGAGTTGCGCTCCGGGATCAAGCTCGACGAGCGACTCGTCGGGGAGCACGATTGGCATGGTGGCTTGAGTTGTGTTTTTAATGTTGATAACGTCGTGTTCGGGTGTCCGGCTTTCGACATAGGTAGGTTTGGACGGATGACACAGTACTCTGTAGTAAAAAAACGTGCCCGAAGCGATTAATAAGACGGCAACGGACGCAGCCACCATCCATATACGAATACGCTTGGTTCTTGACGACTTAGGAAGCCGATAGGTTGGGGCAGGAGCCATATCGTGGTTGATCTGCTCATGGATTTTATCCCATATCGACTCTTCGATGGCATCCAGATTATCCAGGGTGATTTCACCTGTATGTTGGAAATCGAGCATTTGGTACCAGTGCTCTACAAGCTGTGCTTCTTCGGGTGTACATCGACCCTCCTGATACTGTTGTAATAAGCGATGGAAATTTTCCCTGTTCATTGTTTCGAAACGGATTAAACGTAATAGCTATAAATTGGTAAACCGTAGTGTTTAGCATGGCAGCTAGTACACCCTTTAATAGATAAGTCTACTAAACTATGGTAATCCCTAAATTAAAAATGAAATATTTTTTGAATTGATACCTCATGGGTGGAGATGTCAGATTTGAGATATGAGATTTGAGACGTGAGATGCTGAACACAGTGAAGTCCAGGAACGGGTAGCGGCATCTGGATGAAATGTGAGACGTACCCGAATCAACGTATCAACAGGTCAAGAAACCTACGACTTAACTTATCAGCGCATCAACAAACGGAGCGCACCGAAGCCCTGGATCGGGATGAGACCGGAAGTGGAAGATCCGATTTTACAGAAAAATCAGAAACACGAGGGTTGGTAGAAATTCCTTCAATGCCAATCGCATGGTTTTTAGGGATTTGGTTATGTGGTATTCAACGGCTTTTTCGGATAGGTTGAGCTTGTTGGCGATTTCTTTTACCGAATAATGCTCGGTCCGACTCAGGGTATATACTTCTTTCGCTTTGGGCGACATCATGGCCACCCCCTTGTCAATGGCTGCATGTAGCTCCTTGATACGTACGGTAGCTTCGGTTGAGTCTGTTAGACTATACTGGTTATGCAAGGCATGGGAAATATATGCTTCTTCATTCATCTGTGATTTTAGGTACGTGATGAATTTGAACTGCACGGCCCGGAACAGATAGCCCGATAAGTTGGTAATAACCGCTGATTTCCTTTTTTCCCAAAGGGAGACAAACACGGCTTGCGTCAAATCTTCTGCCAATGCGGCATCGCCCGACCGCCGCAAAACTTGTAAATAGCATGGCTTCCAATATCGCTTGTACAATGTCTTGAAAGCGTTTTGGTCATCTTGGCGTACCTTTTGAAGCAAATCAATATCCGTTTCGGCCATAGGGGTGTATCAATAATTTTGGGCTTTTGTTGTTATTGGTTGATACAAACATAACAATCCGGTTACGTAAATGCAAACAGGAATCGTGATAATTTGAATTCACATGCCATAAGTTGTGTATAGGATTGTGAATCAAGTCTTTGTTGGTTTGTGCTTTCGTGTAGATATGTATTGTAGGCTCGAAACGAGAACAGGGATCTCCTTTACCAAGAAAAAGAGATCCCTGTCGTCATTACTTTCGATTTACCAGATGCCGATAGGGTCGTGCTAATACAGCCTAAAGCCGTTTAGAATTCGGCACTTTTCGGCGTTCTTGGGAATGGGATTACGTCGCGTATATTGGTCATTCCGGTAGCAAAGAGCACGAGGCGCTCGAAGCCGACCCCAAAACCCGAGTGCGGGGCCGTGCCAAAACGACGTGTATCCAAAAACCAGTCCATCTCTTCTTTAGGAATGCCAATGTCGTCCATGCGTTTCACCAGTTTGTGGTAGTCTTCCTCACGCTGTGAACCACCTACCATTTCGCCGATACCGGGGAAGAGGATGTCCATGGCTTTAACAGTTAGCCTTCCTTCCGCATCGGGCTCGTTGAGCTTCATGTAGAACGATTTAATCTCGGCTGGGTAGTCCGTCAAGATGACGGGTTTTTTGAAATGCTTTTCAACCAAGTAACGTTCGTGTTCCGACTGCAGGTCCGCACCCCACTGGTCAATCAGATATTTGAATTGCTTTTTCTGGTTTGCCTTGCTGCGGCGAAGGATGTCGATCGCTTCTGTATAGGTTATACGCTCAAAGTCGTTGTCCAGTACAAAGCGTAGTTTCTCAATCAGATCCAATTCCGAACGCTGTTGCTGTGGTTTGCTTTTTTCTTCATCCAAGAGCCTATTGCGTAGGAATTCCAATTCGTCTGGACATTGCTCCAAAGCATATTTGATGACGTGTTTCAATAACTCCTCAGCCAGGTCCATGTTGTCGTCCAAGTCGTAGAACGCCATTTCGGGTTCGATCATCCAAAACTCGGCCAAGTGGCGTGTGGTGTTGGAGTTTTCGGCACGGAAAGTCGGACCGAAGGTGTAAATATTGCCAAGTGCCATGGCACCCAGTTCGCCTTCCAGCTGGCCCGAAACCGTTAGGTTTGTCGATTTACCAAAGAAATCTTCCTTGAAATTGACTGTCCCGTCCATATTTCGAGGGATATTGTCAAGGTCGAGCGTCGTCACCCTGAACATCTCTCCAGCGCCCTCGGCATCCGAGCCGGTAATGATTGGCGTATGCAAGTAGACAAAATCGCGTTCGTTGAAGAATTGGTGCACAGCAAATGCCAGTGCATGCCGTACTTTAAAGATGGCGTTAAACGTGGTGGTACGGAATCGCAGGTGTGCAATCTCGCGCAAGAACTCCAAGCTGTGCTTTTTAGGTTGCAGGGGGAACTTTTCCGGGTCGCTGTCGCCGAGTATCACGATTTCATCCGCTTTGATTTCAACATCCTGGCCTTTGCCCATGGATTCAACCAGTGTGCCCGTTACGGAAACTGCCGCGCCCGTGGTCAGTCGCTTCAGGATAATATCGGCCGTTTGGTTGAAATCGACAACCGCTTGGATATTGCGTAGGGTAGATCCGTCATTGATGGCGATGAATTGGTTGTTTCGGAACGTTTTTACCCAACCTTTGACCGTTACTTGTTTGCCTATTTCGGCACCGTTCAATAAATATTTTATACGTGTGTGTTTCATTGTTTAGCGGTATCTCGTCTCCTGATGTACTGTTTAAAGAGCCAAAAATAAGGCCTATTTTCCATATATCCGCTTTTTCGGGCAAAAAGTTCATGATCGGCCTGTATGCTGGAAGCAAGTAAGAGGGGAGCGATGCGTGAGCTAGGATATGGCCACCGTTACATTCAAGGGCCGGGTGTTTGCTCTCAATTGAAAAATAATTACTTGTGGGTATTTGATCGTATGCTGCCGAGTATTACATTTGTCTGAGTATCCAAGGGGTTTGGCTCGGTTTGGATATGTTTAAATGTACACCTAAAAATAACAAATGTAATCATGCAAGCTAAACTTTTCTTTCGGGCCTTCGCCCTTGGGTTTTTCATTTTGTCAGTTGGGTCTTTTACGTCCTACGCTCAGTTTAATGCTACACCAGCTTCGTTCGAAGGGTTTTGGGCGGGCAGTGTAACCGATGTTACGGATAGCGAGAATTCAACGTTCCTTATACTTCGCATTGAAGATGGGAAAGCCTCACAGTTTTTTTATGATTCGGATGCCAACGATTTCGTTAAAAGTGATTTCGATCGGGAAAGCACGGTGAGTTTGGGTAACAATTTTCATTACACTTGGTTGAACCAAGGTGAGATTTGGAGTGAAACCCATGCTCATGCCCTGTCATTTCTAAATCCCGAACTGCTGTGGTGCGTAATGGTCAGGCAGGTGACCAATGCCAGTGAAGATGAGGATGTGTCAGGAATCAATGATGAGTGGAATGTCGTGTATGAGGGAGGTCTGGATTTTTTCCGTTCGTTAACGGCACTTCGGGAGGCGTATTTAGATTAATCGACGGCGTTTTTACAGTAAAAACCCCTCCGAAACATCGTGTTTGGAGGGGTTTTTATGTAAATATACTTGGTGTTCGGGGGTGTTACGCTTATGCGTCGCCCGAATACGTGTCAGGTCTATGACAGTACTTTGGTAACCAAATCAGCTGCTTCCTTAAGCAGGATAGCCGAGTAAACTTCCAGCCCTGATTCGTCGATCAACTTTTTCGCTTCCTCGGCGTTTGTGCCTTGCAAGCGAACGATGATAGGTACGGGTATGTTTCCAATTTCTTTGTATGCATCGATGACACCTTGGGCCACGCGGTCGCAACGTACGATACCACCAAAGATATTGATCAGGATGGCTTTCACGTTCGGGTCTTGCAGGATGATGTTGAATCCAGCTTTGACTGTCTCTGCATTTGCCGTTCCACCTACGTCAAGGAAGTTGGCAGGCTCGCCACCAGCAAGTTTGATGATATCCATCGTAGCCATCGCCAAACCAGCACCGTTAACCATACAGCCTACGTTTCCGTCGAGCTTTACGTAGTTTAGGTTGGATTTTCCAGCCTCTACTTCAGTCGGGTCCTCTTCGGATAGGTCGCGCAAAGCAGCGTAATCCGGATGGCGGTACAGCGCGTTTTCGTCTAGGTTTACCTTGGCGTCAACGGCTAATATTTTGTCGTCTGATGTTTTTAATACGGGGTTGATCTCAAATTGAGAAGAATCCGTAGCGTCGTATGCTTTGTACAGCGAAGCGACAAACTTCGTCATTTCCTTGAACGCCGCTCCGGACAAACCGAGGTTAAAAGCGATTTTGCGCGCTTGGAAACCTTGTAGGCCTACTTTTGGGTCTACTTCTTCTTTCTGGATCAGGTGCGGAGTTTTTTCTGCTACTTCTTCGATATCCATCCCACCTTCGGTCGAATACATGATGATGTTGCGACCCGCCGTACGGTCAAGCAGTACGCTCATGTAAAACTCCTTAGTCTCGCTTTCGCCGGGGTAGTACACATCCTGCGCCACGAGTACCTTGTTTACTTTTTTACCCTCTGGCCCTGTCTGGGGAGTTACGAGCTGCATGCCGATGATATCGCTAGCTTTTTGTTTAACCTCATCCAGGTTTTTAGCAAGTTTCACACCGCCACCCTTGCCACGCCCACCGGCATGGATTTGGGCTTTGATTACAACCCAATCCGAGTTAAAATCCGTTTTAAGTTGTTTTGCTGCTTCTACGGCTTCTTCCGGCGTGTCGGCAACGATGCCTTCCTGTATGCGCACACCGAAACTTTTCAGTATTTCCTTACCTTGATATTCGTGAATGTTCATCGTGAAAAATTTTCCGTAAAAGTAGCATTTATATCGTGAAAAGACAAACGCTTTTTGGCCTATTTGTTTATTGGGACATTCGTTGATTCGTTGAGTAGGGTACGTCTCATACCTTACGTCTCAATATTGAGCGCAGCGAAATCCCGCAAGGCGGCAGTCATTACGGACTACGTAATATTTCCCGTCTTAAATCTCCCGTCTCAAATCTCAAATCTCATATCTCACATCTCAAACCTAATCCCTACCTTAGCACCATGTTGCAAGCAAAAGCGATACATAAGTCATATGGGCACCTTCCCATATTGAAGGGTGTGGACTTTAACGTTTCCCAAGGCGAGATTGTGAGTATTGTGGGCGCATCGGGTGCCGGGAAAAGTACACTGTTGCATATTATCGGTACCTTGGACAAGGCCGATAGTGGGCGAGTTGTTATCAGTGATACGGACGTGGGGCTATTGTCGGCCAAACAACTCAGCGCATTCCGCAATCAGCACATCGGATTCGTGTTCCAATTCCATCATTTGCTTCCTGAGTTTACGGCTTTAGAGAATGTCTG
>CAZXSL010000012.1:2778-4211 GCA_964643235.1 uncultured Sphingobacteriaceae bacterium | reverse complement strand
AGGCCGCTGAGAAGCGTGCAGAGGAGCTGTTGACCTTGTTAGGTGTGCGCGACCGGGCGAGCCACAAGCCGGGCGAACTCTCTGGGGGTGAGCAACAGCGGGTGGCGATTGCCCGCGCATTGGTAAACAACCCGACAATTATCTTGGCCGACGAGCCCTCAGGTAACCTAGACTCCGAAAATGCAGCCAAACTGCATGCTTTATTTATGGAATTGCGTGATGAGTTGAAACAGACTTTTGTCATCGTCACCCACAACGAGGAGTTGGCCCGCTCATCCGATCGCATCGTCCACATGAAAGATGGACTTGTTGTATAAAACGAACCAGGTATGGAACGGATACTGATTACCTACGGGACACGACCTTTTGCGCAACGAGTGGCTAGGCTGCTCGCCAGTCCCGAACGGACTATTTTTGCTACGTGCGAAGCGATTCCCCAACTGATGGTTGATTCGGGTAAATATGTACAAATACCTCGTGGGAATTCGCCCACTTTTAGCCATGAAATGCTAAAATGCTGCTTGGATGCGGGTGCTGGCTTGCTTATTCCCCTGGGTAAGGGCGAACTCCGGCCTTTGGCAGAAGCAAAACAACTTTTCGCCGAATATGGTATCCATATCCTGGTGCCCGAAGCGTCTGCACTCAATGGAATGGTGGTCATGGAAAATCCAACATCACAAACCCCGATTGATATAGCCCTTGATGGTATTTCGTTGTTGGGGAGCGGTGGCGATACGGACGGCGAATTGTCTGGCATCCTCACGCAGGAAAACGGAGTCTCAGGATTATGTTACATTACCGATTAAACCATTAGGGGATTCAAGTACTCAAACCAAAAAATGGCATTTGCAAAACACATACCCGATACGACCAAAGCGGTAATCTTCGAGTTGGACGACGTGATATATCCAAAACGGGATTACCTATTGCAGGTTTATTACCTGTTTGCGCAGTTTTTGGAATACACCGAGACCCATCCGCCTGCATCGGAGCTTGTTGATTTTCTAAAGAAATCATACGAACACCATGGTGAGGAGAGATTGTTTGATAAGGCTGTGGAGGTATTTGGAATACCTGGACAATACCAATCGAATTTTGACCGGTTGCACAGACAAGCTCAATTGCCGGTTGAACTGCTCCTGTATGTCGAAATCGAGGAGCTGATGCAGGAACTTACGCAAGCGGAGAAAGCGATTGTGGTGCTGGCTGACGGCGAACCGCTCATGCAGCTCAATAAGCTTAAGCATGTGAGGTGGAATGGTCTTGACAGGGTGTTGCGTGCTTATTTTGAGGATGAACTCGCCCATCGCGGCGAACAACCCATACCTTATATATTAAACGGATTGGGACTGTCTGAAAAGGAAATTACGTACATTGGCTATGAAGGGCCACCAAAGGGGTATGAGGGGCATTTTTTGGCTGCCCATACGTTA
>CAZXSL010000012.1:0-2768 GCA_964643235.1 uncultured Sphingobacteriaceae bacterium | reverse complement strand
AATGATTAAACTTGATATATGAAACGAATCTTAGCGATTGCCGTGTTTGGCATATTCCTGTTGGCGGGTACGTTGGCCGGATGTAATAAGGGAAATGTCGTGCCTCAGTTGGAAATCCCCGAGCGTGAGGACACCACGGAGGATATGTTGAGGGACTCGGTTTATATTTATACCTATTTGTTATACCTGTGGCAGGAATCCCTCCCCATGGAATTCCAAACGAGGCGGTACCCATCGGCAGAGAGCCTTTTGGGAGCACTGAAAGGTTATGCGCGCAATCCCCAAGGCGATGCCTTGGACCGGTTTAGTTTTCTGGATCGAAGCGGCACTATCGATGAGGAGATTCAACAAGGGCTTGCCGGTAGCTTCGGGTTTGATGTGCGTTACAACAACGAGACGGATTTGTATGTTAAAAAAGTAGACCCCCAGTCGCCTGCGGCCGAGGCCGGCTTAACCAGAGGCTGGCAGATATTGGATATCAACGGCAACACGAACTTGTCGCAGTCCAGTATGGAACAGGATAATTTCTCGTTCCTTTTCGGTGCGCTCGACGAGCAGACGATTTCACTACGGCTTCGTACGCCCGACGGAGATGAAGTAGCACGCACTTTGAGCCGGGGCAGCTACCGCATACAGCCGATTCTTGATAGTAGAGTGTTTGACTTAGGTAGCAAAAAGGTGGGGTATTTTGCCTTCGACTCCTTTGTTTCCACCAGCGATTTAGTCGGTAACCCAACTTATGTACGTACTCAGCTAAACCAGCTTATTAGCCAGTTTGAGCAAGTAGGGGTGGATGAACTAATCGTTGACCTGCGGTATAATGGTGGAGGTGCAGTTATCACGGCTGATTACCTGACTAATATGCTGGCGCCCGCATCCATCGGTAATGGGCTGATGTACAGCTATTCGTTCAACCAGACCTTGCAGGACGCAGGGTGGGATGCGGTTTTCGCACCTGAATATTTCAATAAAACGAACAGCCTTGACCTGGATCGGATCTATTTTCTCGTTACATGGTCTACGGCATCGGCTAGCGAATTGTTAATCAACAACCTACGTCCCCACATGGACGTGAAGCTCATTGGCGAAAATGCAACTTACGGCAAACCCGTCGGGTATTTCGCTTGGGATGTAATGGGAGTCGATTTATACGCGGTGTCATTCCAAACGTTTAACTCAGTCGGATATGGTGACTATTTCGATGGTATACCCGTAGATAAGGTAGTATTTGAAGACCTGACCCGTGATTTTGGCGATCCCGAAGAAAGTCTGATTTCCGAAGCGCTGCACTATGCCCGACAAGGAACATTCCGACCCGCAGCTACAGCCCTGCAGATGGGACCTGCCCAAATACGTGGCGGACGATCGCTGCAACTTAACCGATCCTTGGATAACCAAGCGATGAAAGGAATGTTTGACTTCAGGAAAGGAAGCCTGCCAATAAAGAAACCTGCATCAAGATAAATAGGTGAAAAGGAGGAGCAGGCAAGCCCCTATGCAGGTATGGCCTGTGCTTCATCCTTCAGCTTCCGATCGACAAAAAACGGGGCGAAAGGAACCAACGAGGCGATGAAGAAGACGATAACCCGTCCCCATGACCATTTGTATTTAGACTGGCAGATAAAGAGTAGGTAAACATAGGCGACAAACAATAACCCATGCACCCAGCCCACGTAGGTAACACCTAATGCCGGCCATTCGTATGGAATTGTACGTTTCAATACAGAGAGGGTTACCAAGACCACCATGGATATCCCCTCGATGAGAGCTGTTTTTCTGAAAAAAATCAATGTTTGCTTTACGGCTGCCATATCAGTTGGATTCGATTTTATTTATTTGGCACAAAGTAAATCATTTGCAGATAGCCAATCGAATAGCTAGACAAGGTTTGACCGAATTGTGACGTATAGATGATGGTAAAGCCCAATTCTGACCTTTTAACCCCGAAATTCAAAATAGTAAGGCAGCTCATAAAACAAAGAATCTTTTTTAAAGACTTACATTTTGTGCAGGATAGTACGGGTTGCTGCTTTCGTAAAGTCGCTTTATCATTGTAATGACATCCAGTTATACCAAAAGAATCAAATAAATGAAAATGTATAAGTGTCGGAGGTACATAGTCTAATGTAGTCTTTTGTAGAAGATACCTATCGGTGAAGGCAAAAACCAATATTAATGTGGGTTTTATGGCACTACGTAGAATAAAAGAAAAAGCCGAGTTCGTATGTTGTGTTGCAAAAGGCGACGAAAGAGCCGTTGTGGCTATTTTTTACATATATCATAGCCAACTAAGAAAATCGGTGCATTCGTTATCCCGTCGTTTGGAAGATACCGGAAAAATGTATGGAGCACGGGTAAGTGGAATATTCCAGCGGTCCGAAAGTAAGGGGCAGTTGTTATGGGACTTCAAAGTCGCTGGTCTAGTCGACTTTCGTACGAAAGGAAGGAGGGCAGCTATGAGAGAATGAGACAATTACAAATCATGGTACGTTACCCAATAAAAAAACCGAGCTTTTGCTTGGGCTCGGTTTTACTCCATGTGGAGATGGAGTTATGGATAACGATTTAATTGATTGCGAAAAACCAATTGTTTAAATCATAAACCCGAATCAAATGTATAAAAAAAAGTATGCAATACCACGCTGCGGGATATCGATTTCCCCGGCGGAGGTCAAACTGTTGGTCTTGATGACGACCACAGTATTATTAACTGTACTGTTTGCACCAATAGCCTATGCAAGCTTGGATCACAATATAGGAGAAGATAA
>CAZXSL010000011.1:0-31531 GCA_964643235.1 uncultured Sphingobacteriaceae bacterium | reverse complement strand
AAGGAAATAAACACGTTCTTTTCGCCCGCATTACCTGAATACGAGGTGTTTCCTCATACCGACTGGCTCACGCTGGAAGCCTTGAGGGGGCGTATCGCTTCATATTCGTTCATGCCCGAACCCACATCACCGGCTTTTGAGGATGTCGAATCAGCCATATCCAGACTATTTGAATTAAACCAAATGGGCGGTGTGGTTAGCTTATCTTATGACACCAAACTACACTTGGGTCAATTGCGCAGATAACAATCCTATCCGACACACCTATCCGACACAAAAAAAAGGGCTTTTACCCACTCGATTTGGTTCGAGACAGGTAAAAACCCTTTTCAAAATCATCAATCGTTATCTGATGGTGCTAGAAGCCCTCGCCACCTTCAAAGTCGTCCATCCCTCCGCGGTCGCGTTGGCGATCATCCCGGCTCTGTATGCTTTGGGAGCCGAAACGGTAGCTTAACGAAACGGTAAACATCCGACGCATCCAACGGCTTTCAAAATACCGGTAAACTTGGCCGGTATCAGTAAACCCGCCGAAACGGCGTTGGTCGAGCAAGTCACGTGCATTGAACATAATGCTTCCCCTCCGGTTCAAGACGTCAAGTTTCAAACCTGCATCGATGACCGTCGTAGCTATCCCCCGCCCTTGGGCCATGACCCTCGGTGCACGATACTCTGCACGCACTTGGGCAGACAGGTTTGGGATGATGCGATAGTTGGCCGTTGCATTGACATCCCAATTAAAACCTTCGTTCGGTTCAATATTAAACTCCGGACTGCCGTGGAAACGGGTGTGCGACAGGTTAGCATTAGCCATCACGTCGATATCGCGGGTAATGTTAATCTGTGAAATAAGTTCGAATCCAGACGTTTCGTTACGGCTAATGTTATTCCACTGCATGGTTGTGGCACTTGATTCATCATCCACATCGATGATAATGGGCTGGATCACATCGTTCATCAGACGGTAATAAGCCGATGATGTCAGCGTAATTCCATCCCAGAGTTTTCCATAGCTCAATTCCATGGAATGGATATCCTCAGGCATCATGTTGGGATTTCCTTGGCGAATGTTCAACGGGTCGGAAACGTTGATAAAAGGGTTGACCTGCCAGCCACGCGGACGGCTTACCCGGCGGGTATAGCTCAACTGCAGCTGATTACGGTCGCCGAATTCCTGTGTCAGAAAAACACTTGGATACAACCTGAAATAATCCAAACGCCCCGGCGTCATGCGATCAGCAGGCGGCACAGCTGGATCTACCGACATGTATTCGGTATTCAAATACGCTTGTTCAGCCCGGAGACCGACCTGTACGCCAAAATTATCCGTAAATTTATTTTGGTAGTTGGTATAGAGCGCATGCACGATGCTCTCCATATTGAATGCGTTACTAATCGAATAATCGGGCAAATAGCCCCCTTCTTGCTCCATAAATCGCTCTGAAAACTGGCCTTCTTCCGTTCGGCGGATCATGGTCCTATACCCAGCTTCGAGTTTACTGTCATCAGAAAACGGACGGATGTAGTCCAGTTGGAAGTTCATGTTGCGACCTAACTCATCCGTGCGGTTGATCCGACTATCCAATGCAGCCATTGGGTCGGTAAACGTCTGATCAAACGTATTGATGCCGTCCTCCGTATCGTAACCATAGGCGATATTAGCGACCAACTCTTCACCATCGCGCGAAAACTCGTGCTTGAAATCCAAAGTCAGATCATAACCCAAATCATCTTCCGTCTGTCTTGACAAACGATCGCTGGTACCATTCAGGGACGGATTATTGAAATATTGGTAAAAAATATCCTCATCACGGTTATTGCCACGGACGCTGACCGTTCCTGACAAGCCGATAGTAGTATTATTGCCCAAAAAGTAATCGAGCCCTCCCCTGATATTATGATTTCGACCCAGCCGGGTATTCTCACTTTGGTTATTGACAATACTGCCATTGGTAAATTCGGAATTATTGATACCACTACCCACCATGTTACGGCGGTTAAACGAATACCCGCCAAACACATTGACTTTGTAATCGCGGTAGTTCAAGTTCACACCTGCTTGATAGTTATTGTACGAGCCTGCAGATGCATTGACTGTACCATTCAGCCCCTGGCGTACGTCTTTCTTCAATACGATATTAATGATTCCGGATTGGCCTTCGGCATCGTATTTTGACGAAGGGTTGGTAATCACTTCGATTTTATCGATCGAGTTAGCTGGTAATGCCTGCAGCAGCTGGGTAATATCGCTGCCGGCCATGGCTGACTCCCTGCCATCGATCAGAATGCGAACGCTACTCGATCCACGTAGGCTTACCGCGCCGTCAACATCGACCTGCAAGGACGGCACATTCGCTAATAAATCGGTCGCATTGCCGCCCACACTAATCGTGCTTTGTGCCACGTTAAATATACGGCGGTCGATACCCAGCTCCATGGCTGGGGTAGTGCCCACCACGACAACCTCTTCCAACAATTCGCCAGAAGCCACCAAGGGGATGTTCCCGAGGTCAACATGCTCGCCGGCTGCCACGATAATATCCGTACGCAAGTAGGTTTCGTAACCCACGTACGTAACCCGAATGGAATAGCGACCCGGCTCAACTTCGGCAAATTCGAGCTTACCGTCATCTTTGGTCTGCATTCCGTTAATATAGCTGAGTGACTCGTGTTTCAGGAGCGCAGCACTGGCATAACCCACCGCCTGGTTGGTTGATTCGTCGACAATCGTCCCAGTAATCCGTCCATTTTGGCCAAACACCAAAGAAGGGACAATGCAAACCACCAAACCAACTAAAAGAAAACGAGCAAATTTATAAATCATACCTAAAATTTAACTTTATTTTTATCGCCGCAAAGATTGTGCTTTAATTTAGGAAAGGCGCTTTCCGTAACCTCATTATTACACCTTTAAGCCTAATCATCACGAATGTTACTTTTTAAGACCTCACACCCTGATAAAAGGTCATCCCACAGGCACTTTGGCAGTATATTTCCGTTTGATTCCTGTAAAACATACACTATATTCGTGGACCACAAGAGACAAAACGACATGAAAACACCGACTTACTGGGTCATACTCGTCTGTGCAGTATGGTTTACCCAACCAACACTAGCCCAAACCGTAACTAATGGACCACTGGAACTCATCAGCAACCAATTCAGTTTTACCGAAGGCCCTGCCACTGACCAGGATGGTCATGTTTTCTTTACCGACCAACCAAACAATACGATCTGGAAATACGATATACAAGGCACCTTATCCCTTTTTATGGAAGATGCAGGACGCTCCAATGGGCTATATTTCGATTCGGCCGGACGCTTAATCGCCTGCGCCGACGAAAACTACCAGCTCTGGGCCATCCACCCAGACGGTACGATCGACACCCTGGTATCGCATTACCGTGATTCACTGTTCAACGGACCAAACGACGTATGGGTTTCCCCATCAGGAGCCATGTATTTTACCGATCCGTATTACCAGCGCAACTATTGGGAACGAACCAAACCCGACATGGCCTCAGAGGGTCTTTACCACTACCAAAACGGGATATTAACACGTGTGGACAGTGATTTCGGAAAACCGAATGGCATTATCGGATCGGCGGATGGCAAGTTGCTTTACGTCGCTGACATCGGCGCAAACAAAACTTACCGATACCGGATTTTGGCAGATGGCTCACTATCCGATAAGCAGCTCTTTGTCGAACAGGGTTCTGACGGTATGACCCTGGATGCGGATGGTAATCTCTACTTAACCGGCCGCGGGGTCACGGTCTACGACCGGCACGGCACTAAAATAGAACAAATCGACGTGCCAGTCGGGTGGACAGCCAATGTATGCTTCGGTGGGCCAGAACGGGATTTCTTGTTTATCACAGCGTCAGATAGCATTTTCAAAATCAACATGAAGACCAGGGGGGATAGATAAGCTATAAAATGCAAACCATGCGAGCGCTAAACAGCCCTCCCTATGGATGTGATTTTTTGCTTCGGCAAGCCTAGAGCTTGTGGGTTTATTTCAAATACAATTTTAAAAAAGGTTCAATACCCCCCCACCAAGCACCTAACCTACCATAAAAAGAATTGTCCCAGCAGATTAATACTGGGACAATTCACATTTTGAATATTAGTTTATACCAATTCTGATACCGGCATAAAACATCCTACCCGATATTGGCCCCCATAACATCGAGGTATCGAAATAGCTACTAAAAGGCTGATCCGCAGCTAAAATCGGGTTAGACTGGAAGAAGTTCGTCAAGTTTTCGCCACCGATATAGACGTCAACCGGCCTAACCTTCCCAAAAGTTTTACTTATTTGCGCATTCATCGTCACATAAGCTTTCGAGTAGTCGATCATTTGGTATTCAACTGGATTCGACCCAGTATAAGGCATCCGCTTTTGCCCCACGATGTTCAGCGTATAATCGAAATGCCACCCACCGCTGTGCGTATTATAAGCCAAGTTGAGGAAGCCCCTGTGGCGCGCTACCAAAGGCCGCTGCAAAAGTTCACCGCCGTAGGTTGTCTTCACATCGAAGAACCGATAGGCCGTACGCGCTTCAAAATGCGGGAACGGCATGAACCGAAACTCCGTTTGCAAGCTATTGGAGTATGAACGTCCATCCAAGTTATAAAAGGAAATCTCCCGAGGGTTCTCGAAATCGACCACCACTTGGTTAATGAAATCGTTGCGGAACAACTCGACACTAAACGAGGCTTGCCTATTCAACAAGCGGAAGTCCTGGTCGAAACTGATACCCGTATTCCAAGCGATTTCTGGCCGCAGCCCATAAGCCTGGGCATGGCTGTTGGCACTGGCAATACGGACAATACGGGAGCTGGCCAAAGCGGCTGTGTTTTCAGCGAAGATATTGGCCGTACGTTGTCCACGCCCGGCGCTAAGCCGAACCGTCGATCCCATGACGGGCTGGTAACGGAGGTGTAACCGAGGTGTCGCAAACCATCCATACAGGTTGTTGTAATCCCCTCGTATACCGGCCACAGCATCAAACTTCTCGCTCGGACTGTATGTGTATTCAAAAAACGCTCCCGGCACGACTTCCGTCCGGCTAAAACGATCGGTAACCAAACGATCGGTATCGCGATCACGGTACACTTCATTATACCGATCGTACATAACGCTAACGCCCGTGCGGTACTTGTGCACAACCGAACCAATAATATCTTGGTAAATCAAATTCGTGTAACCATTGGTTTGATCAGCATCGTAGGTCCGCATACCAAAATACGACTCTTGGTTATAGACACTACCCGACACCTGCAAGCCGATACTCCGATGTATATTTTCCGGAAATACATACCCAACTTTAGCGAAAGCTTCGTAGCGCTCTATATCAAACCCCAACCCATAGTGGTTGGTAGTCAACCGATCGGTTGCCGGGTTAAAATCGATCGCCCCTCCTACGCGGTCATCGTTCAGGTACTTGACCCCGAATTGTAATATGAATCCCCGCCCGTTCTCATATTTCCATCGGTTTACCCCGCTAAACAGGTTACCGACGGGCATATCCCGAAACCCGTTATTACTAAAATTCATGTGGCGGTTGTACATAAAATTATCGTGCAACAGCAATGCTGTGGACCATTTTTCATTAAAATTGTGCGCCAGATTGAGATTCACGTCCGTACGCCCCATATTATTGGCATATGCATTAAAAAAGAGCCTTTCGGAATTTTCCGGTTTTTTGAGTTCAACATTGATTTGCCCGGCGATGTTTTCAAAGCCATTGACTACCGAGCCAATCCCTTTACTGATTTGGATAGACTCAATCCATGTTCCGGCAATGCTGTTCAGTCCCAAAGGCGTCGCTAATCCGCGGGGACCGGGTAGGTTTTCAACGGTCAACTGGGTGTAGTTACCGCTCAAACCTAACATCTGAATCTGCTTGCTCCCGGTTACCGCATCACTGCTTACCACATCCACCGATGCATTCGTCTCGAAGCTTTCGCTCAAATCGCAACATGCAGCTTTGAAGAGTTCCTGGCCGGTCAGTGTTTCCAATCGCGCCGGCGAAAGTGTAGATATATAATTAGACCTACGCCTAGCTGTCACCGTCACTTCGGCTAGCATATTATTTTTGGCAGTCACGACCACGACCTCATGCGGGTCCGTCACGATCAGGGTATCGGGATCGTGTCCTGCATATGAAACAACCAGCCGCTCGTAGTGGTCTTCGTGTTCGATTCGGAATACGCCAGATGCATCTGTACTCGCTCGAACACTTTGATCCTCGACCCAATACACATTTGCTGATGCGAGTGGCGTCAAGTTTCCACGGTCATCTTCCTCCATCACGACGCCCACCACGATATGGTCGTGGTCATGGTCGTCATGGTCATGTTTATGCGGGTTTTTCTCATCATGATACTGGCAGCAAGAGGGCAGTTTTGCATAAGCTTCTTCGGTTGCCGTCTGTCCGTCCACATCATGGCCAACCGCCAATAGCCGCTCTTTAGCGGCATCTACCTGATAGGTGCTCTGATCGAATTTAAGCGTCAGCAACTGGCTTTTTGCGTCCCATGACGCTTGGTGTAGTCCTTCGGCCTGTACGGTTTCCAAAATGCGATCGCGGCATACACTACAAGCCCCGGCCACCGTGAACGATGTGGTGCTATCTGCCGGAGCCTCCACTTCCGGGCGTGTGTACACACAACATGGATGAAGCGATTCATAAACGGCATCGTCGGCTCGCAAACCGTCGATATCGTGGCCGGCTCCAGCAACGGATTTCTTGATATCCTCCTTGCCGACTAGCTGGGGATCGAACGTGACGGTAAGCAACTGGGTATTGGTATCCCAAGAAGCTGCGGAAACACCTTCGATTTGTGCGGCGTCCACAATGCGCGCCCTGCACATTCCACAATTACCGGCAGTAGGCAAGGTTAAGGTCGTATCGGCAAATAGTAGTGCCTGTTCACCGTAGAGAGGCACCTGTTCGTGGCTTTCGGAAGCACCAACCGAAACGGCTAGGCTTGCCACAAATAATATTAAGTTAGTTATAGTTTTCATTTTTGATGTTTTGTCGTTTATCAGAGTGAAAAGGAAAATACCGACATGCCACAAACGAATGACATTCGGGTTCCGAACGCAATGGATAGCCTATTAAGGCTGACAAAAATCAAATACGGTAGGTACAGTTAAAGATAAAAATAGGTACAGACGATGTGAGCGGCGGCGAGCTATCCGCAAAAGCGAATACAAGGCCATCGACCACAAACGGGTTCATATCCACGTTCCACAACAAAGCGATCTCGACGGGCTGGGCAATGGATGTCGCACTTTTATCTGCGTAGGTAATGTGCTCAGTGGTCGCATCAACAGTATCCAGACGCACATCTTGGCAGCCATGATGGATAACCCCCAACTCACAAACCTCATCTTCGCAGCTCGCATCCCCATGATGGTTGGATTCCGTGCATAATGAACAAGGGTCATGACTTTCCGGATGGTCGTTGATCGCTAAGCCATGAGGCAATCCACAACAATAATGCACATAGAGCGAGATACCCGATGAAGAAAGGGCATATACCAGCAGGAGCACTATGGACACTAATTTCCGCATATTTGCTCTACAAAAATAAGAAAAAATAGAAACAAGAGCAAAAGGATCCAAGATCGTATGGCACGATGGTTTAAATTCTCTTCAAAATAAGCCAAACAAACTTCCATTGTTCATTCTACTCCCTAATAAACAATGACGGTACAGTAGGATATGACGCCACTTCCTTAGTTAGGCTTTTGGCAAATATAGACTCAAAAAAAGTACGGTGTGGCCTTGAGAACACCAACAGGTCTAATTTTTCAGCCACAGCTACTTCGGCTACGGTATTGGAATTAATCTTGACCACGCGGCAGGTATCGAAAGAAAAGTTGCCTTCCGGGAATGCGTTTCTTATTTTATGCTCCCACTGGGTATTTTCCTCAACGGGGTCTTGGGTTGTCGATTTATAGAGATGCAACACGCGAACGGCAAAATCGGTTCCCAACACGTGGTTTAAGCGCAACATCGTATCCAGTTCGCCATCATTATAAGCGGTAAAAAATCCAACTTGGTCAAGTTTGAAATCCGGTGTGTTTTCAGGCACCACCAACACCGGGACGGTTGATTTTCTGATAACTTCGAACGTCGTACTTCCGAGTATACTTTCCGCCAGATTGGTAGCTCCCTTGGTACCCATCACAATCAGGTTATAACTTTCGGCATGCAATTTTTCTTGGAGCTTATCGATCATGAACCCCTGCACACATTCGCCTTCGATCGACACGTCGGGATACTGCCCCCGCAACGTGTTAATCAGTTCGTCCATCTGCTCCGTGCTGACACCCGCGAGGTGGTCGTTTAGGGACTTATCTTTCTCTTCCTCGACATACAAGGCGATAAATACATGCAACAGCCGTAGTCGCTGCCCGGTATGTTGAGCCAATGATGCCGCATATTGGGCAGCAATAAACGCATTATTCGAAAAATCCGTTGGTACCAATATAGTTTTCATAATCGTATAAGTAATTGTGAGTACAGTAAGTTTATCCCAGCCACAAGCTCTCAAGGTTAGTCGGCACATGACAACAATCACAGGCACGCCATGTCCCAGGGTTTATGCAAATATACCGATTTCCTCTAACAAGAAAGTTATCTAAATGCTTACCGAACGCATGCCGACTTCCATTTTCCACTTTTTTACACATATCGGACAGCTGACCGCTGTGCACAAAACCAATTGTTGTCACAGCAGCCCCCCGATTGACATTAACTATTCCCCCTTGAGGAAATAACGTATAACGTCTGTTGTCGACACGATACCCACTACCTCTTCCTCGTCGTTAACGACGGGCACGGCATGAAAATTGGAATTCACGAACAACTTAGCAACTTCGCCAACCGTGCTTGACACATTCACCACACTGGGGTCGGAGACCATGACCTGTTCTAACCTGAGCACTTCAAACATACCGAGATCAGACTCTCCGTGTCCTTCGAATATTCCACCGAAACTGAGACGCAAAATATCGTTTTGACTGATAATTCCCACCAGTTTCCCGTTCGACAACACCGGCACGTGCCGTACCTTGTGTTTCTTCATCAAGTTATCTACCTGTAGCAATTCCTCTCCCTTGTCGACACAAAGGACATTTTCTGTCATGATTGCTGTAATCTTTTCTTGCATGTTCATAACGTTTGATATTAAATGTTTACCAGTCCTGTTTACATACGTAAATATATAGGGTTTAAATTGGACTGGCTTCCGCAATGGTCACCAAAAAAAATGATGCTTATCAGTATTTTGCACGTAGACCTATCCCCTATCTAAAAATCCAAGACCGTTTTAACGGTATTTTTCATAAATTTGCTTTATGTCTACGCACAACACCATCCGTCGCATCACGACGCAAACGATCCGGGATATGAAATCCAAGGGTGAAAAAATTTCCATGCTTACGGCTTATGATTATTCGATGGCACGTGTCCTCGACGAGGCTGGGGTGGAAGTCCTGCTTGTCGGCGATTCTGCAGCAAATGTCATGTCGGGCTATGAGACGACTATACCCATTACCTTGGAGGAAATGATGTTTTTTGCGTCTGCGGTGGTGCGTGGAACCAAACGGGCCTTGGTCATTGTCGACCTTCCATTTGGCACTTACCAAGGCGACAGTGACGGAGCGTTAAAAGCCGCCGTCAAAGTCATGAAACAAACGGGTGCACATGCTTTGAAACTGGAAGGAGGAATCGAGATGCGTGACACCATCGCACGCATCGTTAATGCTGGCATCCCCGTGATGGGCCATTTGGGTCTAACTCCACAATCCATCTATCAATTCGGCACGTATACAGTACGGGCAAAGGACGAAGCTGAAGCCGCTAAACTACGTTCGGATGCGCTTGCACTGCAAGAGGCTGGCTGTTTTGGCTTGGTAATGGAAAAAATACCGGCAGCACTCGCCAAGGAAGTGACCGAAAGTCTACGTATCCCAACCATCGGAATCGGTGCAGGTGCTGGCTGTGACGGGCAGGTATTGGTTGTTAATGACATGCTCGGCCTGACCAAAGGCTTCAAACCGCGTTTCCTACGCCAATACCTCCACCTCTACGAGGATATCCAAGGTGCTGCACAACAATATGTTGCAGATGTCAAAGGCGGACAATTTCCCAACGAATCCGAACAATATTAACCATCAGTCGGCTGAAATCCGACCAACGATTTTGTACGTATTATCGCTCCACCAGCGGATGTCTTGGTGTTTTTCTATACGGTATAAGGAGTCTGGAAAATAATCCAACAGTTCTTTCGAGGTGTAAAGCATATTGGACGTCTCATTGGCTACCTGTATGTGCCGGATACTTCCATCGTCCGCACGGTGTATGGCGATTCGCCGGGTTCGCAATGTCGGGTCCAGGGCTTGATACGTCACCCGGTTGGCTACAGAATCCACCTCATACTTACCTATCCAAGCATCCATATTGATATCTGAAATAACAAACAATTCGAGTTCATTGGCCCAGTTACCGATGGTCAACTCGCGTTCTTCCGTTTCCTCGTTTTTCATCACGGTTTTGTGAACCAAAGGCGATTGGTCTTGCAATCGTTGGGCTTCTGCTTGGAAATAAGTCTCGATGCTAAAATAAGGCGTACCAGCTACAGCTTCCTTTGGCGCGTCCGTATCCGATGAGGAACAGCCTGCGACCAAAACCGTAGACAGCACAAGAAACATCAAGCATTTGCGTATTCTATGCATGTTTATCCTCTTTGGGTACAATGCCTCGCACCTAGACCAAGGGGGTACCCGACATATCGGCCGGTATATCGATTCCCATAAGCTTCAATACCGTTGGTGCAATATCCCCTAGTTTCCCATCCGCAATGGACGTGAATTGGTCATCGATCAAGATACAAGGCACCAAATTGGTCGTATGCGCCGTATGGGCTGATCCGTCATCATTGACCATGTATTCGGAATTGCCGTGGTCAGCGATGATGATGAAGGAATATCCTTGCTTTTGTCCACATTCCACCACCTGCTTCAGGCATGTATCAACGGTTTCAACGGCCTTCACAACCGCATCAAACACGCCCGTATGCCCAACCATATCGGGATTTGCGAAATTAAGGCAAATAAAATCCGGTGTACGCGTGGTAATATCCTCACAGATGGCATCGGCCACGCCATGCGCGCTCATTTCGGGCTGCAAATCGTATGTAGCCACCTTCGGGGAGGGAATCAGAATCCGGTGTTCGCCTTCAAATGCCTCTTCGCGCCCGCCCGAAAAGAAAAAAGTCACGTGTGGGTATTTCTCAGTTTCCGCAATGCGGGTTTGGGTACGTCCGTTGCTTTCCAATACCTGCCCCAACGTATTATAGAGGTTATCCTTATGGAATACCACGCCGACGTTGGAAAACGTCTCGTCATAGCTCGTCATGGTAATATAACGCAGGGCCAATGGTTCCATACCATATTCAGGGAAGGCACGCTGGGTCAACGCTTGGGTAATTTCGCGCCCGCGATCTGTCCTAAAATTGTAGCATATTACCACATCGCCTTCTCGAACCGTTGCTAGCGGCTGACCGTCTTGCCCAGTGCGGACAATGGGTTTGACGAATTCATCGGTTACGCCGTCGTCATAAGATAGTTGTACGGCAGCACGGATATCTTCCGTGGCTTGGCCGGTACCTCGTGTCAACAGATCATAAGCCAGCTTGACCCGCTCCCAACGGTTGTCGCGGTCCATCGCGTAATAACGCCCTATTGCAGAAACAAGCCTACCGCTTCCCTGCTGTAAAAAAAGCTCGATATCTTCTAAATAGCCAATCCCAGAATGAGGGTCGGTGTCGCGCCCATCCAAAAAAGCATGGACATTCACTTGGCTTTGGCTTACACCAGCGGCCTGTGCCGCCAAGCATAATCCTTTTAGGTGCTTGGTATGGGCATGGACTCCCCCATCGGATAACAGCCCGATGAGATGTACGTTTTTACCGCTTTCTTTGGCATAACGGAAGGCCTCCTGCAATATCTCGTTTTGGTTGAACTCTCCTTCGTCCACCGCTTTGTGTATCCTACCTAACTCCTGGTAAACAATTCGTCCGGCCCCCAAGTTCATGTGGCCGACTTCCGAATTGCCCATCTGTCCGTCGGGAAGCCCAACGTATTCGCCCGACGCCTGCAAAGAGGAATGAGGTCGGGTGTCCAACAAATGGTCAAGAAATGGCGTATTGGCAGCCAATACCGCGTTCGACTGGTCTTGACGGCCGTATCCGAGACCGTCCAAGATAATTAAAGCTACTTTCTTCTGATTCACGAGAGCAAATATATGGATTTATGGGCGGACTGAGTAGTGAGATTTTAGTATTGCGTAGTGAGTAGTGCGTAGTGCGTAGTGCGTAGTGAGTATTGCGTCACGCCTTGCGGGATTTCGCTGCGCTTAATACTGAACGTAGTAAAGTCCCGAAATGCGTAGCGGCATTGGGATGGGACGTGAGACGGCGCAATAATCGACTTAGACAAAAAGACGAATTAAAAAAACCACCCCACATCATCTGTGGGGTGGTTTTCCGTGCCCGGAGAGAGACTCGAACTCTCAAGGGACAATTCCCAACGGCTTCTGAGACCGCAACGTTTACCAATTTCGCCATCCGGGCGACACGTTTCCCAAACCATGGGTTCGGGAGTGCAAATATAGGAGTTCGCTCGTATAGGCGAAACTTTTTCCAATATTATTTTTTCCGGCCCGCCAACTTCCCCCTACCCGGCAACCGGTGTTTGCCCCAATCCTGCTTTCGCTTAATGCGAAGCCGGTTTATCGTCGGGTTTGTAGTTTGCTTTCAACTGCTCCAATTTCTCCTTCCCGTACGCCCAACGTGTAATAAGCATAAACAATACGGGGACGACAAATATAGCGAGCGAGGTGGCTACGGTCATACCACCGAATACGGTCCATCCAATGGTTTGCCTCGACAACGCTCCCGCACCCGCTGAGAACATCAGCGGAACGATACCAAGAATAAACGCCAGCGATGTCATGATAATCGGTCGTAACCTGACTCGTACCGCGTCCAGCGTCGCCTCAAGCAAAGGCATGCCCATATCGACTCTCTCCTTAGCAAATTCCACAATCAAGATCGCATTCTTGGCCGCCAAACCAATAATGGCTACCAGACCAATCTGGGCATATACGTTATTATCCAGACCGGGTAAGAACATCAGCACCAAGATAGCACCGAAAATACCGATAGGCACTGACAATAGTATTGAGAACGGCACAGACCAACTCTCATATAGCGAAGACAGCAACAGGAACACAAACAGGATACAAAGTGCAAAAATCATAACGGTCTGACTTCCGGATTCCTTTTCCTGGCGGCTGAGACCCGCATAATCATAAGTAAATCCAGCAGGTAGTACCTGTGCAGCTACCTCTTCTAAGGCGTTCAAGGCATCACCACTACTATATCCTGGCGCAGCCCGCCCACTAACCTCGATAGCACGGAAAATATTGAAGTGGCTAATAATGGACGGATTTTCGACCAAATTGAACGAGACCAGTGTATTCAGCGGTACCGATTCACCACGTGTGTTCTTCACATACAAGTTGCCGATATCCTCGACATGCTTGCGATAACTTGTATCTGCTTGCGTTACCACGCGATAGTTCCGCCCATAGCGGGTAAAATCGTTCACATAACTGCTACCGATATATGCAGAAACCGTACTGTATATGCTGCCTACATTGACCCCCATTCGTTTGGCCTGCTCGCGGTCGACTTCCATCTCGTAATTCGGGGTCTCGGAGTTAAACAGCGTATACGCCATCGCTATTTCAGGACGCTGATTAGCCGCCTGAACAAACTGCTGGATAACCTGCTCAAACTGCTTGATATCGCCTGCTTGTTGCTCCTGCACCTGCATCGAAAAACCGCCACTCAAGCCCAATCCGGGGATGGGTGCCGGCGACACGGCGAGCATCGTGGCATGGGGGTAATTCCTAAATCGCTGCTCGATATCTGCGATGACTTCGTGCACGCTCCGGCTACGTTCGCCCCACGGTTGCAACTGTATGAAAAACGTACCCCCACTAGCCTTGAACGACCGGTTCAGCAAGTTCAATCCAGAAATCAAGCTCACGTTCTGTATCTCAGGATAGTGCGTGCGCATTGTCTCAGACATTTCGTCCAAGACAATGTTCGTACGCGAGGCAGATGCCCCCTCGGGCAAGTTGACCCCAACGATAAACGTACCCATATCCTCGTTCGGGATAAACCCGGCCGACTTGGTCACGAACATCCCGTAAGTCCCAACGTAAATGCAAAGCAAGAGAATAATAATCAAAGGCGACTTCCGAATACACCAAGCCACGCCGTTCGAATAGCGCATAGTAACCCGGTCAAACCAATTATTGAACCGGTAGAATAACCTATTGAACCCTTTGGCACCGTGTGTGATGCGCGATGGTTTAAGCATAAGCGAACACAAGGCCGGCGTGAGTGACAGGGCGACGAATGCCGAGATCAATACAGAAACGGCAATGGTAATGGCAAACTGCTGGTACAACTGACCCACCATACCCGGAATAAACCCGACAGGTACGAACACAGCCGCCAAAACAAGACCGATTGCGATAACCGGCGCCGTAATGTCTTTCATGGCACGCAAAGTTGCCTCCTTGGCACTAAGCCCATCCCGGTCGATATAGTGCTGAACGGCCTCCACTACCACAATGGCGTCATCCACCACGATACCGATAGATAAGACGAAGGCTAACATCGTCAGGTTGTTGATAGAGAAACCAAACAAGTTGAAGAAAATAAACGTACCCACAATCGACACCGGTATCGCTAGGATACAGATGATTGTCGCCCGCCAGCTTTGCAGGAAGACGAATACGACCACCGTCACAAGAATTAATGCCTCTAACAGCGTCATCAACACCGCTTGGATGGATGCTTGAATAACTGTTACGTTCTCAAACGGTACAATATAGTCTACCCCCTCTGGGAAACTCGCTTTAAGCTGTTCCAAGGTTTCATAAATCCCCTCAGCCGTTTCCATGGCATTGCCGCCGGGTGTCTGGTTAATCATCATGGAAGACGATGTTTGCCCGTTAACCTTGTTGGAAATGTTATAGGAAAACTCGCCCAGCTCCACGCGCGCCACGTCGTCGAGGTAGACTAGGGATCCGTCCGCATTAGTCTTAACGACAATTTGGCGAAACTCTTCTTCCGAGTTGATATCCCCGTCCATGACGATGGGATATTCGAAAACTTGGTCTGACATCTGGGGCCTTCCCCCTACTCGTCCACCCGGCAAGCGGATATTCTGTTCTTGTATAGCGGCATTAACATCCGCCGGTGTCATGCCGAGGCTAGCCAATTTATTGGCATCCAACCAAACCCGCATACTGAACGGCTGCCCGAATGCGTTGACATCCCCTACGCCGGTAACCCGCATGAGGGCGTCACGTACATATAAGTTGACATAGTTAGCCAGATATTTCTGGTCGCGCGACCCATCCGGAGAGACAAGCGCCACCATCATCAGTACGTCGGTATTGGCTTTCCGCGTTGTTACCCCCAATCGGCGTACGGTCTCGGGCAAAGCAGGTTCGGCAATACCTACGCGGTTTTGTACGTCAAGTGTGGCGATGTCGATATCCGTACCTACTTCAAAGGTCACAGTAATCTGCGAACTCCCATCTGCCGTACTATTAGACTGCATGTAGATCATGCCCGGCGTACCGTTAATCTGTGTTTCGATAGGTGTGGTTACCGTCTGTTCTACGGTTTCCGCATCCGCGCCAGTATAGTTAGCACTTACCGTTACGGTAGGTGGGGCTATCGTGGGATATTGGCTAACCGGTAGCGTCGTAATCGAGATCGTCCCAATCACTAAGATCAGGATGGATATGACCATGGCTGTGACCGGCCTACGGATAAATACTTCTGATATCATGCTTTCACGTTATGCTAATGGGGACAAGGCATCCGTAGTATAGATTCCTGTCCATTTCTTCTTCCTGGTTTATTTTACTGTCTGGTTTCTACCTTGGCGCCGTGGCGCAGATTGATAATGCCATCTACCGCAATCCGTTCGCCCGCCTGCAACCCCTCTTCTACCACGACCCGATTCCCAATCTTGATCCCTAGCCGTATTTGACGTTGTTCCACACGGCTGCTATCATTGACTACATATACATTCGTAGTACCCAGTTGGTCTTCGATTGCCTTTTGGGGAATAGTCAATTGCTCGCCGGGCAGTGCATGCGTATTGCGGATTGTCGTATTCATACCTGCACGCAGCAAGCCTTCCGGGTTAGGGAAACTGGCTCGAATAGTAATCGTTCCCGTATTGGCGTCAATCGCCCTGTCTATTGCCGTAATTCGACCTGGCGACGGGTAGGTTGTACCTCCTGGCAGTGTCAACATGATACTGGAGTCTTGTGCGGCCGACTGTCCCTGCATGGCAATAAAACGGGGCAGGTAACGCTCGTTAACTTGAAAATCCACACCGATGGGGTTAGTCGACGAGATGGTATTGAGCAAAGTGGAGCCCGCACTGACCAGTGCACCGGTACGTACCGATGAAATACCAATTGTACCGGCAAATGGCGCAATGATAACCGACCGATTTAGGTCGGTAGTAGCCGATGTAAGAGCAGCTTGGGCCGCAATCAACTGGGCTTCTGAGTTGCTCAAATCGGTCTCAGCGTTATCGAGTATTTGGCGAGCAATGGCATCCTGCTCCGCTAGGCTACGGTAACGCTCTACATCTCGTTTAATCCGGTTCAAGTTGGCTTCCGCTATTGCCACACTAGCTTGGGCCTGCTCCCTCGCAGCGGCATAGCGGGTATGATCAATTTCGTACAACTTTTGACCTTGGCTTACCGAGGTACCATCAGCCGCATAAATGCGGGTAACGTATCCACTTACTTCAGCCCTCAACTCGGTTTCATTCAGAGGAACAACGGTACCAGGAAACTGGTCTAATCCCGAAACAGACTGTGCGCTGACCACTTCAGCGGAAATCGGAACGGTAATTTCAATGAGTTGATTATTGGCACCATCGCCGGCACCGCCAGAACAAGCGACAGCGAAAGCCGTCATCACGGTGCAGCCAAATAACAACTGTTTTGCAAATGTGGGTGTATGGGTCATGATAATATTTGCGTGTTTTTTTTATGCTAATTTGATGGTATATCTATAGTTCCCAATGCACGTTGTACATCGAGTTTTCCGGATAATACACTATATAATGTACTCAAGTAATTCAACTGGGTGGTCCGCAGATCCGTCTCCGCAGTCATAAGGTCCAAGTAAGTCTTGATTCCTTCGTCATACTGCAATTTGATTGTATTGTAAACCTCTTCAGACAGCGTGACGTTTGATCTAGCGGCATGCAAATCCGCTAGGCCAGCTTTATAAGTAGCCATGGCCAACTCGTACTCCGAATGGATACGGTTCCTCAGGTTTACGGCATCCCAATCCAGGCGTTCTTCCTGCAAACGCGACCGTCTGATTTCCTGTGTACGTTTCGTACCTTGGAAAATCGGGATACTCAGGCTAAGGCCAAAAACGGACCGAGGGTAGTCTTGCCCAAACAAATCGCTAAACGAATTATGGCGAAAATCCCAGGCATAGTTATAAAAAGCAGATACATTAGGCAAGAACGTCCATTTGTGGTACTGTGTATTGAGCGACTGCAACTGGCGCGCAGTTTCCAACTGTCGGTATTCAACACGATTTTGGTATTGCAGTTGGGTGGTCGTATCGAGCAGGATTTCACTTTCCATGGCAGCATTATCGAACGACAGATAGAGCTCCTCATCGGTATCTAACCCAATCAGTTCCTTCAAATACGCGTATTTGTATTTGCGTACCTCTTGGTTTCGTGCTCGGTCTACACGTGCATTGCTCAGCGATATCTGTGCCCTTTTGTAATCGGTCGGATCCGCCAACCCTGCATCATAACGAGCGCGGGCATCAGCAAATTGCTTATCGAGCCGGGCGATATTCTCATCGATAATTTTCAGTTGCTCTTCTGTCGTCAGGATGTCGTAGTATCCTTTACTTACTTCCACAACCGTGTTAATCAAAGCACTTTCGGTGTTTTGGACATTTTGTTGTCTGATATGCCCCACGGCCTTGGAAGCCTGAATAAGTTGGGGATTAAGGATCTGCTGGTCGGCTTGCAGCACGCCTGCAGCCGAGTGATTCTGCCCCATACGGATTACTTGCCCGCCGATGACATTAGTAGGAATGATGATATTCCTGTTGTATTGGGCGTTGGCGCTAATTTGGGGAAACCAGCCTGACAAGGCGATGGCGATATCCCGCTCGCCGATCTCCTCGTCGATCAAAGCCTGCTGTACGTTGCCCCGGTTTTGCAAAGCGAAATCGATACAATCCTGCAATGATGCACCTTTGGGCAATCCGGTCTCTTCCTGCCCTTGGGCAAGGAAAGCCGAACTCATCAAAAACGATGCAAAAAGGAATATTCCGCGCATGATGATTCTCATATTCTAATGTTAAATTTTAATACCTTCCCAAAGGATGGATAACATGTGATTTTTGTGGTCGTCCTCAAAAACAAACGTCCTGTTGCTCGTGCGTTTGGCAGCGGCAATTGCCGTACCTATAAATGCAGAACTGACCACGTTTACATCCATTTCCTTGATATGACCGCCCAGGATCCCTTCTTGCAAAAAATCGCCTACCGTGTCTTGGCCACATACGGTTTCGTTGCCAAGAAGCTGCTTAACATAGGGCGAGGAATAAAACTGTTCCAAAAAGCTCAGTACGTCCGGGTGTTCGATATAAAACGACACCAAGTTAATCCAAATTTGGTCCAACCGAACCCGGTATGCCGAAGCCTTATCCGCATTTTGGAAAGCTGACTCATTAAACATCCGTTTGCAATGCTCAAGTGTGGCCAGCATCAGGTCATCCTTCGACTCAAAATAATGATAAATCGTACCGATCGCCACGTGAGCTTCTTGGGCAATCTGGTTCATGGCTGTACCGTGGAAACCATATTGCCGGATAAGCTTCAACGTACTTTCGAGGATACTTTCGCGCTTGTCCGCAGATGTATTGGGAGCCAATTGAACGTTCATTCGACTGCAAAGGTAATAGAATTTTACTAGCTGGGAACAAGCTAAACACAGCGTAACAAAAAACTGACATGTCGGACAATCTGGCAAGCGGATGTCTTGACCAAAAGATGACATTTCACACTGGACTCACTACGCAAACGCCGTTCATACCCGATCGCTCCGCACACCGATTGCCTCCAATCATTATTGTTAATTATTGAAAATCAATTGGATTTACAAATATTAATCCATACCTTTGCGCCGCCTTAGGCAATAACGCCTATTGTATATATAATTTCATGAACCCATTTATTGAATTGGGGATCCGTCATGATATTGTTAATGCCATCACTGAGTTAGGTTTTGAACAACCTACTCCTATCCAGGAACAGGCCGTTCCCGTATTACTTGCAGGCAGCAACGATTTTGTCGGATTAGCCCAGACCGGCACCGGCAAGACGGCCGCATTTGGCCTGCCTCTGTTAGAATTATTGGATTTTTCGCAAAACCACCCCCAGGCACTCGTACTTTGTCCTACCCGCGAACTGTGTTTACAGATCGCTCGGGACATTGCCAACTTTGCCAAGCACATGGATCATGTCCATGTTGTAGCCGTTTACGGCGGGGCGAACATCAGCGATCAGCTGCGTCAAATACGACGCGGTGTACAGATCGTTGTGGCCACACCTGGCCGTATGCTCGACATCATCGGTCGCGGAGCCATTGATTTTTCGCATGTGCGATACGTGGTCCTCGACGAAGCCGATGAGATGCTCAACATGGGCTTCCAGGAAGACATTAATAATATCCTGTCCACCACCCCGGACGAAAAGAAAACTTGGCTATTTTCAGCCACCATGCCAAGGGAAGTACGGCGCATCGCGAAAAAATACATGACCGATCCGCACGAGCTGACCATGGGCACCCAAAACACGGGCAACGCCAACATCGAACACCATTATTATGCTGTACGTGCCCGCGACAAGTATGCCGCTTTTAAACGCATTGTCGACTCCAACCCGGACATCTTCGGTATCGTTTTTTGCCGTACGAAGATCGAAACGCAAGAAATCGCCGAATCGCTCATTAAAGACGGTTACAACGCCGACGCACTGCACGGAGACCTGTCACAGCAACAGCGTGACAAGGTCATGAAACGCTACCGAAACCGGCATCTGCAATTACTCATTGCTACCGACGTGGCCGCTCGGGGCATCGACGTAAATGACGTGACACACGTCATCAACTATTCCTTGCCTGACGAAATCGAGAACTACACCCACCGCAGCGGACGTACCGCACGCGCAGGTAAAACAGGTATTTCCATCTCGCTAGTCAATGCCAAGGAACAAGGTAAGATCAGGCAGTTAGAAAAGGTTATCGGCAAGGAGTTCATCAAGAAAGACGTGCCGCACGGTTCGGATGTCGTAGAGAAACAATTGTTAGCGCTCATTTCCCGAGTAAAAGACGTACAAGTCAACGAAGATCAAATTGCACGTTATCTTCCCGCCATCATGGAGGGTTTCGAATCGCTCAGCAAGGAAGAAGTCATCAAGAAGTTCGTATCACGCGAATTCAACCGCTTCCTGGAGTACTACGAACAAGCGCCGGATTTAAACATGCAAATCGGCGATAAATTTAGCGACCGCAAAGGAAGTCGAGACGACCGATTCGGCCGCACGGGATACAAGTCCGATTATACCCGGCTGTTTATCAACTTGGGATCTGTCGACAATTTTTCGAGGGGCGACATGCTCGGCTTTATCTGCGACAACACCAATGTGAGTGGTAAAGCCATCGGCAAAATCGACCTAAAAGGCGTGTACACCTTCTTTGAGGTAGAAAACGCTCAAGTGGATCGGATTTACCAAGGATTGCATCAGGTGGATTTCAACGGACGCATGGTCCGCATTGAGAATGCTAGTGATGGCCGCGGCTCCAAAGGCGACCGAGGAGGCAAAGGCAACCGCCGCAACTCAGCCAAAGGTTATGGTGGAGGCGAGCGCGCCGGACACCGAAACCGGGAAACCAACCACGGATTCCGTGATTTTTCGGGCAAACGAAAAGAATCCCGAAACCGCTGGTAATACCGAACCAAGCAAAACACACATCAAGTGCCTTATCGTTTATCGCTAAGGCACTTTTTTTTGTTTTCGCATTACTACAATACGGGGCTTGACGAAAGCTTGACCGATACACACCTCCATCCTGGCCTCCGAAGCTAACAGCCTACAAAGGAATTCCTACACAAATCTCGGAATTGGCGACTTTGTTTTGATACGTATGCCCTGATCGAATCCGACCGAAATTTGCTGGTTCGCCAAATTATCCGTACATTTATCTACCAATGATGAACAACCCCTATTACTTGATTACGCATGTCCTGGCGCCACGATGAGCGTCTTATTTTCTATCGTCGTCATCAGCATATTTTGGATAGTGGCTTTGCATGTTGATGTCCCTGCATAAGGGATTGGATGCGATAATCCAATCGCGATTCATTTACACGCTATCCATTTCGGCAAGAATGGAGTATGCCGGATTTTCCGGTTTCCAGCCATGCCCATCGTTACGTATAAATTTTTGAAAACACATATTATGTTATTAGCTACAGACTTAGATGGAACCTTTTTAGGCGGAAAAAGTGTCGACAAACTGAAATTATACCGACTGATCCGCCAACACAAGGACATCCAACTGGCCTTTGTAACGGGCCGGGGTATCGAGAGTGTCATACCCCTGCTCAACGATCCCATCATCCCCGTCCCGGAGTACATCATCTGCGACGTGGGAGCTACCATCCTGAACGGCGAAACCCTCGAGCCAATTGAACCCATCCAATCGGATATCGAAAACAAATGGCCGGGTGTGCTGACGTTCCGCCAGGCACTAAAAGACGTGCCCGGATTGCGCTTCCAAGAAGTGCCCCAACAGCGGAGATGCTCGTTCTATTATAATGAGGAGACAGACTTGGAAGCGGTTGAGGCCATAGCCAAACAATACGATTGCCAGGTCCTACTATCGGTAGACAAGTATCTGGACATTTTGCCTGCGGGTGTCAGCAAGGGCAGCACCCTTAAGCTATTGGCTGAAAAGATTGACTTCCCGGCAGATCGCATTCTGGTTGCCGGCGACACGTTAAACGACCTATCGCTATACAACACCGGATATAAAGGTGTGGTCGTAGGGCAGGCTGAACCCAAACTAACGGAACAGACCAAGGATAATCCCGAGGTTTACCACGCTAAAAGCGCAGGCGCGGGAGGCATTATCGAAGCCATACGCCACTTCCCGAAATTCAAGAAGTATTACCGCGAAACGGTGCCCCAAAAGCGAAAAAAACACGTTGGCGAAACCCAGCTACTCATGGTCTACCATCGACTGCCGTTTGACAAGGAAGTGGTAGACGGAGTGGAACGCAGGATACCACCCCGCAGTCCAAATGGCATTATCCCTTCCTTACTTGGCTTTTTCGACAAGGGCCGTTCAGGGGTATGGATCGGCGAAGACGAGGTTAGACCGTCAGAAAAGAACCCGGTGAGAAATACCTATATTGACGAACGAAAATATCCAAACCTGATTGCCTCTATTATCCCCCTTTCCAAAAAAGACATCGATCTATTTTATCGAGTTTTTGCCAAAGAAGCGTTTTGGCCAACAATATTTTCCTTTATCGACAAAGCTAAATTTAACCACGACCATTGGGAACATTACCTCAAAATAAACGAACTCTTCGCTATCCGGGTGGCCGAAGAAGCGGACGAAAATGCGCTCGTCTGGATACATGAATACAACCTTTGGATGGTGCCGGCTTACTTGCGGCAACTTCGACCGGATGTAAAAATTGGGTTTTTCCACCATACCGCATTTCCACCGGCAGACATCTTCAACATCATCCCCTGGCGTCGCGAAATCATCGGCAGCCTGCTACAATGCGACTTTATCAGCTTCCATATCCCGCGTTATGTAGAGAATTTCGTTGACGTGCTACGTAGTCAGGCCCCCGTTAAGGTATTGGAACGCGTGAATGCAGCCAAACAATTCCTCACGTACAGCTGCGCGCTGGGCGTAGACCAGATGACGAAGAAAATACAGGTCAGCAACCACGTCATCCGGTTGGGAGCTCAACCCGTAGGTATCAACATCGATTACATCAAACAAGTATACAACCGGAAACGGACCCAACAACGGATTGCTTCGCTTAAAAAGCGGACGGCAGGCAAACAGATTATCCTATCTGTCGAACGGTTGGACTACGTCAAAGGCCCTTTAGAAAAAATCCAAGCTTTTGGCGAGTTGCTTCAGAACTACCCCGAATTGCACGGCAAGGTCGAATTGATCAACATCTGTACACCCCCATCCCAAGGCATGAAAATATATGACAAGATACAGCATGAGCTGGATCGGGAGGTAGGCAAAATCAACGGGAAGTACTCTAACCTAGAATGGACACCCATTCGCTACTTCTTCCGTTCGGTTCCTTTTGAAGAAGTCATTACGTATTACGCCATTGCCGATGTAGCATGGATTACACCGCTACGTGATGGGCTTAACCTAGTCGCCAAGGAATACGTTGCCATCCAGGGCCTCAAAGACGAACCCAACGGTGTGCTTGTTCTTTCTGAATTTGCAGGCGCATCCGTAGAGCTGCCTTACGCCCTACTGACCAACCCTTACGATAAACGCAACATGGAAGAGATGCTCCTGCAAGCCATCCACATGGACAGTTCTGAACGGGAAATACGTATGAGGAGGCTATACGAAATCGTCAGCCATTACGATATCCAGCGCTGGGGTAACGAATTCATCGCCGAATTGGAGCAAGCCGCTAGAGAAAACGAGGCCGAACGGCCCCAACTAGCTCAACTAGGCTAATCGACCCAACGCGCCAAAGGTGCCACGTCTTGCCCCACGAAATCGTTGGCCAGGAACTTATGGTATCCCGCAATCGCTATCATGGCAGCATTGTCTGTACAGTACTCAAACCGGGGTATAAAAACGGACCATCCCCGTTCTTCGCCAAGCGCCAGAAGCGCTTGGCGCAATCCGGAATTAGCTGACACACCGCCGGCAATGGCAATCTGGTCGACTCCATATTCCGTTACGGCTTTTTGTAGTTTGTTCAGCAAAATCGAAACGATGCGCCCTTGAACCGATGCACAGATATCAGGCAGATTGTCCTTGACAAAGGATGGGTTTTGCCGTGTCTCACGCTGCAGGAAATACATGATGGAGGTTTTCAAGCCACTAAAGCTAAAATCAAATCCGGCAATCTGAGGCTCCGGAAAATCGAATCGGCTACCGTCACCTTCCTGTGCATACTGATCGATCAGTGGCCCCCCTGGGTATGGCAAATCCAATAACTTAGCGGTCTTGTCAAACGCCTCGCCAGCGGCATCGTCCAGCGTCTGACCGACGATCTCCATGTCAAAATAATCGCGCACCAACACAATCTGTGTATGCCCTCCCGAAACCGTCAAACACAGAAACGGAAACGCCGGCTTGGGGTCGTCAATAAAATGGGCCAAGATATGGGCTTGCATGTGATTGACCGCCACCAACGGAATGCCTTGGGCCATGGCAAAAGCCTTGGCAAAAGAAGTGCCGACCAATAATGACCCCAGCAAGCCCGGACCACGGGTAAAAGCTACGGCATCTATGCTATTTTTGTGTATTTTTGCCTCACGGATGGCCTCCTCCACCGTCGGGATAATGTGCTGCTGGTGTGCACGGGAAGCCAACTCCGGAACCACACCCCCATACTTTGCATGGATGGTTTGGTTAGCGATAATATTGGAGTGGATTTTCCCGTCTATACATATAGCAGCCGAGGTTTCGTCACAAGACGACTCGATGCCGAGAATAATGGCCATGGATAGCTTATTGACTGTGTAAAATAAAATACAAAAGTATCAAAAAAATAATAAAAATTACGCTTTGGTGCTTTGCCGGATTGCTCTTGCTTATCGCCGGGCTATTGTTTTCGCTCCGCTACGAGCCGGTACAGACTTACCTGGCCCAGAAGGCGGCAGCCTACTTATCCAAGCAACTCGGCACGCAGGTTTCGCTCAGTGGTCTTTACCTTGATCCCTTCGCCTCGTTTGTCATGCGTGATTTCTATTTGGAAGACCGCATGGGCGACACCCTGTTATACAGCCGCGAACTGCGGGCAGGGGTTAACCTTTCTCATCTCCACCAACGGCGAATGACTGTCAGTAATATACGCATATCTGAGGGCTATTTGGCTTTGAAACGGTATACCGACAGTACGAACACTTCTTTTTTGGGGGAATATTTCGCTGCCGAACAAGCCTCATCTGCAGATCCGCAAGCCAAACAATTCCAACTCCAGCTGGGCGATATTCACTTGGAGAATATGGTTTTTTCGTTTCGTGATTTTCGATGGAACACCAATGACCAACCCGGCGCCATCAACTTCCAGAACATGCTCATTAGTGAGCTCAACGGCACTTTTTCGGATGTAGACCTAAAATCTCACTGGTTCAAATCGACCATCAAAAACCTGTCGCTACGGGAAAAAAGCGGTTTTCGAATCCGTGAAATGAATGCGGATTTCGTACTCGATGCCAACCAGATGGAGTTTCGGGACATGTATTTGGAAACTAACAGGAGTCGTATACGCGATTACCTCCTGCTGCACTATGGCGATTTTTCACAGTTTGCCCACTTTGTCGACTCCGTCGATATCAGCATGGATCTGGCCGATGCATACATCGATTCGAGGGATATCGAATTTTTTGCCCCCACGATGACCCATACACGTTTCATTGCCAATGCCAGTGGCCACTTGGATGGTCGGGTCAACGCCATACGCGGCAAAGATATCGTGCTACGTACGGGACAACGGACACACCTGAGGGGCGACATTCAAATCGATGGGCTTCCGGATATCGACCAAACGCTATTTACCTTACACTTGGATGAGTTGGCGACAACAAGCGGCGAAATCGAAACACTCGTGCCCCAATTGGCGCGGCAGACCCAAGTTGAGCTACCTGAGATTTTTAACCGAATGGGTAACGTTACCTACCAAGGTTCCATCATCGGCCTTTACAACGATTTCATCGCTGATGGTGTCCTACAGACTGAATTGGGCATGTTGGATACCGATATCAACCTGACACTCGAAAACAAAGGAATCTACTCCGGTCGCATCGCCTCTCCCACATACGAACTGGGGCAACTTCTTGGTAATTCCGCTTTCGGCCAAGCCGCTTTCGATTTAGAGGTGGCCGGCGAAGGTTTCGTTTTCCAAGAGATGGACAGCGAAATGCAAGGAACATTGGCCTACTTGGATTATAACCGATACCGCTACGAAAACATCATGCTCCACGGCAATTTCCACGAAATGCTTTTTTCCGGACATACACAGGTGGATGACGAAAACCTACAACTCCTTTTTGATGGATCGGTTAATTTCAACCCCGAACTACCGGAATACTACTTCGTAGCCCAAATTGGCCGTGCGAACTTACACCCTTTGGGGTTTTACACCAAAGATACCGTGAGCATTCAACACGCCCGGCTGACGAGCGATTTCTCTGGCAACAACCTGAACAACATTCAAGGTAACGTACGGATAGACAGCCTGAATTTTTCGCATCAAACGGACTCATTTGCTATCCATCAGTTCAATCTATTAGCAAAAGGAAATGAAAAGCAGCGGACGGTGGAAGTTCTATCCGACCTCTTTGACGGCACGTTGAATGGCGTGTCAGACTGGAGCACCTTCGGAGATTATTTCCGGTCAGTGGCCATGCATTATGCGCCTTCCATGGGTTTGGACAATGATACGCCCGGTCGGCAGGAGTTCAACATCGACTTGCATATCAAGGACTTTGCTCCGCTTGCACCATTCATCGACCCCAAATTGTCCGTTGACGACGGGCTGACGGTTTCAGGATATTTCTCAACCCAAGACAGTTTGGCCAATTTCAACCTGACCGCTCCTCACCTCCGGTATGGAAACATTTATATGGAAAATGTATTGGTCGATGAATCCGCTAACCGCGATACGCTCATGCTCCTGGCGTCCATTGACCGGATATCGTTAACCGACAGCATCTATGTTGAGAACACTCAACTGATTAATAAACTGGCAAACGATATACTCCACTTTAGCGTTACCTCAGGACAGGACACGGCACTTAACAAACTGGATCTCAATGGCAATATCCGCTTCACTACGGACAAGCCGGCCCTCGTGGCATTCGAGCCGTCCACGGTGCAAATCGAAGGTGCCTTTTGGCAGCTACATCCCCGGAGTTCCATTTCCATACACGACGGCGGGATCCAAGTCCATTCCCTGTCATTTGCCCAACAAGACCAATACCTCGGGTTTGAAGGACATGTATCCAACCGAGTCGAAGACCAGCTGACCATCCTTTTCAAACGATTTAACATCAGCACCTTAAATCCGTTTCTTGTAGGATCCGGCGTGGTATTGGCCGGCACCATGAATGGAGACCTGACCCTTTCATCCGTACTGAAAAACCCTTTTGGCGCAGCTGGCCTCACGGCAAACGAAGTCAAATTTGGTAACACCATCATTGGCGACTTGTTCGTCAATGCCGACTACGACGCCGATTTGGAAATCGTCAACCTAAATGCCGAAGCGATACACCAAGGCGTACAAACCATGTATGCTTCGGGCACATACAATACGCTGGCCGAGACAGATAAACTGGATGTAGACCTCATATTGAACAAGAGTGAAATCGCCGTTTTCCAGCCGTTCTTAAATACACTGGTTTCGGATATGACGGGGACGATATCTTCCAAACTCCGCGCTACCGGGTCGTTTACCAACTTACAATTGAACGGCACAAGCGAGTTACACGACGCAGGTTTCACAATCGATTACCTCCGCACGCGCTACCGGATTAATGACAAACTACGGATTACCAACAGCACCATCGGGATGGACAACCTAATCCTGCACGACCCGCGGGGAAATACCGCAACGGTAAATGGTACCGTAGACCTGAGCAACCCCCGGGTTCCGATCGTTGATGCTAGCATCGATGCCAACAATTTCCTAGTGCTTAACACCACCTACCGAAACAACCCCCTATATTATGGCACAGCGTACGGCACGGGTCGCTTCGAGTTTCGGGGGCCAACGAATGCCATCAACATCGACATCAAAGCCCGTACCGATGCCAATACAAATTTCAGCATCCCGTTGAATGCGACGTCGACTATCAGTGATGCCGAGTTTATTACCTTCTTGGGCAAAGACTCGACCCAAACTTCCGGCACCCCCTCCGCATTCCTCAGCGGTATGACCATGAATATGGAACTCCAACTCATGCCCAATGCCGAAACCAGTATTTACACGGATTTGGGCGAATTAACCGGACGTGGCGAAGGGACGATATCCTTGGGGATTACCAGTTTGGGCGACTTCAGCATGTTCGGCGATTATGTCATCAACAACGGCCGGTTCACGTTTACAGCCCAGGATTTCATCAACAAGATTTTTGAAATAAACCAGGGAGGCACCATCCGATGGACGGGCCAGCCCACCGAAGCAACCATTAACTTGACGGCTATCTATGCCCAACGAACCAGCGTAGCCCCCCTGTATAATGCCGCTGGCGGCAATGCCAACGAACAACGCGTACTCACACATGCCGAAATGAACCTCAATGGCAACCTGATGCGGCCGGATATCACCTTTGGCATCAATTTCCCCAACGAACCGTACATCAAGGACGAATTACAGAGTTACCTATCAGATGCCAATAACGTCAACCAGCAGGCCTTGAGCCTGATCGTCCGACGCTCCTTTACACCGGGCTCATCATCGGATCTCAGCCGCGAACTCAACAATACGCTCATCAGTGCCGGCACCGAATTAGCTTTCAACCAACTCAACAACATCCTAGCCCAGTCGCTCAACCTGCGATTCGTCGATTTTAACATCCGCTCACTCAACGATGCCAGTGCATCCTTCCGCTTGTTTAACGATCGGCTTATCTTTACCGGAGGGCTTTCCGACAGGCGGAACCTCCAATTGCACGACTTGAATGTATTCAGCGACCGCGTTGCAACCGACGCCGAGCTCCTATATCTCATCCGACAAGACGGCCGCCTCGTACTAAGAGGCAGCAACCGACTAAACACCAGAAATTTCTTACTCAACCCAAACAACGACGAGTACGTCAGTGCCATCGGACTGGTCTACCGCCAGGAGTTCAATTCCTTTGGCGAGTTTTTCAAGCGAATGACAACCTTCCGGGCAACACGTGAAGATGAAGACGAGAACGATCAATAAAAGAAAGACCTCGTTTCTTTTTCTGTTCTGCTAGCTGTAACTTATGGTGGTTCAACACGCTCTAACAGTTATGCGTACATTACTTCATCTCGAACACCTAGCCATACTCATAGCATGCTATGCATCAACCGTGTTCATCGGACATCCTTGGTGGCTCTTCCTCGCTCTTTTACTCTTACCAGACATCAGTATGCTGAGCTATTTGGCCGGTGCCCGTGTGGGTGCAGTTGTGTACAATATTTTCCACCACCAAGGAATTGCAGTCGCACTTATCCTCTTGGGGTGGTATGGGCAATACGATTGGGTTCTTTTGGCAGGCATTGTCATGCTGGGTCACAGTGCGATGGATAGGATATTCGGGTATGGGTTAAAATATTTTTCCGGATTCAAAGACACGCATTTAGGACAGATTGGGAGGTAGGGCGAACCATTGTCCTTTCACCAATTCATGGGGTTGTCGCGTATATATTTGGCGATGCGATCATAATCATTGCCGTCGCGGATAATGTGTTCGTAATAATTGCGTTGCCAAACGTCATAAATGCCGGTGTGTTGACGAAACCATTTTGTCACGGATGATTTATACCCCCGTATAATCGCACCCAGATTGTTTGACGCCCCCGTGGGGCGGATGCGATTGTCGGGCGTATGCGATCCATCTTATTCCACGCCTGCCTCGGCAAAATAAGCCAGTACGGCGGCGGTTTGTTTGGTGTTCAACACTTCCCGCAGTTGTTCCTCATTTGCTTCGCGTACTTTCTTGACCGATTTAAACGTTTTAAGCAATCGCTCGGCTGATGTCTTGCCTATTCCGGGAATCTGTTCCAACTCAGTCTGGAAGGTTTTCCGGCTACGTTGGTTACGGTGGAAGGTAATACCAAAGCGGTGGGCCTCATCGCGCAAGTGCTGGATGATGCGTAGCGTCTCAGACTTCTTGTCCAGATACAGCGGATACTGATCGCCGGGATAATACAACTCTTCCAATCGCTTCGCGATACCGATAACCGTCATTTGCTTGTCAATCCCCAACTTTTTGAGACTTTTGAGCGTGGCAGACAGCTGCCCCTTACCGCCATCGATAACAACTAACTGGGGCAGCGGTTGTTCTTCGTCCAGCAAACGCCGGTAGCGTCGGTACACGGCTTCTTCCATCGTGGCGAAATCGTTAGGCCCTTCTACCGTCTTGACATTGAAATGCCTGTACTCTTTTTTCGACGGTTTGGCATCCTTAAACACGACAATGGCAGACACCGGATACTTCCCTTGGAAATTGGAGTTGTCGAAACATTCGATATGACGTGGCAAGACATTCATGCGCAGGTCTTGTTTCATGCGGTTTAGTATACGTTCGGTACGCACCTCCGGATTAAGTTTCTCGTATTGGTTGAGTCGTTCTTTTTTGAAATAAGCCACATTTTTCTGCGAGAGCTCCAGCAACTTCTTCTTCTCCCCTACTTTCGGGACGGTAAACTTCAGCTTGTCATCTGTAGCGATGTCAATAGCAAAGGGCACGACAATTTCCCGGGATGTACTCTCAAACCGGCTCCGAATTTCAGGTATAGCCAGCGTCAAAAGCTCTTCCTCGGTTTCGTCAAGCCGGCGTTTCAGCTCGATGGTCTGCGTTTGGGTAACGACACCGTTCATCACTTTTAAGTAGTTGACAAACGCGTAGCTTTCGTCAGACGCAATACTGAACACATCGATATCGGTTATCGACGAATTGACCACCGTAGACTTACTCTGGTAACGGTCCAACAAGTCAAGCTTGGTTTTAATGCGGTGAGCTTGTTCAAATTCCAAATCGGCGATTGCCTCTTCCATTTGCTGTTTCAACCGTCGAATAACCGCCCCGATACGCCCATGCAGGATGTTGCTGATATCGTCAATATCCCGGTTGTAGTCTTCTTCGGTTTGCAACCCCTCGCAAGGGCCCTTGCAATTACCGATTTGGTATTCCAGGCATACCCGAAACTTGCCTTTAGCGATATTATCAGGTGTTAGCGACAAATTACAGGTACGCAGGGGGTATAATTCCCGTATGGTGTCCAAGATCGCATGCATCATACTTACCGAGGCGTAGGGCCCGAAATAACGGGAGCCGTCGCGTACGACCTTACGTGTCGGGAAA
>CAZXSL010000010.1:26094-31922 GCA_964643235.1 uncultured Sphingobacteriaceae bacterium | reverse complement strand
ACGCATTACATCAGCCTGCAACTCGGACAAGACACCCTGACACTATACCACACCGAATTATCGGCAGACGAGCGCCAGCAGATAGCTAACGACCCAGACTTACATCGCAGCACATACGCCACCTCCTTAACAGGCGGAGACAGTATCGCCATCGTCGACGAAACGGATGAGTACTACATCGTCAGTTCCAAAAACGTACCGGACGAATGGTATTACCTCTACAAAGGGGATCATATCAAGGGGCTGATTCGCAAACTGGCTGAGCCGGAAAACAATGTGGTGACAATCGAGCCCCAGGTAACCCAACAAACCAGCAAACAACCTGCACCCCCGGTCGTTGCCACACCGAAAGAAACACCCGAAGAGATGACCGAACGGGCTTCCGTTTTACTTAAGGAGGGCTATATCGACGAGGCTCGGAGTTTATATCAGCAAGCCGGACGCCAGGGCCATGCCGATGCATATTATCGCTTAGGAAACACCTATTTCAACATCGAAGGTACCCACAACGAAGCCATCAAGTGGTACCGTTTGGCTGCTGACATGGGCCATGCCTCAGCCTGCTGGTTTATGGGTTTTCTCCTAGAGGATGGCGGATATCTAGTCGAAGCGGATTGCGAAGCCGCCCTCGAATGGTACCACAAGGCACTAGCAGCGGGTAGCAATCTTGCTTACAGCTCCATTGGGAGCTTCTATGAATTTGGGTGTGGGTCCTTTGCAAAAGACGAAACCACGGCTATGTCATGGTACCAAAAGGGAGCAGAAATCGGTAACCCCGCCTGCATGGACAGCTTGGCGAGAATGTTATTGGATGACCGCCAACAAGAGCAAGCTATCCACTGGTTAAAACGCCTGGCCAATGGCGATTCAAGATATGCAAGCCAGGCAAAATCCAAGCTATCGGAACTTGGGGTTAACCACTAAGACTAATGCACCAAAACGACAACATAACACGATGAAAACAATAGACCGAGCACAGGTTTTCAGGCAATATCCGATGATCCGGGCACACATCCGTGATTTCCAAGGGCAATTTTTCGATCCGGAATACAACGACCCCAATGATCCGATGTATGATGCGCTCTCTTTCGAGCCGCAGGAACCGGATTACGAAAACATCATCCTCATGTGGCGGCACGAGGATATCCAGACTTACGTCACGGATTTAACTACGGAATTGAAAGCTGCCCTGAGCTCATTAGCTTGCACCGGTTTGGTACTGATGCCTATGCTTCGCATGGACTGGTTTGCACGGGCGGGGCTTCCCGACACCGAGCTTGTTCGGGTACGGGCTTGGCTGAGCCAAATCGTCGGCGCGCCACACTACACCGAGGCCCTCTCCATACCCCTGGAAGAATTAGAGGGGATGCTCGACCTCGTGTTCTGGTCGGCAAGGCTGGACCCCGATTTTCCGGAGTACCTATTCTGGATCGACAACAAAGAGCGATTTTGCTTCTTTGTATGCCGATACGGCAACATCCATTTTCTGTCCCTAAACAAGGAGTTCGGCATCAACGAACCGTTTTGGAAAGAACGAGGGTGGATAATAGGGGTGGATGTAGACCAGTTTGGGTAACGCCGTGTGCAGAGAAGCCCAAAGCCGAAAACAAAACATGGCGCCGAGCGATGAAAGACGTCTCGTGTCTACGTTTTGAATGCAACGAAATCCCGCAGAGCGGAGCACAACACGAACAAATGAACAAAAAAGAAGCATACGAACGACTTGAACTGCCGGAAGGCAGCGACCTGCAAATCGTCCGCAAGAAATTTGTGGCGTTATACAACGATTTCCAAACGCGTATCGACAATGCACCCACGGCACGGCTAAGGCAGGTGTTCGAGACGGAGCAGCAGAAACTCAAGGAAGCCTACGCCTCACTAAATGAGCGCGACAACGGGAACGATTCGGGTCGCCGACCCGGAACCGAAAAGCCCTTCGACTCAGCACAGCGAGTAGCACGGGAACCCAAGTGGTGGTATGCTATATTGACCGTACTGATGGTGCTTACCGGCCTATACCTGCTCGCAACACTCATCCTCGGCCAGGGGCGCAGTTGGGGATATTCTGCACAAGCCGTTTGTTGGACATGGGGTACCGTCCTTAGCTGCGCAGTGGTATTAAACCATTTCTCGCCCAAAATTGTTCCCCCGTATCTACGCCGGAAATGGTTTCAGGGGCTACGAGGCATACTGGTCTTGTTGTCCGTGCTGGTCATAGCAAGCCTATTGGTCAATAAAGGCTACTCCGAGGGCGCAAAAAAAGAAACCATACAAGGGATACGCTGGAGCCATTATATCGACATCGGGACTTATATGATGATTGCCGCCCACGTCACCTGGTCAGTTTTTATGGGCATCATGCTCATCATCGGGTTAGCCAATCCCGGGTTTTTTTACTTTAAGCAACGAAGGATGGTACTCACTGCCTTCCTGCTCATGCTACTAGGCCAATATGTTTTGATAACATGCCTGGGCATTGCTGCGCCCCGTGCGTCGCAATTGGAACACCATGAAAACGATTTGGGTTTGTTGGGCAAGGAGGAATGGAGGATGGAAGGCTGACGTTGAAATAACCTCGCCTTGCGGAGATAAGCGCACGGTACGCGGGCACCCACCCGCTGGCGCACAATTCCCTTCGCGTGGCTAACGGATCGAAGTCTCTGCGAGAAAAAAACACTACCTTTACCCCAAACAGAAACGATATGTCAACAGTCAATATCCCGAGGCTGGATCTCCATGACTATACGCTGGGGTCGGCCGCACAACGCCAACAATTTTCGGATGCCATAGGCAAAGCCTTTAACGAAACCGGATTCGTTACCATCGCTAACCACGGCATGGACAAAGCCTTGATCGACGAACTTTACCAAGTCGTGGAGGCTTTTTTTGCTTTACCCGACGAAGTAAAAGCAAAATACGAGATTCCCCAGCTAGCCGGACAACGCGGGTATACCTCCAAAGGCCGCGAAAAAGCAAAAGATTCCAAAACACCGGACCTGAAGGAATTTTGGCAGCGAGGCCAAACAATAACCGAAGGGGAATACGACAAAACGGCTTATCCAGACAACATTATCGTCGAGGAATTGCCTCGCTTTAATGAGGTAACCGCCGAAGTTTACCGCCGCTTGGAGCACGCTGGCCGCCAACTACTGAAAGCTATCGCTGTCTATCTAAAACTGGAAGAAAATTACTTTGAGAGCCGCGTTCAAGATGGCAACTCCATCCTCCGCGCCATTCACTACTTCCCCATCCAAGACCCCGACAGCCTACCCGACGATGCCGTGCGTGCCGGAGCACATGAGGACATCAACCTGATTACCCTCCTGATCGGTGCCAGCGCCGACGGCCTGGAAGTACTTACCCGCGACGGCACCTGGTACCCGGTTAAAGCTCATGGCGAGGATATCGTCGTCAATGTGGGCGATATGCTGCAGCGATTAACAAACAACAAACTCAAATCGACAACCCACCGGGTGGTAAACCCTCCTCGTGAACTGATGAAAACATCACGGTACTCCGTGCCTTTTTTCTTGCACCCTAAAGCAAATGTCAGCCTCAAATCGTTAGACTCCTGCATTAGCGCAGCGTTTCCCAAAGCGTATACAGACATGACTGCAGGTGAATACCTTGACGAAAGACTGCGGGAGATTGGGTTGAAGATGTGAGATGTGAGATGCTGAACGGAGTGAAGTCCCGATGCGTCGGGATGGGATGTGTATATAAAAATAGGCAGCTAACCACGGAGAGTGGTCGCTGCCTAAACCTAAACCGTATCATGAGCCATTGCGAACCCATGATAATCGAGTAACAAACGGATTATTGAAATTGTTTGGCCGAAGCTCTTGCTTGTCATCAGGTCTCGCTGCAATGGCAGTGGCTATGGATCAACCCTTAGGCACAACAGCCACCGTCAACCGGCTAATGCAGTTCATTTTGCCTCGTTTGTCGTAGATTTTAATTTCCCAAACATGTGTTTTGCTACCCAAGTGGATAGGCTTACACAAGCCGATTACTTCGCCATCCTTAACCGGGCGGATGTGGTTTGCGTTTACTTCGAGTCCCACCCCCACGTAATCACTTCGTAAACCGATAACCAAGTTGGAGGCGATACTGCCTAGCGATTCGGCAAGCACGACGGATGCTCCACCGTGCAGAATACCAAAAGGCTGCCGGGTACGTTCGTCTACGGGCATCGTGGCCGACAGGCTGTCGTCAGTAATTTCCGTAAACCGAATACCCAAACCCACCACCATGTTCTGGACGAACATAGAATTCAGCTCTTCAACCGTAATGGGATTTTTCCAAATCATGACGACTCCCCTAAGTCGATCAGGTAGCGATCGCGTATAATATTTTGATGGTAATTCAGGTGTCCGGCGATGATATACAGGAATGCGTGCACACTGATCAGCCGTTCGCCGGCCATACCCCTGCGGGTTAGTTCATGCGCACTGAACGTTTCGAAAAGCATCATATTGGCCCTACGGACCAAGACAAACTCGTCGGAAAGGCTCTGTAACGACCGCTCGTTAAAGCGTGCCTGGGCAACGAAATCTTCCTCGTTGAAGCTGTGTAGCGCCTTGGTATCGTTGCGTGCGAATCGCAAGGCACGATAAGCCATAATCCGTTCGGTATCGATAATATGGCCCACCACTTCCTTGATGGTCCACTTGCCCTCGGCATAGGCATATTCGGCCTTGCCCGGCGGCACGGAAGCGATAAACTCGGGAAATGAGTCGATCTGCCCCTTCAATACATCCCAAACGTTGCCTACGACGGTATCGATGTACGGACTGTACAACGTAGGGTATTCATCAGATTTGAGCGGGTTCATACGTTACATTATTTGGCAATATAATCCTAAAAACAGTTCCTTTACCCAATTCAGACTCTTTGACAAAAATCTGCCCACCGTGGTAATCAACCATTCGTTTGGTCAGACTCAGCCCTAAGCCCCAACCTCTTTTGCGTGTGGTAAAACCGGGTTGGAACACCGTCTCGAAATGTGAACGGGAGATTCCCTTACCGGTGTCGCTAATGTCTATAAAAATCTGCTCTTTTACAATGTTTTCGGAAATTACAATTTCAATCCGACCTGCTGACTCAATGGCATTCGCTGCATTTTTCAACAAATTTTCCAATACCCAGTCGAATACGGGTACATTGAGCATAGCCTCCACCTGCGTATCGCCTGAAACATTGAAGATGATCTTGTCGCTCGTGCGCACCTTGAAATAATTAACAAAATCCACGACAACCTTGTACACCACGTGGCTGCTAAGCACCGGTGCGGACCCGATCTTCGAGAACCGATCCGCTACAATCTCCAATCGCTTGACATCGTTTTCCATCTCAGACAACAAGGGATCATTTTCCGCATCAAACTTGGCTCGTACCAGTTCCAGCCAAGCCATCAGCGACGAAATGGGCGTGCCCAACTGGTGGGCCGCTTCCTTGGCCAGGCCTACCCAAACCAGGTTCTGTTCCGATCTGCGAATGGAGTTGAACACCGTGTAGGCGATGATCAGGAAAATAGCAATCAGGGTCAGCTGGATATACGGAAAAATACGGAGCTGGGTAAGCATCTGTGAATCTTTGTAGTAGACAAACCACTCCTGCCCGCTACCGATATCGAGGACGATGGGGTTATGCCGTTTTTTCATGATGGCCAGCTGCCGGGCAAAATACTGAGGGTCGTATTCTTTCCCAAAACCCACACCAACGGCTACCGTATCCTCGGGCATCATTGCCTTAGTCGGATCCAAATCGCGCCAGAAAAAAATGCTGTCGTTGGAATCCGTAATGATGGCTGGCATCGACAAGCTATC
>CAZXSL010000010.1:0-26084 GCA_964643235.1 uncultured Sphingobacteriaceae bacterium | reverse complement strand
TCATCAACATCGGGCAAGCTCATCAACGCCTGCATGCTCATGGCCCATACCTCGGCCTTAGTGCGCTCCGAATCCGACAGGTTGCGCACCAAGTAGTTGGTATAGATCAACGAGGCCAAACCGATGATGACCGCAAAGATCAGTAAGAAGAATTTCCAACGCTGTTGGTTGTATTGGTAGGGATTCATGCAAACAAACGTCCGTATATGGTTGCCAAAATACAAATTCAAAATTAAATGGTTTAGCCCCCATGGGTATTTTTTATCTTTGTACCATGACAACAGCTAACAACGTGCGGGTCCGTTTCGCGCCCAGCCCCACCGGCGGGCTTCATCTTGGCGGCGTACGCACCGCACTTTTCAACTATCTATTTGCCAAAAATAATGGCGGGGAGTTCATCCTCCGCATCGAAGATACGGACCAAACCCGATTTGTGGAAGGTGCCGAAGACTACATCCGTGAATGCATGGCATGGTGTGGCATAGCACCGGATGAAAGCCCCGACAGGCCGGGCGAATACGGTCCTTACCGCCAAAGCGAACGGAAAGCATCATACCGCCAATATGCGGAGCAACTGGTGGAAAACGGATACGCCTATTACGCATTCGACACACCCGAGGAGCTAGACCAACAACGCCAACAGCACCCCAACTTCCGATACGGGCAGGAAAATCGCATGCAACTCCGCAACTCACTCAGCTTGACGACTGAAGAAACACAACGCCTACTCAGCGAAGGCCACCCCCACGTCGTACGCATCAAGATGCCCGAAAATGAGACCATCTCCTTTGAGGACAGCATCCGTGGCTATGTGTCGTTTGATACCTCACTGATAGACGACAAGGTCTTGCTTAAAGCTGATGGCATGCCTACCTATCACCTTGCTGTGGTCGTAGACGACCGGCAGATGCGTATTTCGCATGTGTTTCGTGGCGAGGAGTGGCTGCCCTCCGCCCCTGTCCATATCCTCCTGTGGGAGTACTTAGGCTGGCGCGACGAGATGCCCAAATGGGCACACTTACCCCTCATCCTTAAACCCGACGGCAACGGCAAGCTTTCCAAGCGCGATGGCGACCGCCTCGGATTCCCGGTGTATGCCATGAACTGGAAGGACCCGAAAAGTGGCGAGCTGACCAAAGGGTTCCGCGAGATGGGATTTCTACCCGAAGCTTTCGTGAACATGCTGGCTGTATTGGGATGGAACGACGGCAGCGAGCAAGAGATTTTTAGCATGGAAGAACTGGTAGAAAAGTTCGCAATGGATCGGATCAGCAAATCGGGCGCAAAGTTCGACTTTGAGAAAGCCAAATGGTTTAACCACGAATGGATCAAACGGATCGATGACGAGCAGTTGCTCGCTTTGGTTGCGGAACAACTGGCCCTGCATGGAATACACCAAGCCGATGAAAAACATGTCGAACGAGTTATCGCACTGGTTCGAGACCGGCTGACTTTCGTGACGGATTTCTGGCCACAAGCCGGCTATTTTTTCCAAGCGCCGGCAGAATATGATCTGGACGCCGTTGCTCCACGTTGGAATACGGAGAAGAGCACATTTTTTACCCAAATATTAACACAACTCGAACAATTCGAACCCTGGCATAGTGCCGAACTGGAAAGTTTCTACAAGCTGGCTATTCAAGCTTCAGGCATGAAGATGGGCGAACTGATGCTTCCTTTGCGTATTATGCTCGTTGGCGGCAAATTTGGCCCCCACGTATTCGATATTGCTGAGCTACTAGGACGCGAGGAAACGGTAGCGCGGATTAGAAAAGGCCTGGACGCGATACGGGGATAACGGATAGCCATCTTTTCGGCAACGATTCCGTTAATATATTGCCGCCCATCATTGGTTTCCAGATGTTATTTGGATATGTTTGATAATCCAATTCGATCAAAATTATGTCCAATAGAAGAACCTTTCTGAAACAATCGGGGCTGGCGGGAGCCGGGTTATTGGGAACATCTTGGTTTGGTTCAGCTTGTGCCAACACCGGGGACAATCCCAACGAACAGCTCACCGAACTCCGCAAACAAGCAGCAAAACAACCTTCGCAAACCTTTAACATGTGCGGCTATGCCGCTCCACCGATCGAAACCGTACGCATCGGTTTCGTCGGTGTTGGTAATCGCGGATCAGGTGCAGTACAACGCATGAGTTACATCCAAGGCGTAGCCATCAACGCCCTCTGTGATGTACAGCCCAAAAAGGCTGAAAGCGCCAAACAACGCATCAAAAGTCCGGGGCATGAAGCCACCCTCTACACCGACGGTCCTGAAGCCTGGAAAACAGTTTGTGAGCGTGACGATATCGACCTGATATACATCGCTACACATTGGGAACTCCATGCACCCATAGCACTTTATGCAATGGAGCAAGGCAAACATGTAGCCGTCGAAATCCCCGCAGCCACCACGGCCGAAGACTGCTGGAAACTGGTAGAAACATCAGAAAGGACACGAAAACATTGCGTGATGCTTGAAAACTGCTGCTATGATTTCTTCGAGCTCTTGACGCTTAACCTGGTTCGCCAGGGCTTCTTCGGCAAAATCATCCACGGCGAGGGGGCATACATACATGATATCCTAGACAGCTTGGTCGATTCGGGACGCCGGCATGACTTTTGGCGGCTGAAAGAGAATACCCACCGCAACGGCAATCTCTATCCTACCCACGGGCTGGGCCCCATCTGCCAAGCCATGGACATCAACCGAGGCGACCGCATGGAGTACATGACGTCCATGGCTTCCGATGATTTCATGCTCATGGAGCACGCCAGAAATAAAGCGGAAGAATATCCGGAGTTAAACAAGCACATTGGGTCCGTCCCACGCGGGAATATGAACACCAGCACCATTCGAACTACGAAAGGCCGCACCATCATGCTTCAGCACGACGTGACCTCGCCCAGGCCATATTCCCGCATTCACCTGCTTAGTGGTACCCGGGCAACCGCACAGAAGTACCCCTTGCCTGGTCGCATATCCGTCGGCCATGAAGGCTGGCTGGATGAAGAAGAGTTGGCTAAGTTGGATGCACAATACACACCCCCTATCGTCAAAAAAGTCGGCGAACTCGCTAAAAAAGTAGGTGGCCACGGTGGTATGGATTTCCTGATGGATTGGCGGCTTATCGATTGCCTGCGCAATGGCTTACCTATGGATATGGATGTATATGACGCCGCGTCGTGGAGCATCATCGGGCCACTCAGTGAATGGTCGGTCGCCAACCGAAGCGCACCCATCGATATCCCCGATTTCACAAACGGAGCGTGGGAAAACAACCAACCCATTGATATCTCCCTTGAAAGGGGAGGAACAACCGACGTTACAATTGTTTAATTTAGTTTTATACTCGTAAATTCAAAATCAAATCATGAACATTCATGTTTTTGCAGATGCAAAAGAACTCGGGAAAGCAGCCGGTATAAAGGCGGCCGAACATATCAGAACGGCTATTGCCGAAAAAGGATCCGCCAATATCATCCTAGCGACCGGAACCAGCCAGTTTGAGACCATCAACCAGCTGATTAGTGAAACGGGAATCGATTGGTCTAAGGTAAGCATGTTCCACCTGGATGAGTATATCGGCCTGCCCATCACGCACAAGGCTAGCTTTCGCAAGTACCTAAAAGAACGCTTCCTCGCGCAGGTACCGGACTTAGCAGCCGCTTACCTAATCGATGGGGAAACCAATGCCAAAACGGAAACTGACCGCTTAGACAAACTGATTGAGGCTCACCCCATCGATGTAGCCATGGTAGGCATCGGCGAAAACGGCCACCTAGCTTTCAATGACCCACCAGCGGATTTTGACACGGAAAAACCATATCTGGTAGTCAACCTCGACGGTCCCTGCCGTGCACAGCAGTATAATGAAGGCTGGTTCGCATCGGTGGATGATGTTCCGCTACAAGCCATCAGCATGTCGATAAAACAGATTATGAAATCAAAACACATTATCTGCTCCGTTCCTGATGCGCGCAAAGCCCAAGCGGTCAAAAACAGTTTGGAACAGGAAGTAAGCAACTTATTCCCCGCCAGTATCTTGCAAGAGCACGCCAATTGCAGTTTTTATTTGGATACGGAATCGGCAAAGTTACTTGATAACCGGCCCTAATAACAAGTCCTAAAGCCTGTGGATCGAGGAGGGTATCAATGGGACTAAAGCACAACGACAGAAGAGTGAAAGAAGAAAACACGTAATTGAACGACCAAGCTAAGTCCTAGAACGACAGGAATTATGGACAAGTTTGAAATGCGATATTAACAAAACAAAAAAGCCGGGCTTTGATTAAACCCGGCTTCTTTATTTAATGGGACAGTATCCCAATCTTATTTTTTACCTAACAGGCTACCTAAGCCACCTAAGATACTACCGACGCCACCACTGCTTTTACCGCTACCGCCACCTAGGATGCTCCCGAGGATATCTGCGCCGGAACCACCGCCTAACAATCCACCCAAAAGGTCCGTCAAGCCCGAATCGTTATTGACCGATTTACTTTTGGCTTGTTTCCCCAAGTAGCCCATGACGATGGGTGCCAACAAAGGCAATATTTTACTCACAAGCGATGATGACACTCCCGTTTGTTTGCTGATAGCCTGTTGCAAAGGGACCTGCTTACCTCCCAATACATGCTTCAAAATCCCGTTGCCATCGGCAGCTGTACTCGATCCCAAAAGACCCGATACATTATCCAAGATACCACCATCGTGCTTTGTATTCAGCGCATTCAAAATACCCTGGGCACCGCCGTGGCTGGCATTATCTTGTAACGCACCGAATAGCGCAGGCAATGCAGCCGATACAACCGATTGGGTCTCTTCTTTGGAGGCTCCGGACTCACGGGAGATACTATCGACGACCTGACTGCCTAGACCGCCATTAAGTAGTTCTAAAATATTGTTCATTTTGTTCGCGTTTATTTCTGCTAATGTAAGAAAAAAACAGGAAGTACTTGTCGATATGTTTCTAACAAAGAAAATTAACGCTATTGAACACCGTTAGGTTAATAATTCACGGATATCGTCTGGTGTCAACGACTTCACGAAGCTCTCTTCGGTAGTAATCAGCGTGCTGGCTATTGTTTTTTTGCGCTCCTGTAACGCTAATATTTTCTCTTCGACGGTATCTTTGGTGATAAATTTATAGATGAAGACGTTTCGCGTTTGTCCTATGCGGTGCGTACGGTCCACGGCTTGTTGCTCTACGGCTGGGTTCCACCAGGGGTCGAGGATAAAAACATAATCAGCTTCAACCAAGTTAAGGCCGACGCCACCTGCTTTGATAGAAATCAGAAAGAGTCGGGTATCATCATCCTCCCTAAACTGTTGTACAACCTCTGCCCGGTTTCGTGTTGCTCCATCTAAATATGCATAGTTAATTCCCTTTTGCTCCAAATACCGGCGATAAATTTCCAACTGCCTGACAAACTGGGAGAATACCAAGACCTTGTTACCACGCTGCATGACAGAATCGAGCGTATTGACCACACTCTCAAACTTACCCGACTCGCCTTTGAAACCTGCATCCACCATCTCCGGATGGTTGGCAAGTTGGCGCAGCTTGGTCAGCCCTTGCAGCAGGGTTATCTGTGGAGATTTAACACCCTTACCTGTTTCATGCTCAAATATCAAGTTCCGATATTCCGACTTTACTTTCTCGTAATGCGCCATCTGCTCCTCGCTCATTTCGCAATAAAAAATCTGTTCGGATTTAGGAGGAAGCTCGGTAACCACCTGCGATTTGGTACGGCGAAGGACAAAAGGCTTGATGATGGCTTGCAGTTTTCGTGCCTTGTCTTCATCCTTCTTTCGCTCAATAGGCTGAACAAACTCTTTCTGGAAAAAAGAGTAGTTACCCAACAAACCAGGGTTGGCAAAAGTCATCTGCGGCCACAAATCGGCTACGGAATTCTCGACCGGAGTACCACTAAGCAACAGCCTGTTTTTACCTTTCAGGCCTTTTACAGCTTTAAACGACTTGGAAGCCGGGTTTTTGATATTCTGACTTTCGTCTAAAATCACGTAATGGAAATAGAACGAAGACATCAATTCCTCATCACTGCGTAAGATACCATAGGTTGTGATGACCAGGTCGTATTCTACAAACAGTTCGACATCCCGGATACGGTTGCTCCCCGTATGCACCAGAATACGAAGCTCTGGGGTAAACTTAGCGGCCTCTTTCTCCCAGTTATAAATCAGGGAGGTTGGCATGACGATGAGGGATGTTCGGGGTCCATCCGCCCGTTCTTTTTCATTTTGCAACAAGGCCAGGGTTTGTATCGTTTTTCCTAAGCCCATGTCATCGGCCAAGCATCCTCCGAAGCCGTATTGTTGGAGAAAATAGAACCAATTATAGCCGGCTTGTTGATAGGAACGTAAGGCTCCTTGGAACGCCTTAGGCAAAGGCATGTCCATGATGCCATCGAAATGCTCCAGCCTATCCAATTTACGGCTAATGGCTAACTGCTTGTGCTCTCCAATATCGTCCAACAGACCCACATGGTACTTTTTGATCTTGATGGCCGTGCGGGTATCCGAAAAATGAAATAGCTCGCTATACCGTGCGAACCACTCTTCGGGGATAACGGCAAATTCCCCATTGGGTAAGGCAAATTCACGCGTATGGTTAAGGATATGGCTACGCAGCTTGACAAACGGGATCTCGAAATCACCGAACCGGGCAATAGCGTGTACGTCAAACCAGTCGTTGGTTTCGGCAATTGACACCTCCAAGGAGGTTGTTCCGAGAAAAAAACGTTTGCCCGACCCATACTGGGCAATTTCAAAGCCTCGTTCTTGTAAGTGCTGATGGTGTTTCCGCAACCAGTCAACGACACCGACATCGGGGGATTCCGACTTCCGCTCATTCACGACCAAATCCCCAAATATCCCATCCTTGTCAAGTCCTAAATCCAATAGTTCCTGCATGCGGTTTTCCTCCCATTGCAGGGAGCGCTTGATGCGATGGAAAGTATAGGTATCGGTGTCTTCGTGGTGGGTCATGCGAACCGTTACCTTATGGTCCGAACCCGCTCGAAAACGATAAGGCCCGTATTGGAATTGCAATTGGATTGCGGGTTGGTCATCTTGGAGATGACGCAACTCGATAATCGGTATGGCGTCATGCTGATGGGTTTTTATTTCAAACCCTTCGGCATAGACATGGTGTTTCTCGATCAGGCTGGTTACGAAGGTATCGAAATACCGGTGTTCTGTTTCGCGCGACACGGCGATATAGCGCTTTTGCAAAAATGGCGTAAGTTTCTTTCCCTCCAAGGGTTGATCGAAATGGTAAAGCACCTGATCAAGCAGAAGCCAAGCCTGTTCATTGATCACAACCTGCGCATCGCGGTACATGAACTCGATGCGCTCCCCGGCATATTTTATCGTGGGGAAATACCGGGTTTCGATTTCGTTTCGGCGGAAATGGAACAGCACGGAAGCGGGTTCAGCTGCAATTTCCAACTTCTGGTCGGCCGGATAACCGCTCTTATCCATCAGGTAAAGCGGCTTGTTGCGGAGCAGATCCAATGCTTCCAGCAGTCGGCGTTCGATATTGGGACGGATATAATCGTACAGTTTCTTATCCAGGTGCCGCTCAAAGAAATCGGTGGCCCGGATTGGTTTTTTGACGTACTTCTTAATGATGTTGTTCTGCTCAACCTCGTCCAGCAAACGGATAATGCGCATATCCCACTCGTCCAAAGCCAATTCATAGTCGTCCACCGTATTGCTAAACAAACGATTGTGCGTCATGGAAAGCCCACCGTTGGGGTTAAGCATGACAGCGTGTGGTTCAATCAGATAGCCCAAATAGGGATGCAATCCAAGTGAATAAACCAAGATATGGGATAGGCGCTCGTCGTGTTGTTGCATCGTTGGATAAAAGGGGTAAATATAGGGATTTATCCGACGTCATGAAAACGTTACTTTTAGTAGATGGAAAAACGACCTACCCAAAATCCCACCGGGAAAATTTGAAAGAAACCCATTACGGCTCCTACCCCCGTACCGCCTCCACAAAGTCGGCCATGGCTCCTGCCGGGTTGCTCGTCTTCATGAAGTTTTCGCCTATCAGGAATCCCTGGAAACCCGCCACGTGCAAGTGGCGGACGGTAGCCGGATCACTGATACCGCTCTCCGTCACTTTGATATACCGATCGGGAATATCATCCACGAGTGCCAACGACTGTTCGATAGATACCGTGAAATCCTTCAGGTTTCGGTTGTTTACCCCGATGGCATCGACCGTATCCACCAAACTCTTATCCAGTTCCCTGCGATCGTGTACCTCCAGCAGCACGTTCAGGCCCAAGGACTTAGCATAGGACGACAGGTCTTCAATCTCGTCTGCAGAGAGACAAGCGGCAATGAGCAGGATGATGTCTGCACCGTAAGCCTTGGCTTCAGCTATCTGGAAACGATCGATGACGAACTCCTTGCGCAACAAGGGGATGGACAGGGCTGCACGTGCTTCTTCCAAATCGAACAAACTTCCTCGGAAGAAATCCACGTCAGTCAGCACCGACACCGCCGATGCACCGGCCGCTTGGTAGCCCGATACGGTTTCGGCCACACCCGAGTTTGCGTTGATGATACCCTTGGAGGGCGACGCCCGCTTGTATTCGGCAATAATTCCGGTCTTGGTGTTGTCCAGTATCGAAGTGCGTAGATCGAGACACGTACGGGCAAATAAAGGCATTTGCTCTAACTCGATTCGGGAGGTCTTTTCTTTGGCGGCTTTTACTTCCTCCCGTTTCCTTGCAATAATCTTATCTAAGATAGTCATGTCTATATAGCTAACCAGTTTGCAATCATTTCTTTCCCATATTCGGTCATAACCGACTCCGGATGGAACTGCAGGCCGCGGACGTCATGCGCCTCATGCGTAAGGCCCATAATGACCCGATCGGCATCTTCGGCCGTTATCCGCAAGGAAGCGGGCAGCCCGTCCTTGGCTACTGCCCACGAATGATAACGCCCAACGGAGAAGGCCTCCGGCAATCCGGCAAAGACTGGCTCTTCCGAGTCAATTACCCTCATCGTCGTAGCCACGCCGTGCACAGGCTTCGCCAAATTGTATAGTGCTCCGCCATACACCTCTGCAATGGCCTGCAGCCCCAGGCAAATACCCAATATACTTTTATGCTCCCCATACCTGCGGATGACATCCAGCAGCAAGCCGGCTTCTTCTGGGATGCCGGGCCCTGGCGACAGCAGGATCTTATCGAACGATTCCACGTCGTCCAGTTCAAATTTATCGTTGCGCCAGACCGTCGCTTGGTGCCCGCATTCGTGCAGCAGATGAACCAAGTTAAACGTAAAGGAGTCGTAATTATCCACAACCAATATCCTTGGTGCTTGTTGTGTCTCGTCTTTCATGTATTTGCTTGTACTTTTTGTAAGTTAAATTTCCTCGGCCATTTCCATAGCCCTACGCAGTGCTTCAATCTTATTGTTGACCTCCTGCAATTCGTTTTCGGCTACTGAGTCGGCTACGATGCCGGCTCCTGCCTGGTAGTGCAGCATATTTTGCTTGCTGAGAAACGACCTGATCATGATTGCATGATTGAAATCGCCACCAAATCCCATAAACCCGATTGCTCCGCTGTAAAAACTACGTTGGTAATTTTCATAGCGGTCTATCAGTTGCATGGCTTTATGCTTGGGTGCCCCGCTAAGTGTGCCGGCCGGAAACGTGTCGCCAACCACATCAAAGGGGTTCGCCTCTTCGTGCAGCGTACCCACCACCTGCGACACCAAATGGATGACATGCGAATAGTATTGGGCTTCCTTGTAGGTTTTGACGTGTACGTTATCACAATGCCGGCTCAGATCGTTTCGCGCCAGATCAACCAGCATCACGTGCTCGGCGTTTTCTTTGGGATCGGCTTTGAGGGCTTCGGCTATTTGCTCGTCTTGCTCGGCATTGCCCGTTCGTTTGAACGTTCCGGCGATGGGATAAATCGTAGCTTGACGATTGCGAATCGTCAATTGTGCTTCAGGGGAGGAACCGAAAAGCTTGAAATCCCCGTAGTCGAAATAGAACAGATAGGGCGAGGGATTGATGGAGCGTAGTGCGCGGTACACGTTGAATTCGTCACCTGTAAATTTCCGTGCAAAAGCTCGCGAGGGTACAATCTGGAACACGTCCCCCCGGTATATATGCGTTTTCATGGTCTCCACCAGTTGCTTAAAATCGTCGTCAGCCATATTGGAGGTTTCCTCGCCCGCCAGCGTGAAGCTGTATTCAGGAAAATTCTTGTTCTGGATGAGGTATTGCAACTTGTCCAATTCCGATACCTCATCCCCCTCCAGCCTGTGCTCAAATACATACAACTCATTGCGGAAGTGGTCGATGGCGATAACATAGCGATACACGTGGTATTGTAGCGAAGGGATATTCCGGCGCTCATCAGATTCGCTACCTAGTTCGATATCTTCGAAGTGCGCTACCGTATCGAAGGCAAAGTATCCAAACAAACCGTTTGAAATAAATCGGAATGAGCTATCATCCTCATGTTCAAAGACTTGCCGAAAATCGGAAACCTCCTGCCTAAGATTCGTTTCGGATATGGGCTTCCGTTTTTTTGTACCGTCTGGATAATGCGTCTCCACGTGCTCATCATGAAGTCGTATTCCGGCGATGGAATCGCAGCAGATATAGCTCATGTTATTTTCACGACTGTGGTAATCAGAACTTTCCAGCAGGAGACTATTAGGGTACACATCGCGTAGGCGCAGGTAGATACTGACGGGCGTGGTCGTGTCGGCCAGCAATCGCCTGTACTTTGTGTTCAGTTTGTATTTCATCATATTTCGTTATTCTATGCAAGTATATAAAAGTTCACAAAAAAACCCGACGATTTTTCAAACGTCGGGTCAAACTTCACTAAGGCTTTGGTTGATTATAAGTATACGATCCCGTAGCCCCCGACTATTTTCGCCGCAGGCCACCAAGGATTGATGTGAAATGTAACATTCATGATTCATGGCAAATTTATAAATTTTTTCAACGAAAGCAACTGTTTGTTTTCATTTTGTCAACATTCTACTACATTTTAAGAAAAAATGGCGGTATAAGCGAGACCTACGGCAAGGCATCCAATAGAGCTTTTGAACAGTATCTTAATCGCCCAATAGATCCGGTCGTCGTGCTTTGGTCCTTTCCAAGGATTGCTCGTCGCGCCATTGATCGATGAGCGCCGCATTCCCACTCAACAATACCTCAGGTACCTGATGCCCCCGCCAATCTGCCGGACGCGTATACACCGGTGCATCCAACAACCCGCCTTGGAAAGAATCCGAGAGTGCCGACGTCTCGTCAGACAGTACCCCCGGAACCAGCCGAACCACCGCATCGACCAAGATAGCGGCAGGAAGTTCGACGCCCGACAAGACGTAATCTCCGATCGAAATTTCTCGGGTTACGTAAATATCCCGTATGCGCTGGTCGATCCCTTTGTAATGACCACAAAGCACCATGATGTTTCCTTTGATCGATAGGTTGTTGGCGATTTCCTGATTGAGTGTAACGCCGTCCGGTGTCATGAAAATAATCTCGTCATAGTTGCGCTGGCTTTGGAGACTTTCGATACAAGCGGCAAAAGGCTCGATTTGCATAACCATCCCGCTACCTCCGCCATAAGGATAGTCGTCGACACTTTTATGCTTGTTGTCGGCATAATCACGTAAGTTATGGACAACAATTTCGCATAAGCCTTTTTTCTGTGCCCGCTGCAAGATGGAGTGGGCAAACGGGCTTTCCAGCAAACCGGGCAATACCGTAATGATATCAAATCGCATGAGGCAAAGATACGTCAATCCGTTGAGTTATTAGGTTGCCCCACTCTCGCAATATTAGTGAAGCGCCTGCCTGACGTTTTCTAAGATAACTTGCGAGTTGCAAATAAACCAGGTGCTAAGCAGTCTTTCGTAAACAAGTTACAAACTTGCTTGATCTACCTTCACAAGTTAGCCCGATAAATCGGGACTAAACTTGCGACAGGGGCGGAGTTCGTTCACTCAACTAAGCTCTGTACAAGGTGGTAAAGTTCTGATAACACTTGGTTAAAATCGGTTCGCATAATTGGAGACCTTTCACTAACTTTATTCCCTATATTATACATCAAACCCGTTTTATTATGGCAAAAACATCTTCCCATCAAAATCCACTCTGGTTCCTTTTCCTTTTTATCGGCTTCCTACCGATCGTCCGCGCACAGGAAAAAGCCGTTCCTGTTTTTAAAGATGGCGAGGCACAAGTCATCGAAGCGTTCGATACGCCCGAAAAATGGATTCGGCACGACTTGTGGGTTGAAACGGAGTTTGACACGGACGGGGATGGCAAGCCCGACCGCATGCACGTAGCCGTGACCCGCCCCTACCAAACCGAGTCTGAAGGGCTGAAGCTTCCCATCGTATATGAAACCAGCCCCTATTATTCAGGCGTGGCAGAACTCATACCCGGGCTGATGTGGGACGTACGGCACGAACTGGGGGAAACACCGCCAGCCCGCACGCATACTGAGGTAACACGGACGGGCGAACGACCTATAATATCCAACTCCCAAATTAACACTTGGATAAAACGGGGGTATATCGTCGTCCATTCGTCATCGCCGGGTACAGGCCTCTCCCAGGGCGCACCCACTGTGGGCGGTCCTAATGAGTCATTAGCACCCAAAGCGGTAATTGAATGGCTGACGGGCAAGGATAATGGGTACACCTCGCCGGATGGCAACGAGAAGGTATCCGCTTATTGGTCTACCGGCAAGGTGGGTATGACGGGTACCTCATACAACGGCACCTTACCACTGGCGGCAGCCACCACGGGCGTACCGGGGTTGGAAGCTATCATCCCCATTGCCCCCAATACATCCTACTACCATTATTACCGTTCCAATGGCCTCGTGCGCAGCCCTGGTGGCTACTTGGGCGAAGACATCGACGTACTCTACGATTTTATACATAGTGGCGACGAATCCAAACGCGCACATAACAACCGGGTGGTGCGTGATACCGAAATGGCCAATGGCATGGACCGGATTACCGGAGATTACAACGATTTCTGGGCAGGACGCGACTATCTCAACCAGATGGGGCCGATGAAAGCCGCTCTCCTGATGGCGCACGCCTTCAACGACTGGAATGTGATGCCCGAGCATAGTGTCCGAATATACGAACAGGCCAAGAAGCAGGGTATCCCGGCACAGATTTATTTTCATCAACAGGGGCATGGCGGCCCACCGCCCATCAGCATGATGAACCGCTGGTTTACCCGATATCTGCATGGCGTGGAAAATGGTGTCGAAAACGATCCGAAATCATGGATTGTGCGTGAACAGGATGCCAACGACAGCCCTACAGCCTATGCGGATTACCCCCATCCGGATGCCGAAGACGTATTCCTTTACCCCAGCACGGGAGCTCCAGGAATCGGTGGATTGACACGACAAGCAGCAGGCAACCAGGGAGTCGAGATTCTGGTTGATAACTACTCGTTTAGTGGAGCGGCATTGGCTGCCGCCGAGATTACCGAGCATCGGCTTCTATACGCTACTCCCACGCTTACGGAGCCTGTCCACCTATCGGGTGTCCCTAGGATAACGATTAAATTGGCCAGCAGCAAACCTGCCGCCAACCTTTCGGTATGGCTCGTATCGCTCCCCTGGCGTGAGGGCGGTCGAAACGTACGGATAACCGACAACATCATCACACGCGGCTGGGCCGACCCACAGAACCACCAATCGCTTACCGAAAGCGAGCCTCTAGAACCTGGAAAGTTCTATGAAGTAACCTTCGATCTGCAGCCCGATGACCAAATCATCCCTGCGGGCCAGCAGATCGGACTGCTGGTGTTTTCAAGCGACAAGGAGTTCACCTTATGGCCCGAACCGGGCACCGAATTGACTGTCGACCTGGACGGCACCCAGCTTACCCTGCCAATTATCGGCGGACAAAAAGCGCTGGAGCGAGCGTTTGGCAAATAGTAAGACAAGAAATACAATTAAAAAAGCCACTACCCGCATACACGGATAGTGGCTTTATTTTTGGATTCCCGGAATCCGCTAGTTTGCGCTTCTCAAAGTTTTGGCAGCATCTACCATCGACCTTAACGCAGCTTCGGTTTCGGGCCATGCACGTGTTTTCAGGCCGCAGTCGGGGTTTACCCAAAGCTGTTCGGCTGGAATAACGGCTTTTGCCTTTTTCAACAATTCAACCATCTCCTCGGTGCTGGGCACGCGTGGCGAGTGGATGTCGTAGACGCCAGGGCCGATATCGTTCGGGTACTTGAAGTCGGCAAAGGCATCCAGCAATTCCATCTGCGAGCGCGAGGTTTCGATCGTGATCACGTCCGCGTCCATGGCGGCGATATGCTCGATGATATCGTTAAACTCCGAATAGCACATGTGTGTATGTATCTGCGTATCGTCTTCGACATTGGATGAGGAAACGCGGAACGCCCGCACCGCCCAGTCCAAATAGTCCTTGTGATCAGCCTTGCGTAAAGGAAGCCCCTCACGGATGGCCGGCTCATCGATTTGGATGATCTTGATACCTGCTTTTTCCAAGGCCTGTACTTCGTCCAAAATCGCCAATGCAATTTGGTAAGTGGTTTCCGAACGGGGCTGATCATTACGGACAAACGACCATTGCAAAATGGTAACGGGTCCGGTCAACATCCCTTTAACCGGGCGATCCGTCAGGGTCTGTGCATAGGCAGACCAATAGACCGTCATATCGCTTGGGCGCGACACGTCGCCGTAGATGATCGGTGGCTTAACGCAGCGCGAACCGTATGACTGTACCCATCCGTTTTTCGTAAAGGCATAGCCTGAAAGCTGCTCGCCGAAGTACTCGACCATGTCATTGCGCTCGAATTCGCCGTGCACCAACACGTCAAGCCCCCACTCCTCTTGCAAACGGATAGCCCGTTCGGTTTCCTCCGCGATCAGCTTGTCGTACTCGGCTTGTGTGATAGCTCCTTTTTTCAGATCGGCGCGCCACTTACGGACATCACGGGTCTGTGGGAACGAACCGATCGTCGTCGTCGCAAAGGCCGGCAGGTTAAATTTCTCTTGTTGCTTTGCCTTACGTTCGGCAAAAGTACTCGTGCGTTTGGCATCATCGTCCGTAATGTTCCGAACACGGGTTTTCACGTCGTCACGGTGTATCAGTTTAGAAGTCCGGCGGCTTTCTTGAGCTGCTTTATTGGCCTCGTAACGTGCGTTGGTTGCCTCGTCGGCATCGCCGGAAGCCAACAAATCCAGATCCTTGACTTCGGCCAATTTTTGCTTGGCAAAGGCCAACCAGTTTTTCACTTCAGCAGGCAATGCCTCCTCATTATCTTCCAAGTCGAGGTCATAGGGAACATGGAGTAGGGAGCACGAAGGCGCGACCCAAACCCGATCGGCACCCAAGGCATCCGTCGCTTGCTTAATTTTGGCCAGAGACTGCTCGTAGTCGTTCTTCCAGATGTTGCGTCCATCCACCACACCGAGGGAAAGGATCAACCCATCGGGCACCAAAGGCAGGATATCCGCCAACTGGTCTTCACCACGCACCAAGTCGATGTGCAAAGCCTGTACGGGCAGGCTTAGCGCCAGCTTCGCATTCTCACGCAGCGCCTCAAAATAGGTAGCTACTAGGATTTTGGCACCTTTGGCGGCTGCAGCTAGCTTGGTATATACATCGTTGTACAGAGCGCTCGCTTTTTCATCCAAATCCAAAGCTAGGAATGGCTCATCCAACTGGATCCATTCCGCCCCTGCATCGGCTAACTTGCCGACGATTTGCTCATACACGGGCAACAGACGGTCAATCAAATCCAAACGGTCGAAGCCGGCTTCCTTTTCCTTGCCTAACAACAAATAACTTATGGGACCGAGCAATACGGGTTTGGTCTGTATACCTTTGCTTTTCGCTTCCTTGAATTCATTAACCGCCTTTTCACTTTTCAGCGAAAACTGCTGATCCCTCACAAATTCGGGGACAATGTAGTGGTAGTTCGTATCAAACCATTTAGTCATCTCGGCCGCTGTAACGTCTACCCCTTCTTCTTGGTAACCGCGTGCAATAGCAAAGTACAAATCGAGGAAATAACCACTGCTATCCGCCTGTGCAGCCAGTTTGGCATAACGCGCGGGAATAGCTCCTACAGCAAGCGTGGTATCCAGCACCTGATCGTAAAACGAAAAATCGTTGGATGGAATGAGATCAATACCTGCAGCTTGCTGGGTTTTCCAGTTTACCTCCCGGATTGTAGCAGCAGCTTCAAGCAATTCCTCCTGACTTATTTTTTTCGCCCAATAGGCTTCATTTGCCTTTTTCAATTCCCTCAGAGCCCCGATGCGCGGATAACCCAAATTGTTTGTTACTGACATAGTGTTTTTATTTTATTTTTGTTCGACACACTTACTTGATTACATACGGCCTACCCCAACACAAAAAGCGTTTGGCTAAAACATCCAATTACGTCATGGTCAATTCCGATGCCGCATGGATATTCGTATGATGCTGTTAGAGAAAAGTCACAAGAAATCGTGTCTCCGCTTATCTTTTCCACCATCTGGCGGATAGAATGTAGCACCTTGTTAAGCAACAGGTTGCTAAGGCTTCATCGGGTCCATTCCCTCCGCCTTTCTCTATAAGCTGCGGCAAATATCGTGATTCCGATCGAAACTCCCAAAAATATTTGGATAAACAACAAGATTATCTGATATGTCGCCATCTTGGATTAACAAAGCATCTAGTCCGAACGGCCCAGATAATTGTTAATAAATGCCTGGTATTGCATGATGGTGGTCTCCCGATCAAAACCGCTGGATCGGATGCTGAACCTTTTTATGACGTGCTAACGCCCCTCTTCTTTATTCGATATTTACCGGTTTGGCTAGCCGATAACCAAAGAAGAAAAGCCCCAACGACGCGATGAATAACAACACGAACGGGCCCTCCCAATTTCCGGTCCAATCGTGCAACGTACCGAACAACGGCGGCCCGGCAGCGGCCAACGCGTAACCAAACGACTGTGCCATACCCGAAAGACGGGCTGACACAGAAGTTGTCGCTGTGCGCAATACGAACCACATCATAACCAAGCTAAACGCCAGGCCGGTACCTAAGCCAAAGAGTATAACGGCAGGAACGATAAACTGTGTGCGCCAAAAGATTATCAACAGGATACTGACAATTAGTGTAATTAGGATAAACCACAATAGGGGCATGTGGTTTTTGAGCTTGGCGATCACGATAGGACCGATGAACACGATGGGCAATTGGGTAAACTGCACAAACGACAATACCCACCCGGATTCGTCCGAGGGCATGCCCCAACTTTGCAAGACGACCGGAAGCCAGGCGACCGAGCAATAAAACAACAGCGATTGCAAGCCCATGAAAATGGTAACATGCCATGCTAACCTAGACCTCAACAGCGAGCCCGAGCGACTTGCTTCGGATTCTCTATTTTCTTTTTTGACACGCTTTCGGCTGTCCCACAATTGGGGAATCCACACCAGGATAGCAATGATAGCAAATACACCCCAAACACCGATGGATCCTTTCCATCCCGCCCCGGTCCAGCGACCGATAGCAATACTTAAACCCGAGGCCAGCGATGCCGTGATATTCATGGCTACACTGTAAACACCCGTAACGACGCCCATACGCTCAGGAAACCGATGCCTGATCAACGGCGGTATGAGAACGTTCCCAAAAGCAATTCCGCAACCAATCAGGGCTGATCCAACCAAGAGAAGCGTGGCACTAGGCACGACACGCACCAATACGCCGATACCGATGACCCACAAAGAGAGCCAGAGCATCATTTCGATACCGCGTTTTTCGGCCAATTTGGGGGCTATGGGCGAGAAAACCGCAAACATCAATAGCGGAATTGTGGTGATCAGACCGGCCACGGTATTGCTCAGACCTAACGCTTCCTGTATCTGCGGGATGACAGGACCTACACTGGTAATAGGTGCACGCAGGTTAGAAGCTATCAGAACGATACCAATAATAAAGAGTAAGGTCCTCGTCCGTTTCGTTGTATTTGACATCGCGTCCATAATCAAAAAAGCTTTGCCCGGAAATCCTTTTGTGGGAACAGGGAAAATCATTCTTTGTTTTGCAGCAACCGTAGATGATGGTATTATCCAAACGGAAACACGGCAAAACGGGGATAAGGTCTAGGTAGTGTGATGTTTTGGAATAATCGAACCCAGGCTACCATGCTTCGCCCGAACACCACTTACGTTTTGGAGCCGGAGCGAAGCGTGGTATGCAACGCATGTACTTATGCGTGGTCTTTCATTTTGTCAGTACGGTTACGGAGCAGTTGTACCACCTTGTCGGAAGCCAACTTGAATGCCAAGCCGATATCATCTGCCGTTGACGTAACAGCCTCGGGATCCAATCCCTTGATACGTACTTCGATGGTACAGCGCTTGTCGTTGCTGCCTTGGCGATCACTGTTTTCGTCGGCCAAGAATACTTCCAAACGAGTCACGTATTCATCGAAACGTGCGAGGGAAGTGTTCAGGCTGTCGGTAATCTTGGTAATGAATGCTTCACTTACGGTAATGTTTTTGTCTGAATTTACTTGTATTGTCATGGTTGTCTTATTAAGTTTAGCTACAATAATACAAAGAAGAATCGTGTTTATCGGCTTTTAGACGGTCATGGGTATGACATATTGCTTCCTACCCGGCGACTTGATTTATAAAGCCAACAAAAAGGGGCTTGAAACAGCCCCTTTAGTTTTATTTGCTTAGGTACATCGACTTCTTCGTGTACAGCTCTCGGAAGAACGGATCGTCCAAGTCCTTGATGAAACGGATGGCTTCACCCGTTGATTTCATCTCGGGTCCCAATTGCTTATCCACATCCGGGAATTTATCAAACGAGAACACCGGTTCCTTAATGGCGTACCCGGTCAGTTTGCGTTCGATGTTGAAGTCTTTCAACTTGTTAACGCCGAGCATCACTTTCGTTGCGATATTGATGTACGGGACATCGTATGCTTTAGCGATGAACGGCACGGTCCGTGACGCCCTCGGGTTGGCCTCGATGACATAAACCTTTTCGTCTTTCACAGCAAATTGGATGTTCAGCAAGCCTTTTACCTTCAGTGCATGCGCCAACTTGATGGAATATTCCTCCATCTTCCGAAGTACCTCATCCGACAGGCTAAATGGCGGCAACACAGCGTTTGAGTCGCCTGAGTGGATACCCGCCGGCTCGATGTGCTCCATTAAGCCGATGATATGAACATCCTCGCCATCGCAGATGGAGTCCGATTCGGATTCCTCCGCACGGTCTAGGAAATGGTCGATCAGGACCCTATTGCCCGGCAAGTTCTTCAACAGTTTGACAACGGCCGTTTCCAGTTCCTCATCATTGATAACGATACTCATCCGCTCGCCTCCCAACACATAGCTGGGTCGTACAAGTACGGGATACCCCACCTCTTTGGCCACCTCCAATGCTTCTTCCGCACTTTCGGCCACACCATATTTCGGGTATGGGATATCCAGTTCTTTGAGCAAGTCAGAGAAGCGGCCGCGATCTTCAGCAAGGTCCATATCGTGGAAGGAGGTCCCAATAATACGGATACCGTTCTCTTCCAACTTTTCTGCCATCTTCAGGGCTGTTTGTCCGCCCAACTGCACGATAACACCTTCGGGCTTCTCCAATTCGATAATCTCACGAACGTGTTCCCAGAATACAGGCTCGAAATACAACTTATCAGCCATATTGAAATCCGTAGACACCGTTTCGGGGTTACAGTTAACCATAATGGCTTCGTAGCCAGCTTCCTTGGCAGCAATCAAACCATGCACACAGGAATAGTCGAACTCGATACCTTGCCCAATCCGGTTAGGTCCGGAGCCCAACACGATAATTTTTTTGCGGTCGGACGGCTTCGACTCGTTCTCCTCATCAAAGGTCGAGTAGTAATAGGGTGTTTGGGCGGGGAACTCCGCCGCACAGGTGTCCACCATCTTGAACACACGGTGGATACCAAGCTCCTTCCTGCGGTTATACACGTCGTCCTCACTCACATTGCCCAGCAACCAGGATATTTGTATATCCGAGTACCCTTTTTGCTTCAGGGTCAGGAAAAAGTCTTTCGGGATGTTGTTCAACTGGTAGCGGCGCAATTCGGTTTCGAGTTGCACCAACTCTTGGATTTGCACTAAGAACCACTTATCAATGAGCGTCGCCTTGCGGATGGACTCCAATGGTACGCCTAGCTCAAAGGCATCCTTAACATGGAAGAGGCGGTCGCTGCTGGGGTGCTCCAGGCTTTCCATGATTTCCTCCAAGTTCCGGCTTTGCCTTCCGTCAGCACCAAGCCCGGCACGTCCAATTTCCAAGCTTTGGCAGGCTTTCTGCAGCGCTTCGATAAAGGAACGACCGATAGCCATGACTTCGCCCACAGACTTCATTTGCAAGCCCAACTCACGGTTGGCACCCTTGAATTTCGCAAAGTTCCAACGTGGTACTTTTACGATAACGTAGTCCAGCGTAGGCTCAAAGTAGGCCGATGTATTTTGAGTGATTTGGTTTTCAATCTCATCGAGGTTGTACCCGATGGCAAGTTTAGATGCAATTTTCGCAATCGGATATCCCGTTGCTTTGGAGGCCAAGGCTGATGAACGCGAAACCCGTGGGTTGATTTCAATAGCGATGATATCCTCGGTGTCGGGGTCAACGGCAAACTGCACATTACATCCGCCGGCGAAAGTACCGATAGCGCGCATCATTTTAATGGCTTGGTTACGCATTTCCTGATAGCAACGGTCGCTAAGTGTCATACCCGGAGCCACGGTAATGGAGTCGCCGGTATGGATACCCATCGGGTCAAAGTTCTCAATCGTACAGATGATGATGACATTATCGTCTCCATCGCGTAGCAGCTCGAGCTCAAACTCCTTCCACCCTAGCACGGCTTGCTCCACCAACACCTCATGGGTAGGTGAGGCCTTCAGGCCGCGACTCAGCGCCGCTTCAAACTCTTCTTTCTTGTGGACGAACCCACCACCAGTACCACCTAATGTATAGGAAGGCCGGATAACCAGTGGGAACCCAATCTCTTGGGCCGCTTCCTTTCCTTCGAGGAAGGAATTTGCAATTTTGGACTTGGCCACGCCTACACCGATATCCACCATCAACTGGCGGAAGGCTTCCCGATTTTCGGTTTTCTCGATTGCGGCAACATCCACGCCGATGACCCGAACACCGTATTTTTCCCAAATCCCCCGTTCGGACGCCTCGATACACAAGTTGAGTGCAGTCTGCCCGCCCATGGTGGGTAGTACGGCATCGATTTGCTGTTCCTGTAGGATTTGTTCGATGCTCTCGCAGGTAAGCGGCAAGAGGTACACGTGGTCGGCCACGACCTTGTCGGTCATAATAGTCGCCGGATTGGAGTTGATGATGGAAACTGTGATTCCTTCTTCCTTCAGGGAAAAAGCAGCTTGTGAGCCCGAGTAGTCGAATTCGCAGGCTTGTCCGATGATGATGGGGCCTGAGCCGATAATCAGTACGGATTTGATGGAGGTGTCTTTTGGCATTGTTGTGCTAAAATCGATATGAGTAAACCTAAACCGAGGCCAAAACAGTACGAAATGTCACTGTACAATAGATAGGATATTCCGACCGCTTTGTCGGAGTGCAAAGGTATGGTTTTTTTGGCAATTATGGAGTAAAATTTTTAGTTGGTGTTTATACGGTATAATCCCACTTCATATCCCAACGGAACGCGCCTACACGGCGTTATTCAGCCATAAGGGTTGTTTGCACGCGATTCCCATACCTAAAATGCGGTATTTTCACCGATTAGACACCCAAAGTTCCTCTTTTTGCAAAATATACCTTACTTTTGGGCGTACATTAAAAAGTATCAATAAAAACCACTAGTATGAAAACAAAATTATTCTCGTTGGCACTGGCGATGGTTATCGCAGTATCCGTTTCAGCACAAGATTACAAAAGCTCAGTTGGTATTCGTTTCGCTGCAGGTCCGTACGACACATTTGGCGCAACGTTCAAAACATTCATGTCCGAATCCGCTGCCTTGCAGTTCGATTTGGGAGTTAACCCAACCACTGCCGGATTAGGCATATTAGGGGTAGGCTATAATATTACACGAGTAGCCCTTGCCGGTGCGTACCAACACCACTTCCCTATTGCTAATGTCGAGGGGTTGAAATGGTATGTAGGCGGTGGTGCTGTTGTCGGGAACTCATTTTCGGATTGGGACGAATACAAAGGGGTTATCGCCGGGCTATTTGCCGTAGGTGGTGCTGACTATAAACTAAAAAGCGCACCTTTTGCATTTTCAGCTGAGTTTCGTCCTACCGGGCACATCGTAAAACCTGACTGGGGCGTGTCTGGATTTAGAGCAAACGCTGGCGTTACCGCCCGCTATGTATTCTAAGCGAGATTACCGAAGTTAAGCGAAATTTTAGTAAAATTGCCCGTGCGCTCCATGAGTGCACGGGCTTTTTTTCGGATTTGCTTTGCTTATCCGTATTCTCTAGATTCAACAAACGTGGGTGATCTCTTCCAGTCCATTGTGGACCAATTTTACCAAACCACAGCACTTGAGTGGCTAGGTGTCATAACGGGATTCCTTTGCGTATACTTAGCTGCCCGCCAGCATATCCTGAATTGGCCCATCAGCATCATCAGCGTAGCCGCCTATGCCATCCTCTTTTACCAAAGCAAACTGTACGGCAACACCGTGTTGCAAGTATATTTTTTCGGCACGGCCATCTATGGGTGGTACTATTGGCTCAAGCGCGGACAGGATGCGGATAAGAAACCAATCGTATCGTTTTCGGCTATGGAAATAGCATTTACCCTGGCAGCCGTTTTCATACTTTCGGTCATCATGGGGTGGTTTTTGGGAGCCTATACCGACACCGACGTACCGTACGTCGACGGGTTTTGTACAGCCATGAGTTTTGTCGCACAATTTTTGATGACCCGCAAAGTACTGCAAAACTGGCTACTTTGGATCATCGTGGACATCTGCTACATACCACTATATATCTATAAAGGTTTTATGCTGACGTCCCTACTGTATGTGGCTTTTGCTGTGATTGCCACGATGGGGTATCTGGATTGGAGGAAGTCATGGAAAAAAACAAACTGATAAAAATTGCCGTAGTAGGACCCGAGTCGACCGGCAAGTCCTGGGTATCCGATCGGTTAGCTCGGCATTATGACACGATCTGCGTACCTGAATATTCCCGCGAATATTGCCGAAACCTCAACCGACAATACACTTTGCAAGACGAAATGAACATGTTCTATGGGCAGCTAGCGTTGGAACGCAGCGTGGAACCGCTGGCACGGCACGGGCTCCTGTTTTGCGACACCACTTTCCTGACGATCAAAATATGGTCTGATCACTTATTTGGCCACACACCGCAACCGGTATTGGATGAATTGCAGTCGCACCCGTACGACCACTATTTGCTGATGGATATCGATCTGCCTTGGCAAGACGACCCTCTACGTGATTTCCCCGACCTACGCGAGCATTTCCTAGCCGTTTGGCGCCGGGAGTTGCAGGCACTCGACGCGACGTATGCCGTCGTTTCCGGATTGGGGGAAGCGCGGCTTGAAAACGCGATCGCCACGGTGGATTCGTTTTTGGGTTCTGAGTATTGAGCCTGCCTGCCGCAGGCAGGTATTGAGTAGTGCGTAGGGATCTCCTCTCCGACTATAGATTAGATCTTTCACTCCGCTGCGCTCCGTTCAAGATGACAAAGGGGTGTGTTGCCATCTCAGTCTTATCTGTCCTGTCATCCTATTTCTATTTGTCCCGGCGATAGGAGACCTGTCTGCCTCAGGCAGGGATCTGAAAAGACTCAGTCAACTTCTTCATTAAGGAAGTTCCAGTGCGGGTTGAAATCATTAATCAATGCTTCTTTTTTTGATCTACGCCATCCCTTTAATTCCTTTTCTCGTTCTATCGCATGTTCTACATATTCAAAACGCTCCCAATAAACTAAAAAGTAAGCATTGTATTTTCCGGCAAAAGTTTTCTTTGCTCCATGACTCTCCTGCATGTGTTGATATAGCCGAACTCTTAAATCGTTGGTAACACCGATGTATAAAACCGTACGATTTTTGTTCGTTGTTATATAAACAAAATAATTATGTGAACCTAATGGCCGCATATTATAATCGAGTTAGTTATTAAAAATAAGGAGAATCTCTTGAATTTCAAAAACGAATGACAGCTATTGGCTAGTGTGTATTTGTCGGTAGAAATAACTTACCATTCCTACCATGTTGATCATGCCTCCGGCATTTATCACCCTATCTCTCTTTGTCATCCCGAACAAAGTGAGGGATCTCCTCTCCGACTATAGATTAGATCTTTCACTCCGCTGCGCTCCGTTCAAGATGACAAAGAGGAGTTGCTATCATCCCGAATATTTTACTATGGCCTTATCCCAAACGCACGTTAACTACCGAACGTTGTACCAGAAACCAACGTACATGTTTCATGTTATTGTACGGTAGCGACGGGCGCGGGAACGTACTTGCCTTTCCCGGTTACCCACAGCATCAGGAACGTCAACGCGCCGTTATAGATAATCAACTCAAACCCGACCACATAAGTCGTGTACGGCGTAATAACCCACGTAATCGCCAGGTAGCAGAGCAAGGGCGATAGCAAACAGATATACGGAACCCAGCTGTCCCGGACTCGCCTTTTGGTGAGGATACCAAACGCGAACAAGCCCAAGAGGGGGCCGTAGGTGTAGGTGGCGGCAGTAAAGATGGCAGTCACCACCGAATCGTCGTTGATGACCCGGAAGACCATGATCACGAGTAGCATGAGCACGGAGAAGCCCAGGTGTACCAGATTACGCTGCCGGATAAGCCGCCGATCATTCGGGTCCTTTTTCTTGTTAAAGTCAAGGAAATCCACACAAAAGGATGTCGTAAGTGCCGTCAAGGCTGAGTCGGTTGTGGCAAAGGTAGCCGCCGTTAGTCCCATCATGAAAATGATACCGGGCAGGATAGCCAAGTGGTTGAGCGCAATCTCCGGGTAGAGGTAATCCGGTGTGGGTAGTGCGGCAACGTCAATGTTGTTTTGGGCAGCATAAATATACAGGAGTGCTCCTACCGCTAGAAAAAAGAGATTGATGACAACAAAAACACCCGTGAACGTCAACATGTTTTTCTGGGCTTCGCCAATAGTTTTCATGCTGAGGTTTTTCTGCATCAGATCCTGATCGAGCCCGGTCATGGCGATGGTCACGAATATCCCCCCGAGGAAATGCTTCCAGAAATGGACGCGGTTGCCCAGCAAGTCTTCCCAAAAGAATATGGTTGAATAGCTACTATTTTTAACGGTTTCGATAGTTTCGACAAAACCCAGTCCCATGCTATCTGCCATAAAATAGATGGAAAGGATTACCGCTGCCACCAAAAAGGTGGTTTGCAGGATATCCGTAACGATGATGGTTTTCAGCCCCCCTTTATTCGTGTAAAGCCAAATCAGCAACAAGCACAGTGCGATGGTTACGACAAAGGGCACATTCCATGCGTCGAAAATAAAACGTTGCAGGATGATAGCCACCAAGTACAGTCGGAATGCAGAACCGATTGTCCGTGATATCAAGAATATCATCGCCCCTGTTTTGTAACTTCGATGCCCTAGCCGCTCCTCCAAGTAGGTGTAGATGGAGGTCAATTGCAGCCGGTAGTACAAAGGCAGCAGCACGTAAGCAATGATGATAAACCCCACGGCATTGCCCAACACGAACTGAAAATAGCTAAACTCGCTGACTCCCACGGCACCGGGCACGGAAATGAAGGTAACGCCCGACAAAGCAACCCCAATCATACCAAAAGCCACTACGTACCATTTAGCACTGCGATTGGCCACGAAAAAAGCGGAATTGTCAGCTGTCTTACGCGAGGTGTAGAATGCCACGCCGAGTAAAACCGCGAAATAAACAATCAGAAAAGACAACAAGGTGATCGGCGCCATGCGATATGTAAGCTAGAAATAAGAAATGATATGATTGTCCGGT
>CAZXSL010000009.1:28557-32657 GCA_964643235.1 uncultured Sphingobacteriaceae bacterium | reverse complement strand
CGACGAGAAGTTCAACCAAGCTTTGGTTAATGCCGAAGAACGCAGCAAGTCAAGCCAGGTCGGCTATGTACGTTTGTTCGTAGAAGAATTCCAAAAATTGTTCCCTGGAACCCCTCTTGCTACGTTCTTTGCTACAAAAGATAACGCATCACATATAACGGCTAATAGCACGGATGGACAAGTTGAGCGTTTCCTTGAGCGTGAGTCCGTTAATGCCATTGAGAACTCTTTCCAGGTATTGCGTACACGTATCGACAAATTTGGTGTCGCATCTCCGAATATCCAATTGCAACAGGGCACCAACCGTATCATGATCGAGTTGCCGGGCGTCACCGACGAACAAAGGGTGCGTAACTTACTGCAAGGCTCAGCCAAACTGGAGTTTTGGAACACCTATGAGAACATGGAGGTTTATCCGGTCTTGGATAATCTGAACTCGGCTTTAGCTACTTCTATTAGAAGCTCAACTCCTGCTCAAACCGATACTACGGCTGGTGACACCACACAAAGCGACACCGGACTATTGGCAACATTGGGCGCCGGATCGGACACGTCCACTACGAGCGAAGATCCTCTGTTGGCCCTTCAAAACCCACTATTTAATGTGTTGCAGCCATCCACGATGATGACTCCTGACAACCAAGTTGTTTTGGCTCCCGGTCCTGTGGTGGGTATCGCTCATCTGCGAGACACCGCACGGGTTACTGCATTCTTGCAAAGCGAAGAGGCTGAACAAATCATCCCGGCTAATATCAAACTGTTGTGGGGAGTAAAACCTGACGCACGCACGCCGGATCACTTGGAATTATACGCCATCCGTCCAGTCGGATCTGAGAACACCGCTGCCCTAAGTGGTAACGTTGTGACAACCGCCCGTGCAGATTACGGCCAAGACGGTCAACCTGTAGTGTCCATGGAAATGAATGCCGAAGGTGCACGCGAATGGCGTCGTATCACAGCCGAAGCCGCTCCTAAAAGCATGAATGAGCGTGGCCAGTCCATCGCGATTGTCTTGGATAACGTTGTTTATTCGGCACCAACGGTCAATACCGAAATCGCCGGAGGCCGTTCAGAAATCAGCGGTAGCTTTACGGTAGAAGACACGCAAGATTTGGCCAACGTACTAAATGCGGGTCGTCTACCAACTACGGCTAAAATTGTGGAAGAAGCAGTCGTGGGTCCCACTTTGGGCCAAGCAGCAATCGATGCTGGTATCAACTCTTCAGTTATTGGATTGGTATTGGTATTGATATTCATGATATTCTATTATAACCGTGCGGGTTGGGTAGCCAATATCGCCGTTATTTTCAACGTATTTTTCATCATGGGGGTACTCGCCTCGCTCAATGCCGTGCTTACCTTACCGGGTATAGCAGGTATTGTGCTAACGTTCGGTACGGCCATCGACGCCAATATCCTGATATATGAACGGATACGGGAGGAACAAAACCTTGGAAAATCCATTCGACAGGCTATTGCTGATGGCTACAAGCATGCGATGCCATCAATCCTCGACTCCCAAATTACGACTTTCTTAGTCGGAGTTATCCTATTTATCTTCGGTAGTGGCCCCATCCTGGGCTTCGCCACGACCTTGATGATCGGTATCATTACTTCCCTGTTTACTTCGATCTTCATCTCTCGCCTCATCTTCGAATGGATGCTGAGCAAAGATTGGAAAATCACGGTATCCTATCCTTGGAGTGCAAACACCTTGAAAAATGCAAACTTTGGCTTCGTCCAGAATCGTAAGAAATTCTACATTGCATCTGCCATATTCCTAGCCATAGGTTTGGTATCCGTATTCACGAAAGGATTCAGCCTTGGAGTCGATTTCCAGGGAGGGCGCACATATACAGTACGATTTGAACAGCCCATCGATTTGGAGGAAGTGCGTTCTAACCTTAACGACGCCTTCGGCTTGAACACCGAGGTTAAGATCTATGGTGCGCAAAACCAAATTAGGGCAACAACAACGTACCTCGTAGAGGAAACTTCTGACGCAGCAAACGACGAAGTACTAGCCACCCTCAATGAAGGTTTGGATAAAATACAGGGCAATGCTTACGAAATTATGAGCTCGCAGAAAGTAAGCCCGACGATTGCACACGATATCAAGACGCGGGCTATCTATGCGGGTGTTTTCTCCATCCTGATTATTACGCTATATATTCTGGTCCGTTTCCGCAAATGGCAGTACAGCTTAGCTGCCGCTATATCCACTACCCACGACGGGTTGGTTATTTTGATGTTGTTTTCTTTGTTGGACGGTATTGTACCGTTCTCAATGGATATTGACCAGCATTTCGTCGCGGCAATTTTGACCGTGATTGCGTACTCCATCAACGACACCGTCGTTGTCTTTGACCGTCTGCGCGAGTATTTGAGCAAACCTGGGTCTAAGCAGAAAGAAGATATCGGCGAAACTGTAAACCTCGCAGTAAACCGAACATTAAGTCGTACGATTATTACGTCACTGACTTTGATTTTCGTATTGGCCGTATTGTTCTTCTTCGGTGGAGAGGTTATCCGTGGTTTCTCCTTTGCTATTCTTATCGGTATCATCGTGGGTACATACTCATCGATATTCATCGCCGCACCAATGGTTGTGGACTTACAGAGCAACAAAGCTGAGGAAAATCCAGCTTTGGACAGCTCAAAGAAAAAACCACTGAAGCCTGCAAAGGCGTAACACGAAATTAATTATTTAACAAAACAGCCGCTTTGACAAGAACAAGGCGGCTGTTTTTGCTTTCGTACGAACTCAACAAGATGAGGCAGCAGGCGGCATCTGAATATCCGAACGAGCAACCTGTAACATGAGAGCGCCGTGGCAAAGAAAATCGCTCTTGGCTATGTCTTCGCTTTTCTTTCCCAACAGATAAGAAGTGTTCCTCAATCAAACATGGATTTCTGCCGAATCAAGGCTCCGATCGTTTTCTCAATATTTTCGTACTTTAGCCCAAGTATGAAATGGGCAAAGGAAATTGGGCTCCGACTGCGGGTATTTAGCAAAACCAGGAAAGGCATAATGACCTTATCCTTACTTTTTATCCTTGCCTTATGTTTTTACTTTGCCTTACCTAAGCAGCTATTTCGTGTTCCAACATCTTACGTAATAGAAGATTACGAAGGCAACCTGATGGGTGCATCGATTGCTTCCGACGGGCAGTGGCGGTTCCCGGCCACGGAAATCATTCCCGAAAAATTCATTGCATGCATTACCACCTTTGAGGACAAACGTTTTTTCTATCATCCGGGGGTGGATCCCATCGCTTTTGTACGTGCAACCTGGCAAAATATACGTGGCAATCGTGTCGTCAGCGGTGGTAGTACGCTGAGCATGCAAGTTATCCGCATGAGCCGAAACCGTCCGCGTACCATGTGGCACAAAGCTATTGAAGCGATACTGGCGGTTCGGCTCGAGTTTCGCTACAGTAAAGCCTCAATCCTCAGGTTGTACGCGGCCAATGCACCGTACGGGGGTAATGTCGTTGGTCTTGAAGCCGCTGCTTGGCGGTATTTCGGGCGTGCTCCCGAACAACTTTCTTGGGCAGAAACGGCAACACTAGCTGTGCTCCCCAATTCGCCTTCCTTGGTACACCCAAGCAAAAACCGTGAACGCCTGCTCGCTAAACGTAACGCCTTGCTAGATAAACTGGCTGCAAAAGGTGTTTTTACGATGGAGGTTGCTGAATTATCCAAACTGGAGCCCTTGCCTGATACCCCACACCCCCTGCCCCAACTCGCTCCACATCTTCTGGAACGCTTCAAGAGAGAATATAGTCACTTGGAACTGGAAGTGACCCGCACCGAAACTACTATCCACAACCGCCTACAACAACAGGTAACGGATATCATCGGGAGACACCAAAACAGGTTTCGGGCAAACGGCATAAACAACGCCGCAGCCTTGGTTATCGATGTAGATCACGGACAAGCCTTGGCATACGTCGGCAACGTATATGCCCCCGACCAGCCCGAAGTCGAAAGTTACGTCGATATGGTCACCGCACTGCGAAGCCCCGGCAGCACACTAAAACCGCTGCTCTATGCAGCCATGATGACCGACGGCTTACTCCTTCCACATACGCTCATAC
>CAZXSL010000009.1:0-28547 GCA_964643235.1 uncultured Sphingobacteriaceae bacterium | reverse complement strand
CAAATCGGTGGGTATTCGCCCCAAAATTATGATTTAGGCTATGACGGCGCCATCCCCGCTTCGCGTGCACTCAGCCGATCGCTGAATATCCCGGCTGTCAAGATGTTACAACAGTATCGCTATCCAAGGTTCCACGATTTTCTCAGGCGCGTAGGTATCACGACACTCAACCGGCCATCCGACTTCTATGGCCTCTCCATGATTTTAGGTGGCTGCGAAGTAACGATGTGGCAGCTGGCAGGTACCTATGCAAGCATGGCGCGCACACTGAAGCATTATGACCAAAACCAAGCCATGTATGACCCCGGCGATTACCACCTGCCCTCCTATTTAGTAAATGTAGAGCGCGAACCGACACGCCATTTGGAACGCTCTTCGGCCATGGATTATGCTTCCCTTTATTTTACCTTCCAAGCCATGAACGAGGTCATGCGTCCAGGCGAGGAAGCTCTATGGGAGCAATTCTCATCATCTAAGAAAATCGCGTGGAAAACAGGTACAAGCTTCGGCTTTCGCGACGGGTGGGCCATCGGGCTGACACCAGAACACGTTGTCTGCGTATGGGTCGGCAATGCCGATGGCGAAGGCAGACCTGGATTGACCGGTATTGAGACTGCCGCTCCTATCCTATTTGAAATATTTGATCTGCTACCTTCGCATGGTTGGTTTAACGCACCGACCGATCGCATGATTAGCACACCGGTTTGCAAGGAAAGCGGTTATCTGGCGAGCGTGGACTGCCCGCATGCCGAAAATCTATACATCCCGGCCGCAGGATTTAAATCAGCCGTGTGTCCTTACCACCAAACCATCCAAACGGATGTGTCGGGCAATTTCCAGGTAAGTGCCCAATGCGTTAGCACGACGGAAATGGTCACACGATCATGGTTTGTACTGCCCCCCGCCATGGCATATTACTACAAGCGTCGCAACAGCAGTTATCGGGAACTACCACCGTTTGCGCCAGGTTGTGAAACGGCCAACATCACGCAATCCATGGAAATGATCTATCCAAAAAATCATGCTAAGATATACATCCCACTGGAAATTGACGGCAAACGTGGCCAAGTTATCTTCAATGCTGCTCATCGTAAATCTGACAGCCGGATCTTTTGGCATCTGAACAATGATTTCATAGGAGAAACTGCACACCTTCACCAGATGGCACTGACCATCGAATCGGGCCGACATCGTATTACATTGGTAGATGAAACTGGAATGAGCCTTACCCATTACTTTGAAATATTAGCGAAATAATATGCTTGATACGGTAGATTTACAACAGGTCATGGTCATCGATATCGAAACGGTGGCACAACATCAACATTATGGAGATATGGAAGAGCGCTTCCAACCGCTGTGGGATTTGAAAATACGAAACAGCTTGGAAGACGGCGAAAACCCCGCCGATAAATATCCAAACGCGGGTCTGCATGCAGAATTCGGTAAAATTATTTGCATATCGGCCGGCGTCTACCATGTACGTAATGGAGAGCGCTACTTTCGCATCAAATCGTTTTATGGCGACGACGAACACGCATTGCTTGCTGATTTCGTCCGATTGCTACAAACACAGCCTACAGGACTCATCCTGTGCGGACACAACATCAAAGGCTTCGACCTGCCATTCCTTTGCCGCCGGATGCTGATCAACGGACTTCGAATACCTACCCAGTTAGATGTCACGGGCAAGAAGCCGTGGGAAATTAACCACTTAGACACGATGGAGTTATGGCGGTTTGGCGATTTCAGGCATTACAGCTCATTAAATTTATTAGCCGCCGTATTCGACATCCCCACACCGAAGGACGATATTAGCGGCGAGGATGTGTACCGTGTCTATTACGAGGAAAACAATTTGGAACGAATCCGGGTATATTGTGAGAAAGACGTTATCACTACGGCCCAACTCCTATTAAAATTACGAAATGAGGACGTTATAGCCCAAGAACGGGTTACCTTTGCGTAGTCCATTACACAAAAACGAAAAAACAACTTTTGCATATGGCACAAGACAAAAACAATGCATTCAAGCAGATCCTTACACAACTGATAACGGATATATTTGAAAAAGAAGGAAACAAACCACTGAATTACAAGCAGGTATCAGGAAAGCTCAACATCGTGGATAATGAGTCGCGCCAGACTATCCAAAGCATCTTGAAAGACGAATCCAAGGCTGGCAACTTTAAGGAAGTTGAAAAAGGAAAATTCATACTCAAAGATCTCAAAGCGGTTATTACCGGACGTGTCGATATGACTGCCGACGGTTCGGCCTTCGTGATCCCTGACGACGAGTTTGAAGACGATATTTATATCGCGCCGCGCAAATTGCGCAATGCCTTGCATGGCGACAAGGTAAAAGTGCATGCATACTCCAAAAGCCGAGGCCGACGCAAGGAAGGCGAGGTCGTCGAAGTATTAGAGCGTGCACGAACGGAATATACAGGAACCATCAACATATCCCCTCGATTCGCATTTTTTACGGCTGACGACCGCAAGATGTTAAGCGATATTTTCGTTCCTCTTTCTGATCTTAATAATGCCCAAGATGGCGAAAAGGTACTAGTCGAGATCACTGAATGGCCCCAAGATGGAAAAAACAAGAACCCTGTAGGCAAGGTAACGTATGTATTGGGTAAGAAAGGTGAAAACGATACGGAAATGAACGCCATTTTGGCGGATTTTGGTTTCCCGTTATCGTTTCCCAAGGCCGTCGAACAAGAAGCTGAAAGCTATGATGGTATCATCACAAAAGAAGAGCTCAAAAAACGCCGTGATTTCAGGCAAGTTACCACATTTACTATTGATCCCGCTGATGCCAAAGACTTTGACGACGCCCTTTCGTTCCGTAAACTAGAAAATGGAAATTACGAAATAGGCATCCACATTGCCGATGTAAGCCACTATATCCCTGTTGATTCGCCTTTAGACCAAGAGGCGTTCGAGCGGGGAACCTCGGTTTACCTCGTGGATCGGGTTATCCCCATGCTTCCCGAAAGGCTATCCAATAACCTCTGTTCCTTGGTACCCCATGAAGACCGACTGGTGTTTTCTGCGGTGTTCGAAATGGATAACCACGCGAATGTAGTTAATCGGTGGTTTGGCCGTTCAGTCATTCATTCCGACAGGCGATTTAGCTACGAAGAGGCTCAGGAAATTATCGAACAGCAAAAAGGCGAATATGCCGATGAAATCCTGACGATGAACAAATTGGCATATATCCTCCGCGACCGCAAGTTCAAGCACGGTGCCATCAGTTTTGAGACAGCCGAAGTGAAGTTTAAACTAGACGAAAACGGTAAACCCTTGGGTGTGTACACGCGGGAGCGTAAAGATGCCCATAAATTAATTGAGGATTTCATGCTGCTGGCAAATCGCCAGGTAGCCGAATTTATCGGCAAAGAAGGCAAGGGCAAAAACAAAAAAACCTTTGTATACCGGGTGCATGATGCCCCTAACGAGGAAAGCATCCAGAGCTTTGCCCAATTTGCCGCGCGCTTCGGCCATAAGCTCAACGTAAAAAACGAACGTGAAACTGCTCGGTCCATCAATGCGTTAATGGAGGATATCGAAGGATCTAAGGAGCAGAACGTACTAACTACCTTAGCTATACGTTCTATGGCGAAAGCAATTTATACGACTAAAAAAACCAGCCACTATGGTTTAGCGTTCGACTATTATACACATTTTACGTCGCCCATACGCCGCTACCCGGACGTGATGGTACACCGGCTGCTACAACACTACCTAGACGGGGGCAAGTCTGCTAATGCCGAAGCGTACGAAAAAATGTGCGAACACTCCTCGCAAATGGAAAAAAAAGCTGCTGATGCTGAACGTGCATCCGTTAAGTATAAACAGGCAGAATACCTCCAAGACCAAATCGGAGAGACTTTCGTTGGCATTATTTCGGGTGTGACCGAATGGGGCATGTACGTCGAAATTGAAGAGAACAAATGCGAAGGGATGGTGCGTTTGAGGGATATTACCGACGATTTCTACGCCCTTGACGAAAAAAATTACGCCATTATCTGGCAACGTCGCAAGAAACGATACCAACTCGGTGACGAAGTAACCATTCGGGTCAAGAAAGTCGATTTGGTTAAGCGGCAAATCGACTTCACGTTGGAGTCATGATGGTTGCATAAAGATGTTTTTTGGGGGGAATGGCGATAGTCGGTGCCATCACGCCATCCCTAAAAACAGGTATTTTGATGATTAGGAAACCAATTTTGCACAGGCACTACAAAAAATTACTACCTTAGTTGCGACTAAATCCCAAAACATTATGAGGATTCTCAACGCTACTCCCTCAGGCAAGTCTGAACGCTTATACCTTGCCTTCTTTGCATGTATCGCTATATCCTTAACATGCTGGCAATGTAGCCGTTCAAAGGCAACGAACGCCGGAAACCCGGCTTTTGCGGCCTATGTAGAGGGCTATACTTCAGGTATCATTTCAAAGGAAGGTAATATTGTCGTCCGGCTGGCCTCACAGGTCAACACCTTGCAAAACACGGACGTGGAGGAAACCCGAAAGTTGTTCGCATTGAGCCCCAATGTCAAGGGTAGTACGTATTGGTCTGATTCACGGACAGTCGTATTCGACCCAGAAGTGGCATTCAAACCGGGCGAAGAATACCAAGTTCGGTTTGCCTTAGGTGAACTTATCGACGTACCCAAGGACCTGGAGGAATTCGTTTTCAACTTTAAAGTTACCGAACCTGCCTACGAGCTGACTATGGATGGTTTGAAATCCCAAACCAATAGCAGTTTGGACTACATGCAGTTTACGGGATTTATCACGTTGGCCGACAAGGAAAACCCGGAACAGGTAGAAAAGATCCTGCAAGCAGACCTTGGGGGAAAATCGTTAACAGTGAACTGGCAACACAATGCTGATGCACGTACTTCAACGTTCACCGTTGACTCCATCAAACGTGAGAAAGCTTCAGGCGAATTACGATTGAAGTGGAATGGCAGCCCCATCGGGGCAAAAACAACAGGCGAAAAAATTTGGGAAGTCCCCTCATCGGATGCCTTTAAGGTCTTAGACGTGCGCGCCATACATGAACCGGAACAACACGTCCTTATCCAATTTTCGGATCCCCTACTCGTCGCCCAGAACCTAGATGGGTTGTTGACCATCAGTGAAATACTTGATCTACAATACACCATCGACGGTAGTGAGGTCAAACTCTATACTTCTGAACGACTGGAAGGTAATTACAGTATTTCTATCAACGAGGGCATTGAGAATGTCAATTCAAAGAAGCTGGGCTCCGGGTCTTCTGCTAATGTTTTCTTTGAAAACCGGCTTCCTGCAGTCAATATCCCCGGCAAAGGGACCATATTGCCCGGTTCAGGTAAGCTGACCCTGCCTTTTGATGCCGTAAACCTGCGTGCGGTCGACGTCGTCATCATCAAAATCTACGAAAATAATATCCCCCAGTACTTTCAAAACGAATATGACAATAATTGGGAATTGCGCCGCGTAGGTAAGCCTGTTGTACAAACCACCATAGCATTGGACGAAGACAAAGCATTGAACCTACGACGCAAAAACCGTTTCTCGCTTGACGTGGACCAACTCCTAAAAACCGAACCTGGAGCCATTTACCGTATACGCATCGGTTTCCGCAAAGAATACTCGATCTACACGTGTACTGACGACATCGGCAATGGGGATAACGACGATGACGAATATGACAGTTACGACTATTATTACGGCAGTCAAAATTTGGATGAAGATGATGGGTTTTGGGCGCGTTACAACAATAACTATCCCTACAATTACAATTGGGACGAACGCGACAATCCTTGCCACCCATCGTATTATACTGCCAGCCGCTGGGCTACCCGTGATATGCTTGCTTCTAACATTGGCCTTATTGCCAAAGGAGGTAATGACAACAGCATGTCGGTCGTGGCTACGAGTATCCTGACTACCGAACCGCTTACAGGTGTGGAGCTTGCCGTGCTCGATTACCAGCAACAAGTCATACAAACCGCTACAACTGGTAGCGACGGGATCGCACAGTTCGAGGTACCGCGCAAGCCATTCATGCTTGTAGCGTCCCAAGGTGCCGAACGGGGCTACCTGAAGCTGGATGATGGTTCTTCCCTACCGCTAGGTCGCTTTGATGTCGGCGGACAAATAATCCAAAAAGGGATCAAAGGTTTCATTTACGGGGAACGTGGTGTGTGGCGTCCAGGCGATTCCGTGTTCGTGAGTTTTATTATGGAAAACCAGTCGGGCGATTTGCCCGATAATCACCCGGTCACGTTTGAGTTGTACAACCCTAATGGGCAACTCAGTCAACGTTTGGTGGAATCGACACACGTCAACGGTTTCTACACGTTTAAAACAGCTACCGAACGTACCGCACCGACGGGCAACTGGCTAGCCCGGATTAATGTGGGGGGAGCCGTGTTCCAGCAGACCATCAAGGTAGAAACAGTCATGCCCAACCGACTCAAAATAGACCTCGATTTCGGAGGTAAAAAAGTACTGGGGGGAACCAGAGGAACCACCGTTGGGCTATCGTCACATTGGCTTTTTGGAACGCCTGCACAGCATTTCAAAGCACGGGTTACGGCCAATGCCGCGAGCATCAGCACGACCTTCCCTAATTTTCAGGGCTATTCTTTCGACGATCCCACTCGGGTATATTATCCCGAAGAACTCGTCGTATTTGATGGCACCCTAGACGAGAGCGGGAAAGCACAGTTTTCATTGGACGACATATCGCCAAACCAAGCACCGGGTATGTTACGCCTGAACATGACTACCCGGGTATTTGAACCAGGTGGTAATTTTAGCATCGACCAATATACAATACCATACAGCCCATATAACGCCTATGTGGGAGTGCGCTTGCCGGATGGCGATAGGTTATCGGGCATGCTGCTGACCGACCAAACCCACGAGGTGGATTTGGCAATAGTCGACGCGGAGGGCAAGAAACTTAACGGAAACCGCAAAGTACAGGTTGAATTTTATAAAATCCGTTGGCAATGGTGGTGGAACCAGGAGGGGGATTATCTCGGTAATTTCACCCAAGACAAATACAATCAGTTGCTTAAAAAAGAAACCGTCACCTTACAAAATGGTGCCGGAAAATGGAACATACGTATCAATTACCCGGATTGGGGTCGATACCTGATTCGGGTTGTCGATCTCGAAAGCGGGCACGCTGCTGGCCGAACGGTGTATATCGACTGGCCTAACTGGGCCAGCCGCGAGCAGCAGAACAACCCGACAGAGGCAGCCATGCTATCCTTCACGGCTGACAAGGAAACCTACCAAGTTGGCGATGATGTCACGCTTACCATACCGTCGTCCGAGAGCGGCAGGGGTTTGGTAAGCATCGAGAACGGCAGCAAGGTACTCAAAACATGGTGGATTGACACCCAGCAAGGTCAGACAACGTATAAATTCAAGGTAGACGAAAATATGACACCAAATATCTTTGTCAACGTGACCTTGCTACAACCTCATGCCCAAACGGCGAACGACTTGCCCATTCGCATGTATGGTGTCATCCCACTTGTTGTGGAAAACCCGAAAACGATTCTGTCCCCTACCATACGGATGGCTACGAGCCTCAAACCGGAAACGAAAAACCAAATTACCGTAAGCGAATCGTCAGGAAAAGCCATGACCTATACCATCGCAATTGTAGATGAGGGTTTATTGGACCTGACACGCTTCCGGACACCAGACCCACATGCTGCTTTCTATGCTAAAGAAGCATTAGGTGTTAAGTCATGGGATTTATTTGACCAGGTTCTCGGTGCTTGGGGCGGCGATTTGGAACGCTTACTAAGTATTGGAGGGGACGCTGACGTGAACCGCAATATTGATCCGGCCAAGGCCAACCGTTTTGAGGCGGTCGTCAAGTTCTTGGGGCCTTTTACGTTAAGACGAGGCGGACAAAACACGCATGACTTTACCCTTCCCCAATATGTAGGTTCGGTACGTGCCATGGTCATCGCGGGACAAAATGGTGCGTATGGCTTTGCAGAACAGGCAGTGCCAGTCAAAAAACCACTGATGTTATTGGCAACGATGCCCCGTGTCATTGGCCCGGGCGAAACCTTTAATGTGCCTCTGACGGTCTTCGCGATGGAAGATAACATCAAGAACGTATCAGTCGAGGTCACAGCTTCAGACGGACTTGTAGTGGAAAAAGGATCACATAATTTGCGCTTCAACGAGCAAGGCGAACAAATCGCCTATGCTTCCATTCGTGCAGGACACAATACCGGCATCGGCAAATTAAAAGCGACAGCACGAAGTGCTAACGAAACCGCTACCTATGAAGTGGAAATCGATATCCGGAACCCCAATCCGTACATTACCTCGGTAACCCATGCTGAAATCGACAGCCGTCGTACTTGGGAGCATGTCATCCAACCCCTTGGTCAGGGCAACAACAACCAAGCTACGATAGAAATTTCAACTTTGCCACCAATTAACCTTACCAAGCGCTTGGGCTACCTGATTCGGTATCCGCACGGCTGTCTGGAGCAAATTACGTCCGGCGTTTTCCCCCAGCTAATGCTAGATAGACTTGTCTTACTTTCAGACCAGGAGAAAAGGAAGGTCGAGGGCAACATCAAAACAGCCATCAACCGTTTCAGGGGATACCAGCTTACTGATGGAGGGTTTGGTTATTGGCCCGGTGCGCGCGAAGCCGAAGAATGGAGTACGAACTACGTTGGGCACTTCCTTATCGAGGCGCAAACTCGGGGCTATGCCTTGCCCCCTGGCATGTTGGATAATTGGCAGCGATACCAACGTGGTAAGGCTCAGAATTGGACTGCTAACCAATACAATTGGCGGGGTGGCGATTTGCTACAAGCCTACCGACTGTATCTCTTAGCACTAGCCAAATCGCCCGAACTGGGTGCGATGAACAGACTCAAGGAGTTCCAATACCTGTCTGACGAAGCTGCCTGGCGCTTGGCTGCCGCCTACCAATTGGCAGGTCAACAAGTGGTTGCCAACCAATTGATAAAAGGACGGAGCATCGACGGGCGCGGATATACCACACCAGGGCGTACCTTCGGATCACAATTACGAGACCAAGCCATGATATTGGAAACCCTGACCTTGATGGAACGGACCGAAGATGCCAATAAGTTATTGCTATCCGTAGCCAACGGATTGAATAATGAAAATTGGTATAGCACACAAACTACGGCCTACGCTTTATTAGCGATAGCAAAGGCTGCCGGCAACGTATCGGGCAATATGACATTCGCATATACACTCAATGGGAATAAGCAGGAGGTCGAAAGTGAACATTATCTCCACCAGATCTTGCTGGACAACCCGAACAGGGACAATACGCTTGCCATTAGCAATAGCGAATCGAAGAGACTTTATGTGCGAGTCATCCGTGACGGACAATTGGCCCCGGGCGAAAACCCGCCACAGAATAACCGTCCCGACGTTCTGACCATGGGTGTTCGGTATACAACCTTGCAGGGCGAAGGAATCAATCCGGACCAACTCGTACAGGGAACGGACTTTATAGCGGAAGTATCCCTACGAAATACAGGATCCATGGGTACGTATGAACATGTTGCTTTGACACAGATATTCCCGTCTGGCTGGGAAATTATCAACACACGGCTAAATGACCAAGAAACAGGGATCCGCTCCGCACCGGCTACCTACCAAGATATCCGGGACGATCGGGTGCTGACGTATTTCAATATCCGGGAAAATGAAACATTGACCTATCGTGTATTGCTCAATGCATCATACGTGGGCCGGTATTTCCTCCCGGCTGTTAGTGCTCAGGCCATGTACGACGACCGTGTCCAGGCGATCAGCAGTGGGCGATGGATAGAAGTAGTAGAATTGCAGCCGTAGTGCAAGCGATGCGAAGTGAGCCCGGCAAAAGGCTTATTTCGCATATTTTCTGCTGATATTCCTTGGGAAAAAGGGATAAAACATAAACCCAAGCAGGGATATCCAATCCCAAAACCAACGGTTTGGATCGTTCGACCGATCGCCACAGTCAATCTCTTCGCAGGACTGTAAGAAACGCGTGTACAAGCGCTTACCAAATAGGAAACGAAAGAAAGAAGCATAACGCAGCAAGTAATAATCAGCGTAGATATGCCCTTGGATTTCCAATAGAAATGATCGCTTACGAATTGATAGCGGCACGGCAAACTGGGTTTGGTGGTCACAATATATACGATTTACCAGCTGGGTGAAATTCGATCGTTGTCGTCGATCGGCCAGTTGCCAAAGATGGGTATCACAAACAATGGAAACCAAACCGAGCTTAAAAGCTACGGTAACGGGCAAACCGACTATATCATAAACTTTCTCCATAAGCTATGTACTCAAAACGGACCGACTACAACTTCTACCGACTAAATCCCAGGCCCAACTACCCAACAAAACCCTCAATTGGGTTGTTTGGACAAAATTCGCTATCTTTATTGTTCAACATATTGTTCATATAAACAACATTCAAACTATGGGAAAAGGAGACATGAAAACCAAAAGGGGTAAGATTATCGCAGGTTCTTATGGTAAGAAGCGCCCCCGCAACAAGTATGCGACAAAAAAGGCTAACGAAAAAGCCCCTACCGAGAAACCGTAATTTATTTGCCGTCAGGCATCAGCCTTGATGCCGCTGCCTGACGGCTTCATACACCCCTACTCCTGCTGCTACAGATACATTTAACGAAGCAATGTCCCCCTGCATGGGTATCTTAGCCAAGTGGTCGGCCAAACGTATTAGCTCATCAGATACCCCATATTCTTCCGACCCGAGTGCAATAGCTGTGGGCACGGTATAGTCGGGCGTGTAAATATCTTGATCAGTTTTTTCCGTCAACGCCACCACTTGAATTCCTGACTCCTGTAGGAATTTTGCTGTTTTGGCAAGATTGTCTTGTCGGCATACCGTAATCTTGAATAACGCACCGGCCGAAGTCTTTATCGCATCGGGATTGATTTCTGCCGATCCCTTCTTGGGCACAACAATAGCGTGCACTCCGGCACAGGCAGCCGTACGCGCAATAGCCCCTAAGTTGCGGACATCCGTTATCTGGTCCAACAAAAGCAATAAAGGCACTTCCCCTGCTTCGTAAATCATCGGTACGATATCTTCTACACGTTGATAGGTAATCGGCGAAATAACAGCGATAACCCCTTGGTGGTTCTTTCGCGTAATCCGGTTTAGCTTTTCTACCGGCACTTGCTGGTAACTGACGTCGTATTGTTTGAGTAGCTGCTTAAGCTCTTGGAGCAAAGCACCCGCCAGACCGCGCTGTACAAACAATGACTCGATCTCCTTGCCACTATCTATTGCTTCCATTACCGCCCTAATGCCAAAGACCATTTGATTAGTCTCCCGAGGTTCCCTTCTTTCGTATCGCATTCGTATCAATTAAATATGGTACTGCCCCCGGCTTTATGTGCTGAGAGCATTTTTGATTTATTCCGTTTATTCCAAACCGAGGTTAAATTCCTGCCTCAATTTTTCCAAAACCGGGTTTTTAGCGGCCATCGCTTTGTATTTCTCCTGTGCAGTATATGGTTTACGTACAGTGTCGACCGCCGTTCGCACTCCTACCAAGTTAATGCGGTAGTTGCGCAACTTAGGACGTAATACGTTCACTATATCAATCCGTTCCATGTCCAGCAAATCTTCCTGGATTTGATTTTCGACGGTCACTTCGATTTGAAAATCCGATCCTAACCTCGGAGCATTAGCCGTCATTACCGTATACAGATTAATCTTGTTCTGCTTTTTAATTTCATCGGCGTAACCGTGCCAAACAGCCAGAAAGTCATCGTATGTAAACTCCCGGCTCTCATCACCTTCCAATAACGTTGGTTCATCGGATGTTTCTTCTTCATCGACCTGATCAAAAATTTTTCCCAAATCCGGAATGGCTGACCCCAACTTGGCTTTACTCCACGACGGGACAGGTTTTTCAACCGGTTCGGTAGATTTAGCTTCCGCTGATACTGCGGGTTCTTGCGATGCCGGTATTTCGGCCCCCGTAGCCACTACGGGAGGGTGTTGCCTGGTCTCGGGCTTCCTTTCCTCGGTTGTGGGCTTCGCTACGGGTTCACGGACCACATCAGAAGCCTCGCTTGTCAGGTCAGGCTTAGTCTTTTTTTTTTCGGTAACGGCGTTTAAAGCCTCACCCCCATTTTTCAATTGTAGGGCCGAAGCAATATGGCACATCTTAAGAAGGGCTAACTCAACTTGCAACCGGTGGTTTTTGCTCATCCGGTAATTAATCTCGCACTGGTTAGCGATATTCAAAGCAGACAGGATTAATCCCGCATTAAGTTTCGACGCCTGCTCCCGATAACCTTGGCGAATCGTCTCGCTCACGTCCAACAAACGGATGGTCTGCTCATCACGAGTTACCAACAAGTTACGCAAGTGTGACGATAACCCCGAAATGAAATGTCCTCCATCGAAACCATTGGCCAGAATATCATCCAAAACCAACAAAGCGGATGGCGAATCCTCTTCGATAATTGCATCCACTACTTTAAAGTAATAGTCGTAGTCGAGAATATTCAGGTTATCGATTACCGCCTGATAGGTTACCTGCTTATTGGAGAAGCTGACAATTTGATCGAACATTGATAAGGCATCCCTTAGGCCTCCGTCGGCTTTTTGTGCAATGATATGCAGCCCATCGGTATCATAGGAAACACCTTCTTTGTTGGCTATACTTGCCAAGTGTGCCGCCATATCCGACACTTTGATTCGGTTAAAGTCGAATATCTGGCATCGCGATAGGATCGTCGGCAGAATTTTATGTTTTTCGGTCGTTGCCAAGATAAAAATGGCATACGCTGGCGGCTCTTCCAATGTTTTCAGAAAAGCGTTAAACGCTGCCTGCGACAGCATGTGCACCTCATCGATGATGTATATCTTATACCGGCCTACTTGTGGCGGGATACGTACCTGCTCGATGAGCGTTCGGATATCATCCACCGAATTATTCGATGCGGCATCCAACTCATGGATAGTAAACGACGTACCATTGGCGAAGGACTCACAGCTACTGCAAGTGCCACAGGCTTCGGTTTCGTCAGTCAGGTTTTCGCAGTTGATTGTTTTGGCCAAAATACGCGCGCAGGTAGTCTTCCCGACACCACGCGGTCCGCAGAACAGGAACGCTTGTGCAAGTTGGTTGTTCTTGATTGCATTCTTTAGTGTACCGGTTATGTGCTGCTGCCCTACGACCGTATCAAAGGTTGCGGGGCGGTATTTTCTGGCTGAAACGATAAAATTATCCATCGGCACGAAGATACGTATTTTTGGAATTACTTGAATCCACCTGCCTCCTTTCTTTCGCCTTGTTTAGTGGTTTATTGATTTTTTTATTAGGTTTGAATGCAAATTGACGTTAACGTGGCCAGATTAAAAATAAGCTATGCACCGAGCAAACGGAGCAACAACAACCCCCTATTGAAATACGGGATGATATTAGGTAGTATCCTAGTCATCACGTTTTTCCTGCCCAAGCAGCCCCGTTTTACGTATGAGTTTGAGAAAGGGAAAGTCTGGGTGCACGAAAACTTGGTTTCTCCATATAATTTCGCGATCCTGAAAACCCAAGCCGAATTAGATAAGGATCGGGAAAATGTGCTGGCATCGGTGTATCCGGTTTACAACCAGAACATCGACATGGCCGAGCAGCAAATCGGGCAATTCACGGCTGATTTACCCGAAAAATGGCAAAATGCCGGGTTGGATACGCTGAACGAAAACATTGATACATATGAAAATGTGGGCCGACAACTTCTCCAAGCTGTATACAAGCGTGGTGTGATGTCGCTCAACAATAAATTCCAACGTGGCGAACAAACGAACTATAATTTCACCTTATTGACAGACCATGTGGCCCGTCAAATGAATACCGCTGAAGTATTTAGCGTCGAAGCGGCTGCACAGTATGTTGATGAAGACATCGAACGGCGCAATGCCATTCGCCAAAAGTCATGGTTCCAGGATCTAATTCGCGACTATATTCAGGTCAATTACTTGCTGAACGAAACACTCACCAACAAACTCGAGGAAGATGCTCTCGCCAGTATCTCAACAACTCGCGGCATGGTACAGCGAGGCGAGCTTATCGTTGCAAACGGCAGTACCATTAATAATGAGACCTACCAAAAAATCGAATCGCTGCGCAAGGTATACGAAGAAGAAGCTCGTATCGGTGGAAGCCAAACGCTTTTGGTTTTGGGCCAATTCCTAGTCGTAGCCTTGGCCATTTCCTTGCTATTTACCTTTATTTATCTCTTCCGGAACGATATTTTCAACAACAATCGACTCGTTTTCCTGATTCTAATTGTTATTACCGGCATGCTGCTGGTCTTGTCGTGGTCCATCCAAATCAAATTACCGAGCATCTATTATCTCCCCTATTGCATCGTTCCCATTATCATCCGGATTTTGTTTGACACAAGGCTGGCCCTGAATATCCACTTATTGATGGTCGTGGTTGCAGCTTTCTTCGTGCCTAACAGTTTTGAATTTGTCTTCTTGCAGCTCATGACGGGAATGGTAGCGATATACAGCATCAAAACCTTGGTCAAACGGGAACAGTTCTTGATTTCCTCTGCAATTATACTAGCTATTTACATTGTTTCGTTTGTCGGGATGGGACTGATGCACAACGGTTCATTTAGCAGCATCTATTGGTCAGATATTTGGCCTTTCGTGTTCAGCGTATTGCTTACCCTCTTAGCTTACCCACTGATTTATGCATTTGAACGCATGTTTGGCATTATATCGGATGTGACACTCATGGAGTTAACCAATACGAACAGCAAGTTGCTTCGTGAACTTTCCTACAAAGCACCGGGCACATTTCAACATTCCTTACAGGTTGCGAACCTTGCTGAGGCTGCCATCTACCAAATCGGGGGCAACACACTTTTGGTCCGAGCGGGTGCATTGTACCATGATATTGGTAAGATGGCCAATCCACAATACTTCATTGAAAACCAAACCAAAGGATACAATCCACACGACGGGCTATCGTTTGAGCAAAGTGCACAAATCATCATTTCACATGTCAGCAAGGGTGTGGAAATGGCTAAAAAAAATCAACTTCCGGAAGTTATTATCGATTTTATCCGGACGCATCATGGCACGACTCGCGTGGACTATTTCTACCAATCGTACGTCAAGTCCTTTCCTGAAAAAATTGTGGATGAGGACATCTTCCACTATCCAGGGCCGATACCTTTCTCGCGCGAAACAGCGGTACTTATGATGGCTGACTCAGTAGAGGCTGCTTCACGAAGTATTAAGGAGCCGAATGCCGAAAACATCGGTCAGCTAGTTGACAAAATCATCGCATCGAAGCTCAGTCAAAACCAACTAATCAACAGTAACATTACGCTGAAAGACATCAGTACCATCAGTGAGATATTCAAGGACATGCTGATGAGCATTTATCATGTGCGTATAGACTACGACATTAATAAACGCACCCCAAAACCGGCTGCAAGCGAATGATTTTCGGTTGTTTCCCAAAGTTAAGCTAACTGCCGGAACAAAAAATATCGCAATCCGACTACATGTTTATGTGAAAAATAAAACACTTGTTTTACATCACAAAATAAATCATTACTTTAGTACAAAGTAATTACGTTTTCATAAACCACCATTTATTATGAGTAAATTCGATGATTTAATTGCCAAGTATGAGGCCGAAGTAAAGAAACTGGGACTAGACATTGACACCGACTTTCTTATTGCTGTAGCTAAAGGGTTGGGCCCTTCCATTTACAACGCTGATGCGGAAACCATCGCTGCGTCTGATCCTGCGGAGTTGGATCGTGTAAAGCAAAACTTCTTAATCAAAAAACTGGGATTGAAAGATGGAAAAGCATTGGATGATGCCATCCAGGCAGCCATCGAACAAGTAGGCGCTTCAAATCGTAACAAGTACCGCGTGATATTTTATGCGTTGCTAGCCAAAGCGTTCAAAAAGGAATCTGTTTATCAATAAACGAACCCTTTACCTTATTTCGGCTGATGCTTACAGGATTAGCCGAAATATTTTTTTCCGACGCCAAACCGATATATACCAACAAAAATTCCAGATTATAGTTAGTTACGGACTTAGGAAGGATAATTTACCAAAGCTGCTGGGTTGATGGAAACTCGGGGTCGGAAAATCCACTGGGTTCCACGTTACGAAATGCGGGCTTGGTAAATCATCTCCACATTTATAGAAATTCCCTAAAACGGTTTTACCCGTCAACTCTAGCTTATCTTCGTGGATGAAAACTGAAAGTGGAATCAACAGCTGCAAATCCCATTGGCCCTGCTCGCCTACCGGTATTCCCAAGTCTATTGTAGAGTGCGTCCGGATCGACTCGACCAGTTCTACCGGAAGTTTCGTACGCTCCGACACCACGTTCTTGCCGTAAGCCATCATCCGTGTTCCTACGCAATTGAATTCTAGGTTATAGTAGTTATCTCCGTTATCGAACGAGACAAAAAACTCCACGCAACTGTCTTTATGCACAGGGTCGTGCGTGTTTCGATATTTGGCTTGTGCCACTTCTTCTACAACAGAGAAACGTAAAGCAATTGAATCAGCTGTGTGTCCCACACGAAGCGACACCTGCGGCAAATAGGGATAATCAGCCCATGGCGTTTCGCCAATAATCGTTTCGGGAATTTCGTCCAGTATCCGGTTTAATTCATGCCATGATGATCGGTAGTCCACACTCGGCAGGAAGGGAATGGAAAGTAATTTCATTATCATCTATTCGAATGGATTCATTTATTAGCCCCATCGACGATTATCTTAGGCTATTACTGGGAATAAGCTCGTAGGCAAGTGCTACCCTATCTACGATATCCCGCAGGGTGTCTTCAGTTGCTTCCAGTTGAGCCACAAGGTGAAATTGTGCTTTTGCCCGTTGTAGGTTATGCCCCTCGTGGTGTATTTTGAAATAATGGTCGCCCTCCAAGTAGTCTGTCAAGAAACGCACACCAATAATGTATGGAAGCAACAACACGCCCGAAACCAAAGAATACACTTCTTCAGGCGTCAGGAATTTAGAAGCTTGTGAAAAATAACCATCCGTATAAGCCTCAAAGAGATGGAGATTCAGAACAATCTTGGACAGATCGGCCTCGTCTTCGGCTGCACTATTGATAATCGTGCGGATAGCATCACCGAAATCATAGGCAGCATAGCCGGGCATTACCGTATCCAAATCAATCACGCACTGCGCTTTATCATGTTCATCAAGTAATACATTGTTAAATTTCGTATCGTTATGTGTAATCCGCAAGGGAAGTTCCCCCATTTCGCCCATGCGTAATACCGTATGCATACGCTCCACGCGATCCAAAACAAAGTCAATGACCTCTGCACAACCCGCCACCCTGCCTTTGGTATCCTTGGCCACAGCCTGTTTCAAGGCGGTGATGCGCTTACCAATGTGGTGGAATCCCGGCAGTACCTCATGGATTCGTGTAGCATCCAAATCAGAAAGCATCAATTGGAACAAACCGAACGCTCGCCCTCCCTCACGGGCTTGCTGTTCGCTGGTTACAATATCATAGGAGCGGGTGTTTTCCAACAGCAGAAACATGCGCCAGTAATTCCCGTCCTTATCGCGGTGGTATAACCCTCCCGCTTTGGTATTAACGATAGTCAACGCATTTAATTCTGGGTTTCCATCGCCAGTCTCCCTTATCTTTTGCTTGAGGTGGTCCGTTACTAAGCGCATGTTTTCCATGAGCTTATCCACTTCTGGAAATACATTATGATTGATGCGCTGCATCAGGTAAGAGGTTTTGGAGTCGTCGTTGCCCCACACACGGTAAGTATCATTGATATGGCCGGAGCCAAAGGCTTTTACATGCTGTGGGGGTTCGTCCATATGAAAGGCATGGGCAGCTTCCAGTAAACTCGATGTATCACTCATTATAACGGAAAATATAGCTTTTTTATTAAAATCGATTAGCAATTTCGTCGCAATATAAAATAATCCGCCCATAATACGAACAGATAAATGCCTTGTTAGGGGAAACAATCGATTGCATAAATTTGGCTTAAGCGGAATCAATCGGTTGCACAAAACACGAATCGGTCCGACCAATTGGAGTCCCAAATCATGCAAACGTGCTTAATGGCAGCTTTATAACGAGAAGGGAAAACAGTAAATTAAAGTACAGTACCATCCACCTAAAGCGTATCGTGTTTATGTTAGCTAGACATCCCAGACACATTCAATTCATGCTGTACTTTTATTTTCCTTTCAATGGAAATCGATGATAATGGCAGTATATTAAAGCGATCAATAAACCAAGCAAACTTTTTAATTACTTAAATTAAAGGCAATTAGAAATACCAATATAAACGTTTACTTTTGACTTATAAATTCATAAAACGATTGTAGAGAAAGAAAGTCTATTTTTGACACTTAGTTTTTTAAGCGTTTTTTTCCCTAAACAAGGAAGCATATAATATCTTTACGATAAACAAATTTATCAGTCAAATGCAACTTTACACAATCGACACAGGTTATTTCAAACTGGATGGTGGTGCGATGTTTGGCGTGGTGCCCAAGGCAATCTGGCAACGCACCAACCCAGCCGACGAGCGCAACCTCTGTTCTTGGTCAGCACGTTTATTACTCATAGAGGATGGTGAACGGCTAATTTTGGTCGACACGGGTCTGGGCGACAAACAAGACGAGAATTTCTTCCGACATTACTACCGTCACGGTGACGACACCTTGGACGGGTCACTGGCCAAGCATGGTTTCCACCGGGATGATATAACTGACGTATTTCTTACTCACTTGCACTTCGATCATGTGGGCGGCGCAATTGAAAGGCAAGGCAGCTTATTGGTTCCGGCGTTCAAAAACGCAACCTTTTGGAGCAACCGCCAACATTGGGACTGGGCTTTAAACCCCAACGATCGGGAGAAAGCTTCGTTCTTAAAGGAAAACATTCTTCCAATCCAGGAAAGCGGTCAACTCGCATTCGTTGACTCAACGGATGGTGTACAATTTACCGATCAAATCCGCATCCGGTTTGCACATGGGCACACCGATGCGATGATGCTCCCACAGGTTTCATACAAAGGGAAAACATTGCTTTACGCAGCAGATTTATTGCCCTCTACGGGCCATATCCCCTTACCCTATGTCATGAGCTACGATATCCGACCGCTAACGACCATGGACGAACGCAAACGCTACTGGCAAGAAGCAATGGAGGGCGAATACGTTCTATTTTTAGAACATGACCCACTACACGAATGTTGTACACTGAAAATGACGGAAAAAGGGATACGTCTTGACCAGACTTTCGCACTACGTGAATGGATATAATCGTGTTTCCCCTACTTTGAAAACGTATATCCAACACCGATACCCGGTACAAAACCCGGGAGTCCCTTTGTGGAAACCAAGAGAGTAGCGCCTGCTCGTGCGTTAACGCCCTTGGTTACGGGCTGGAATCGATAACCAGCACTCAGCGTTGCCACGGCGACAAAGCCTTTTTCGTCATACACATCCCACACGCTGCCGCCACCGCCGCTATGGAGAAGCGTCGTGCCGGCGCCTATCTCCATCAGGTGCCTGCGCTTGCCAATTAAATAGTTAAGTTGAATGGGGAGCACGATGCGGTGCAATCGATTCTCAGAGTAAGTCCAGAAACCGAGCCCAACACGCATACCAAACCCGTTGTGCGTAGGTTTAAATCGAGTGTCGTAATTAACCGAATAGGCCATTCCTGGACCGGCGAATTCGACGTACATATTATGTACACGTGTTTCTTGAGCTTTGGTCCCAGATAGCGTTGCCAACATCAGGCCGCATAAGATACTTATGGTTTTCGTCTTGTATCGCATAAATGGTTCATTAGTTAGCCGTAGAGCAATAGCTCTGTTTACCATTGATTATCACGATATATCATTAACGTGAGTTTGGTTATTATGGCAATATAGACAAAAAGGATGCCGTTTCTTTTTTTAAGTCAAAAGACGACACCAGCATAGCACTATCCGGTCATCGGTTTCTTAGCCCAAGCATACTTCATGAAGTCTATCTCAGAAAAATCAGGTTGGAAGGAATCCGATCGACTGATCCGCATCAACAACTCGAAGGATTTAGGATAAGGCTCTTGTAATAAGCTTGCCCACGGGATATATGGGTATGAATCTAAATAAGTTTCGACCCTGTTGGGTGCCACCCTACGATGGATATAAACCCGGTGGATGTCATCAGGGTGCTTGATTCCCGCTGCTCCCATCAGTTCCCCTGCTGCTTTTACCGTTTCACGGTGGAAATTAGCTACGCGGAATCGCTTATCGGTCACATCCAATCCTTTTGTCAACGCCGGGTCTTGGGTAGCTACGCCAGCAGGACATGTATTGGCATGGCATTGCAGGGCTTGGATACATCCCAGAGCCATCATCATGCCGCGAGCACTATTACAAATATCGGCACCAAGCGCAAAATATTTCACAAGATCGAAACCTGTAGCTATTTTGCCAGCAGCAATGATTTTGATATGCTGCTTTAAGCCAAAACCAGTCAAGCAGTCATACACAAAAGCCAGGGCCTCACGTAGAGGCATGCCAACTGAATTCGAAAATTCTAAAGGAGCCGCTCCAGTTCCGCCCTCGCCCCCATCTACCGTGATAAAATCAGGATAAATTCCCGTTTCAATCATGGCTTTACAAATAGCAATAAATTCACTTCTGTGGCCTATACATAACTTAAAACCAATAGGCTTACCATTTGACAACTCACGTAATTGTTTCACAAATTGCAGCAAGCCAATGGGTGTGGAAAACGCACGGTGGAAAGGCGGCGAATCCACTTCTTTACCGACCTCTACCGACCGGATACGTGCGACTTCTGGCGTTACTTTGACGGCAGGCAAGATACCGCCATGGCCAGGCTTGGCTCCTTGAGAAAGTTTGATTTCAATCATTTTTACTTGCTCGAACTGCGATTTCTCCGCAAACGCCTCGGGGTTAAAACCACCATCTGGAGTTCGACAGCCGAAGTAGCCCGTACCGATCTGCCAAACGATATCGCCTCCACCACCTAGATGGTATTCAGTAATCCCGCCCTCGCCGGTATTATGGAAAAAACCACCCATTTGAGCACCACCATTCAGGGCCATAATCGCATTTTTGCTCAGAGAGCCGTAGCTCATAGCCGAAATATTGAAGACACTGCTCGAGTAGGGTTGTTTACAATACGGTCCGCCGACGGTAACTCGCGGGTGTTCATTGATTTTGAAATAATCAATGGCAGCAATACTATGACTCAGCCATTCGTAGTTGTTGCCGTACACATCAAGCTGGGTACCGAACGGAGTGGTGTCCAGCACTTTCTTTGCACGTTGGTATATCACAGCTCGAAACATCCGGCTGAATGGCCTGCCGGTCGTATCGCTCTCCACAAAATATTGCTGGATCTCAGGGCGTATACCTTCTAGAATATACCGCAAGCGACCTATTAAAGGGAAATTATGCCTAATTGCATGTTTAGTCTGGATAATATCGAATACGCCCATCAATATCAAAGGGCCGACGATAAGCAAGCTCCACCATATCGGTGGCCACCAAATACTGGCAACCGAGATACACGCCATCACGACAATGGCACTAATTATGAATATTCTGCGCATGAGCGCAAAGTTGCGAAAAATTGGCTACATCAGAAAATATTACCGTCTTACAAGATACTTGCTACGTCTGCCACAAATACCCGTGTACTCTGAGTGTAGTTATTGCCTTTCAAATCCTTGTATTCCAAATCGATATAAAATGCTTTATATCCAGCAGTCGGCAGTACAACCTTCGAAATGATCGTCCCTGATTGGCGGGGCAGTACCAACTCCTCAGACACCCAGGTCTCGTCACGAAAGTCACGATCGTCGGAATAGGCATACCATACGCGGGCTCGTTGTAATCGCTTGTTCTCTGCTTCAATATTGACCACGACCTGCCCGTCTTCAACTTCGGTCTCCCAAGCCACAAGCGGTAGTGGTTTATCCCTCGCAATGTATCCAAAGAATGAAGTCAACGCCCGGAAAGCTTGTTTGCCATCTCCCAAGTTATGTCCCGCATTGGGGACATAATGTAGCAGGTTTTGACCGGGTATACTGTCTATATAATGCTTGATGGCATCCACCACCCAAAACGGATCGTTCGTACCGTTAAAAATCATCTTGGGCTGGGTAAGCACCTTTCGATAAGAGTAGGGGTCTATCATGGTTACGATATTACGCCCACTTTCACTATCCATAGCTTGCGGTATACCCAAATCCGTATAATCTTGTATCTCCTCGCTGTACTCATCGTACGCTTCTAATTGATAATTCAAGTTGACCGGCATATTCACAATATCAATAACAATCGGCGCCAAGGCCTTAACCCGGGGGTCTTGGGATGCGCCCGTCAGCCAGGTCGTCCAACCCCGCTTTGATGCACCTGCTACTAGAAAATCCTTTACCGGCTTGCGAAATTCCTGAGTGGCCAACTCCTGTATGGCATCCATAGCTTTGATCGCACTCTTGGTCATAGGAAACAACAACGGCCATGTATGATCGTTGTCTTCCTTATAGTTATGCAAGGTCATGGATATCAGTGCGTCTTCTCGCTTGCCTCCATATAGGGGTTGCATAGGTACTTGCTTCAATACGGCAGTTACCGCTCGATTTTCCCAAGCCGCCAGTCCTACCGCTTTCAGGATATCATTCTTCTTGGGATCGCGCCAATTGGGTTGCCCCGCGTCATTAACCGTACCACCATCGATAAAAAGCATAGCGGTCTCTCGCCTTACTTTCCGCGGTACAACCACGGTTAATTGGTGTTTCCAAATGTGACCTTTCCAGTTTTGAGAGGTCAATAAGATGTCATAAGCCGTTACCGGCCCCACCTTGATTACGTCTTTGATTTCCCAATGGTATGCATCATCTTCCTTATCCAAATAACTCCGCAAGGCGGTTTCGGGTGTTACCTGTGCAGTTACTTGTTGAGCATAGGCTACTGCTATAAACAAAAAACTTCCCGCAAACAGGATCCGTAATTTCTTTCTCATCATAAAAATCAACATTCTGATCATTTTCATCAGCGGTTTTTCCCTACCAATTCGCACAACAGAGCCATAGCCGACTCCATGTAATATTCGCTAGTTATTTCGTCCAAACTAGGTATGCGTGACACCATTATATCGCTCAAAGCTAGCCATTATCAACTTTGGCCATGAGGTAACTAAAACCATCATTTATCGGCCCAAATAAGAACGGACGCACGGACAAACAGGTCAGCCTGCTTCTCCCTAACCGGCCGGGGTGTACTAAGGGGTTGCTCCTGAGCATTATCAATAAGCCCAGGAACAAACTCCCATAATTCCATAGTCGTATTACCACGGATTTCCTGTGCCTTGTAACACCCATGGCTTGGACCAAGCGCTGTTACCCGCACCGCCCACGGCACCGTAGGACGTATACTCGGTGCTTTCCAAATTAGCAGTTGCTTGTTCGGTATTTGCCTTATTCAATTCCCGCTCAGAGGCCATGTAATAAAAGCGGACCGGCAAAACTGGCCCCATAGCCTGACTTCCGGTTTGTAAGTCTGGAAACCCGGTCCGGCGCCAATCAAACCAAGCTTCGGCAGCTGCAGTCCATGACGAAACCCATTTCTGTTCGATAACCTGCTGAATTGTACCTTGGTACGGAGCTCCGGCTATGTAGGCTTCGTATTGGCCGGCCAAACCCCAGGTGTCAAAGGAAGCTTTCACACCTGCTTCGTAGCGGGCTTGCGCATCCCCGGTATTCCACCCCTTAAGTGCAGCTTCAGCCAAAATCAAATTAACCTCAACGGCCGACAGCAGCCTAGCACGCAACAGAGGGCCGGATGGCTCGCGGTACATATCGTTAAGCCATGATACGTGCGGATTATTGGACGCTTGGTTCACATCAGGGCTCAGATTGAACGCCTGTGGCCCGACGAGCGAGGTGGGCAAGCCTACAAAATCATGATTTTGATTAATCTGGTTGATGTTTGCTCCCAAGGCAGCCAAGCGATCAGGCGAAATCATGCGTATGCCATCGACAACCTCATCGGTACCTGTCGGCAATGAATCGTCAACTTTGATCGGGATTTGCACACGTCTAGCCCAAACGCCCAAGCGCGGATCCTGCTCGGCGCGCATGTGTTCGACTAAGGTATGAGCCATCTTAATCCGGCGGAAGTCGCTCCCCTGATCGGAGCTGTAGAAAACCACGTTGTACGGCCAGGAATCCCCGCCGTTAGTTCCTGGAAATCCCATAGTCGCATCGTCGGCTGCTACCAAAATGAGCGGGTAATCCGACGGATTTTGGGCAATTTTCTCGATGCCAGCACGTGCAAAATCGGGCGACTTATGCGAAAGGCGCATATAATAACGTAGCATGAGCGAGTTTGCAAAGCGTTGCCACTTCGCCGGGTTACCTCCAAAATAAAGATCGGCATTCCCCAATTGGGCAGTATACTGTGCAGCTGGCTTAGACAGTAATTGGTTCGCTCGTTCCAAATCTGCGATCACACCTAGGTACACGTCTTCTTGCCTATCGTATTTAGCGGTCATCGTACCACCTTCTTGCGCCAGCAAGGCTTCAGAATAAGGCACATCGCCCCACAAATCGGCAAGCAAGCCGAACATGAACGATTTCATGACTAAAGCCACACCTTGATGCAATTCATAACCCAATTCTTCCGAACGTTCAAGAACAAACTTATTGTTCCTCAGGATATCGTAATATCCGTTCCAACTATTGGACCCTTCCCAGTCGTAGTTGTTGTGGGCTCCGTTCCATCCGTCTTTCTGCGTATGTTGCATCACTCCAGCCAGATCTTGGTATCCGAGGTTAAGGTACAGCTTGGCAGCCTCGGACAATACGGACGGCACCACCAAGTTTGGATGCGCATTGTTAGGCTCCGCCCCGTTGGGGTTTTCGTTCAACTCGATCAGATAATCCGTACAGCTACTGATAAGGACAACAAACGACACCAATAAAGCCCAATATGCTTTTCTATTAAATTTAAATATCTTCATGATGTGTATGTATTAAAATGTGACTTGCAACCTAAACCCAATAGGCATAACCCAGGGGTTTATGTTGTACTGCTCCACCCCTTGTAAAAACCCATTCCCCGAAGGCTTGTATGCGTTCTCCGGGTCTACACCGATATTGGCCTTGGTCCACAGAATGATATTACGGCTATAGACCGAAATATTCATATTTTGGATGTTCCAACGGCTAAGTGCTTGTTGGGGAATAGAGTATGTCAATGATATTTCACGTAATTTGAGGTAATCCGAGGGGAATACAAACGCTTGCGGGAAGCTCCACGTAGTGGCCCCGGCGAATGGCAAGACCATCGTACCATCCGCTTGGTTGATCTTCTCACCCAGGTTTTCTACATAAATGGGATCGCCTGCATCATCCACCCCTACTTGACGTACACCAGGAATGAACACACCTCCATATGGAAGGGTATACGGTGGGTAGAGGAACGGATATCCGTTATACTCCGGCGTGGGCCCACCCACCATCGGGAAGTGATTGCCGATTACCCGAATCATACCATCCTCGTTGGCAACAAGATAATCTCTAACTTCTTTATCCGTCATCAACCCGCGGTCGATCAACTTATCCAAAAACCGGTTTGAACGGGCTTCTTCTTCACCCCTACGGAATGTTTCAGAGAAGAAGCTACCGCCATTGCGCCAATCGAGGGACATTTGCAAGCTCCAGTTTTTATACGAAACGCTGGTCTGCCCGCCCATAATGAAATTTGGATTGAAGTTGCCAATTTTATTGCGGGTTTCTTCCGCGTCAATCGCTTGCCATTTTCCGGTATTATCCAGCAAGGGATAGCCTTGGTATTGTGGATATTTTGGATGATTAACCGTAATTAACTCAGCCCCATAGATCTCCCCTACTTCTTCGCCTACGTAGGTCCACGCTCCTGCACCCGATGTGCTCCAAAAACGATAGAACGGCATATCGTCCGTCAATTCCAGGATTCGAGTCCGGTTTCTGGTAAAGTTCATGTTGACATCCCAATTCCAATCCGAAGTGCGAACCGGTGTAACACCAAGAGTTAACTCATATCCCTTGCTCCGAAGCTTGCCCGCGTTAATGTTGGCATTAGTTACACCGGATGATGCAGCCCTGGTGGTTGGAAAAATCTGGTTTTCGTTGTCAACCGTGTACCAAGTTCCAGAGAAACGTAACCTGTTCTGGAATAGAGCCAAATCAAGTCCACCTTCATAAGAACGCGCGATTTCAGGCTTCAGATCAGGAATCAAACGGGTGCCCGGTATACCAAATCGCGCTACATCGCCCCACACACTCATATTAGACAAGGTGTTGACCAACTGATACGCTCCCGCGTCATTACCCACCTCCGCAAAACTACCACGCAGTTTAATCAAGTCGATGTTTCGGTTATCCAGTCCGAGGATATCGTCTACTATCAAACTAAGAGACGCCGAAGGGTAGAAATAAGGGCTGGCATCGGGAAGCGTACTCGACCAATCATTACGGGCAGTCAGATCCAAGAATATCATATCACGATAGCCGATGTTGGCCATTCCGTAAACACTATGCACACCCCGTTGCATCAGGTAGCTGGAATAATCCAGGTCGGTTGGCAAGATATTTTGCAAGGTATAAACACCTGGCAAAATGAGACCTTGGGAACCGTTTCTAGTTTTATTGACAACATCCATATTCTTTTGGAAGCGGAAGTTACCACCGCCGGATACGCCAATTGTAAAGTCTTGGACTTCGGTGTCATAACTCAGCAAGAAGTCTGCATTGCTCTCAAATCGATTCAGGTTGACGATACCATAACCTCCGTTTAACTCGCGAGTATAGCTCATCGGCAATTTGGTTTCACGCCGCTCCTTATAGGTATCCAGTCCGTAGCGAACCATTAGGTTCAAACTTGGTATGATTTCCCAGTCCGCACGAACATTACCGTACAAACGGTCGCGAACAAATCCGTTGCTTACTTCATTAGCTAGAAAATAAGGGTTATCGAAACCGGCGGGATAGTGGCTACGTTGTTGTAAGCCCTCTTGTCCGGGCATCCAATAATCCTTCATTTCGAGGATATTAATGTGTGGCGACAACATATAAGCTGCTTCCAGGGGGTTAGTTCCACGGTCGCCACTAGGTCGGTTATCTGCATTGTTGCGGCTCAGGTCCACCATGCTGGAGATGCGGATATTATCCCGGATGTTAAGGCCACCGTTGAGGTTCAAGGTATTCCGATGCAAATCCGTATTGGGAATCATCCCACGGTGTGCCATATTGGAATACGACAGGCGGTAGTTCATCTTGTCATCGCTGTTAGCTACCGAGATGCTATTGGTGGAAGTCAGCGCATTTTGAATGAAATTCTGGATATTGTTAGGGTAAGACACTAAAGGCGTCGGAATTGGCCTGCCGTTTTCGCCTATTGGACTGTTCCACTGAACGGCCAGATAGCCTTTATCCAGCTCGGCTCCATACGACCCTGAGGTGTTTTCCTGAACCAGTGCACCGAATGGATTGGAAAAGAGTGAACCACTGATATCCGTCGGGATCGCCGAAAACGCACCCGAACCGAACTTGCTTTGGAAATCCAAAAACCGATACGGTCGGTCAACCACCGTATTGGAAGTAACGGAAATGCTTACCCGATTTGTTCCTCGCCCGCTTTTGGTTGTAATCAACACAACACCATTACCTGCTCGCGAACCATACAGTGCGGCTGCGTTGGCACCTTTCAGCACGGTTACACTCTCAATATCGTCAGGGTTAAGGCTTGATATGGCGTTGCCATAATCCACGTTGTTCCGGTCACCGATATTCGTAACGTTGTTTACCGTATTGGAAACCGGCACACCGTCGATGACAAATAATGGTTGGTTGTCGCTGCTTAGGGAGGTCGCCCCACGGATAACCATACTAACCGACGAACCTACCCCACCGGTTTGGTTAATGGTAACACCTGCAACCTTGCCACTCATAGCATTCAGGATGTTTTCTTGCGGTACACGAACAAACTCCTCCGATTTGACTTCCTCGATAGAATAACCCAAAGCCTTTTTGGCTCTGCTGATTCCCAACGCTGTTACCACCACACCCTCGATCTCCTGCGATGACGGAGCTAAGGTAACGTTGATCGTACGCTGGGTACCCACAGTTATTTCCGTGGTTTCGTATCCGATAGATGTAAACACCAACACACTTTGGTTATTAGCTACGCGGATCTCGAAATCGCCATTGGCATTTGTGGAAACCGCATTAGCAGTTCCTTTCTCACGGACTGAAACACCGGATAGCGTTCCTTCCGCGTCACTGTTTACGTTGCCTCGAACGACGGTTTGCTGTACCGAAACCTCGGTATGGGCGTGCGCTACTCCCAGCCCCGGGCCGATGCCCAAACCCACAAGACATATCGCAAACAATTGGATTTTAGCGTAATAT
>CAZXSL010000008.1:0-34370 GCA_964643235.1 uncultured Sphingobacteriaceae bacterium | reverse complement strand
TTCGATATTTCAAAATGAAAAGCGACAAATTTAACCAATCCGCTTAAGCAGGGCCCCTGACCGGCAAAAGTACGGAAAAATTCAAGAAACAGGAATCTTCATTACCTTTGCACCATGCAAAAACTCGCTATGGACGAATTACAGCGGCCTTCCGTCGCTGAGTTCAAAACTCAAGAAAAACTGTCCGTTACCCTTGTGTTGGACAACGTGCGCAGCATGCACAATGTCGGTTCGGCATTCCGGACGGCGGATGGGTTTGCCGTTGAACGTATTTTCCTCTGTGGCATTACCGGCACCCCACCCCATCGCGAAATCGAAAAAACCGCTTTGGGAGCCACACAATCGATCGACTGGCAATATTTTGCTTCCACAATGGATGCCGCCGAACTGCTTCGGCAGGAACAATACGAGCTTATTGCGGTTGAGCAGGCGCGGGAAAGTACGATGCTACATGATTTTTCGCCTAATCCGACCAGAAAATACGCGTTATTTTTCGGCAATGAGGTAAACGGTGTATCAACAGATATCATGGCCTTGGTTGATCACTGCCTTGAAATCCCACAATTCGGCACGAAGCACTCGCTAAACATCGCCGTAGCGGTAGGTATCGTGCTTTGGGAGTGTTACAACAAATTGAAACTGCTCAGCCCTAGTGTAACTTCGCCAAGCCGTTGAATGTTCTGCAAAAACTTCCATATATCACCTCAAAAGCGTAGCTTTGCGACACTTAAAAATCCATAAAGCATGAGTGTATTAGTCAACAAAGATTCAAAAGTCATAGTCCAGGGATTTACCGGGAACGAAGGCACATACCATGCCTCCCAGATGATCGAGTACGGCACACAGGTCGTTGGTGGGGTAACACCTGGCAAGGGTGGTCAAACCCACTTGGATCGCCCGGTATTCAATACCGTAGCCGATGCCGTAAAGGAAACCGGAGCTAATGTCTCCATTATTTTCGTACCTCCTCCGTTTGCCGCGGATGCCATCATGGAAGCTGCACAGGCAGGTATCGAAGTTATCGTCTGTATTACTGAAGGTATCCCTACCAAGGACATGATTGCCGTGAAGTCCTACCTGAGCGACAAAAAATCCACACTCATCGGACCTAACTGTCCGGGTGTTATAACTGCTGACGAGGCCAAAATCGGCATCATGCCGGGCTTTATCTTCAAAAAAGGCACGGTAGGGGTAGTTTCTAAATCGGGCACGCTAACCTATGAGGCTGTTGACCAAACGGTAAAAGCTGGGTTGGGTATTACCACAGCTATCGGCATCGGTGGCGACCCCATCATCGGCACGACTACCAAAGAAGCCGTTGAGTTATTGATGAATGACCCGGAGACTGAAGGAATCATCATGATTGGCGAAATCGGTGGAGGCATGGAAGCCGAGGCCGCGCGTTGGATTAAAGAACACGGCACTAAACCCGTAGTCGGGTTTATCGCTGGCCAAACCGCGCCTCCGGGTAGAAGGATGGGACACGCCGGAGCTATCGTGGGTGGTGCAGATGATACTGCGGAAGCCAAAATGAAAATCATGCGTGAATGCGGTATCCGCGTCGTGGAGTCACCGGCAGATATCGGCAAAGCGATGGCAGAAGAACTTGCAAAAAAAGCATAATACGCAGAAAAACAAGATAAAACCTCGAAACCCCGGATAAACCGGGGTTTCGTCTTTTTTTACAATGCCACTCGAAACAAACTCGTGCTACGCCGGCATCGAGAACCCTAATAATCGCGACTTAAGACCGTGCCCCGTTGAGTAATCGCAGAGCGTTAAAAAAATGTTAAAAATTAGGCATTGAATAATATAATTACTTTATTTGCGTAGTCTATAAAAAGCATCTTTCGGGATTACCGAAATTTTTCACCAAAAAAGAAACCAGAAAGCGACTTTCACCCCATAAACAATGGGGCGAGAAGCAAGCAGGAAATAAGCATGAACATCAAAAAAAGACCACTCACGCTCTTACTCGTTGGTTTACTATCTACCCTAGGCATCAGCATCATTGTTTTTTCATCATTCGACGATTCGGCAGCAGACGAAACACAGGCCGAAGCGCTTGAACTAAGCGAGACACCCGTGGAAACCCGCTTTGGTATCCCCATCGACTCGTACACAATCGAAGAGTATACTGTTGGTAAAAATGAGTTTTTGTCGACCATCCTGCAGCAGCACCAGATAGATCTACAAACGATACACCACATTGCTGAAAAATCAAAAGACGTATTTGACGTACGGCGGATTAGCGTAGGCAACCCGTATTCAGTATTTAAGGACGCCAGTGGCAAAGCGGCATATTTTATTTACCAACCCAACGCGATTGACTACATCGTCTACGATTTACGTGATGACATCCATATCTACGCCGAGCAAAAAGAAGTAGACAGACGTATCGAGCAGGTTGCGGGTGTCATTGACGGCTCGCTGTACATGACCCTGCAAGATCAGGGCGCAAGCACGGAATTAGCCGTACAGCTTGCCGAGATTTACGGATGGGCGATCAACTTTTACCGCATTAACAAGGGCGACTGGTTCAAAATTATGTACGAGCGTTCGTATGTCGAGGGTGAACCCGTCGGCACAGGACGCATTTCATCCGCTATTTTTTCCCATAATGGCAAAGAGTATCAAGCTCATTATTTCAAAGGTAATGACGAGGAGAAGGGCAGTTATTATGATGAAGATGGAAAAAGCTTACGGAGAAGTTTCCTTCGGGCACCTGTGAAGTACACGCGCATATCATCGCAATATAGCTTGCGCAGGTTGCACCCTGTACAACGCGTATGGCGGGCACACCTCGGCACGGACTTCGCCGCTCCACATGGCACGCCTATCATCGCTACAGGCGATGGTGTAGTTGTTGAATCAGCTTATGGTAGTGGCAACGGCAACTACGTAAAAATAAAGCATGACGAGGTATACAGCACCCAATATCTGCACATGAGCAAACGAGCCGTAAAAAAAGGCCAGCGTGTCGTGCAAGGAGAGGTTATTGGCTACGTGGGAAGCACAGGCTTGGCGACCGGACCACACGTCTGCTACCGTTTCTGGAAACATGGGAAACAGGTTGATGCAATGGCGCAGGTATTCCCTCCTTCTACCCCTATCAAAGACGAGTACCGAGTTGCTTTCACAAACATGCTAAATCAGCAGCAACAATATTTGGCCTTATTGGATATAAATGGCGGACCGACGGAATTAGCATATAAAAGCCAATTGATGAACCTCGGCGAGTTATTTGCTCAAGGCGATACCGAATCTGCGGACAGCACAGTCACGCTTGTCCACCACAGCATGCTGTAAGTCGGGCCCAGGCCATGGCATCCATAGTTCGTAAATTTACCTTCAAAGACAGACCCGATATGGACTGGTTTTGCCCAATAAGGCTGCTACAACGCGCTTTTTCGGAGTTTTCGGGTATCCTCATGACAATACTGATTATTTTTCGTTTATTTGCAGTCGGATTTAATCGTGCTTCATGAGTTGGTTTAGACGAGACAAAGCCGGTATCAATACGGCTACAGAACATAAGAAAGAGGCTCCTGATGGGCTTTGGAACAAATGCCCTTCTTGCAAAAAGCCTCTACTCAACCTCGAGCAAATCGAGAATAAGTACGTATGCCATTACTGCGGATACCATCTGCGTATTGGTTCAGCTGCTTATTTTTCTATCGTGTTTGACGACAATCAATTTACGGAACTGTTTGCTGGGCTGCGTTCGGGCGATCCCCTGGGATTCGAAGACACCAAACCCTATACCGAGCGGCTCGAGGACAGCTATGCCAAAACCGGTTTAAACGACGCCATTCGTTGTGCCCACGGTAAGATAGACGGCCGAGATTTAGTCATAGCCTGCATGGATTTTACATTCATTGGCGGCTCCATGGGCTCGGTTGTAGGCGAGAAAATCGCCCGATCTATCGATTATTGCATCGAACACAAGATCCCATTCTTCCTGATCTCAAAATCAGGCGGAGCGCGCATGATGGAAGCGGCATTTTCGTTGATGCAAATGGCCAAGACATCGGCAAAACTTGCCCTGCTAAGTAAAGCCAAGATCCCTTACATTTGTTTACTGACCGATCCAACAACTGGTGGTGTGACCGCATCGTATGCTATGTTGGGCGATATCAATATTGCCGAACCTGGCGCACTCATCGGGTTTGCAGGACCGAGAGTTATCAAGGAAACCATCAAAAAGGATCTCCCAAAGGGATTCCAAACAGCTGAATTTGTACAGGAACACGGGTTTTTGGATTTCATCGTCGATCGCAGACAGCTGAAAGCCAAACTGAGCTCTTTCCTGCAACTCATCAGCTAGCCTTAGTCCTTAGCGATAATACGACAAGAAGGACCACGGTTTCCGTGTGGCTAGGTATCCAAGGTTGTGCTCATTCCTATAGGCTTCCCGCTCAAACGAAATGTGGTAATACGCCGCAGATCTGCTGCGGTGTTGTACCCATCGGACGAAAAACTCGACCAAATAGAGGATATAAAAACCGATTACCAGCAGCTCCACCGCTTGCCGGTAATGGATACGTTCGTGGTTAAGCAATATCGGATCCTGTCGATACCGACGGTCTGCCAAGAGGATAAACGGAAAGACTAACATGCCTTTGGCAAAACCGAAACTAAGCACATAAGTCCAGAACCGACTGACGACAATCATACCCTAGGTATTGAGAACAAAGATAATCACGAATTTAACATTTTTTAGCAGACAACATTACCTTGAATACACTATCTTTGTTCGCTTGACGTCCAGACCATCAACGGATTATTACAGAAACGTATGGCGAAAACGAAGTATTACTACAATTCCCGCACTTTAAAATACGAAAAAGTAAAAACGAGCTCCAAGAAGATAGCCCTCCGCATTTTGGGTTTCGTGACGAGTTCGTTTGCTTTTGCTCTTTTTCTACTCTACATCGGTTTCACGTTTATCGATTCTCCTCAGGAGAAGCAACTCAAACGGGAGATTAACCAGATGGCTTTGCAATATGACATTGTACAAGACCGCATGAGACAAGTAGAAGCCGCCTTGGAGAATATGCAGGAGCGAGACGATAATATTTATCGGGTTATTTTCGAAGCCGAGCCCATCGACGGCGATATTCGTAAGGCAGGATTCGGGGGGATAAACCGCTACCGCAACCTCGAAAACTACGAACACTCCAAACTCATGATCGAGACCACGAAAAAACTCGATTATATATCCCGTGCACTGTACGTACAATCCAAATCATATGACGACTTGACGGAAATGGCTATGTCTAAAGCAGAAATGATGGCCAGTATACCGGCTATCCAGCCACTGGATTCGAGGAAAACCCGAGGAGCCATATCCGGATTCGGTGTGCGGATCCATCCAGTTCACAAGATCCGTAAAATGCATACGGGTATTGACTTCACAGCACCGTCAGGCACTCCAATCTATGCTACCGGCAACGGAAAGATAGAATCGTCAGGCTATGACGGCGGATACGGGTTACGGGTTATGATCGACCATGGATACAGCTACAAGACCCTGTATGGCCACATGAGCAAAAGCGTAGTGCGACAAGGACAATTGGTAAAACGTGGCGATTTAATCGGATATGTGGGCAATTCAGGCACGTCCACTGGCCCACATCTCCATTACGAAGTACATAAAAACGGACAACCGGTCAATCCAGTCAATTTCATCTACAGCGACTTGACTCCTTTGGAATATGCAGCTATACTGGATGCCGCATCACAGGAAAACCAGTCGTTTGATTAAGGTCACAAGGGTCTAGAATCTGGATTTATCCGCCGCCTGTTTGTAAATACAGGCCTTCGCTTGTATCTTTGTTGGAACGGAAGGGAAAACTAAATCGCTATGCCTTATAAAGATCGTGAAATAAACAAATTGTACTACACCATGGGTGAAGTCACCAAGATGTTCAACGTCAATGCGTCGCAGATACGGTTTTACGAGAAGGAATTCGACATCATCCAGCCGAAGAAAAACAAGAAAGGGAACAGGCTCTTCACGCCAGAAGATATTTCAAATCTTAAAATTATCTTCAACCTCGTCAAAGACAAAGGCTATACGCTCCAAGGCGCCCGAGATTTCCTGAAAAACAATAAAAACGAAGCTAAGGAAAACCAACGGGTTATCGATTCGCTCCATCGGCTTAAATCGTTCCTGATCGACGTTCGGGATAACCTCTAAAGTACTTTTTTTATCTCTCTATCTTAGGCGGCATCAATTTGTACACTACGGGCGTGACAATGCGGGATAGTAGTGTAGAGCTGACCAACCCGCCTATTATCACAATCGCCAATGGCGAAATCAGCGGGTTGCTGGACCATGCTATGGGCAGCAGACCTCCGATGGCCGTAAGCGCTGTAAGGATGATGGGCAGGAAACGCATCTCTCCCGCTTTTTCGATGGCTGCATTGAGCTCCATACCCTCTCGCCGAAGCTGGTTGGTGAAGTCGACGAGCAGGATCGTGTTTTTCACTTCGATACCCGCCAATGCGACTAAGCCGACGGTCGCCACAAAGGAGAGCGTATTACCCGTTACCAACAAGGCCAAAACCGCGCCGACAATCCCCAAAGGGATGACTGACAATACGATCAACGTACTCTTCAACGTTTTGAACTCCAGCACCAACACCGCAATAAAAAGGAACACAGTAATTAGGATTACCGTACCAAAACCACCGAACGACCGTGCGCGGCTCTCCACCTCCCCGCCCATCTCATAACGGTACCCTAAGGGCAGATCCATCCCGTCCATCTGTCGGATGACGTCGTTGATCACACGATCATTGGTGTATCCCACATCTACGAAGCTGTTAACGGAAACCGTTCGCTCTCGGTTACTGTGATACACTACTGGTGGTGAGGGTACAAGCTTCAGTGTAGCCAATTGGCTGAACGGAATGGCAGTTCCTTGCACGTTATCGACGTGAATCTGATCAAATACCGACAAATCGGCATAAGCGGGTCGAGGCACACTCAGGCGAACTAAGTAATCGTCATCGGCATCGGGGTCAGTATAGATGCCCACATCCACCCCAGCCAAGGCCATGCGTACCGTACGGTCGATATTAGCGGTAGGCACGCCCAATGCCAAAGCTTTATCTCGGTGTACCTCTACCTGGATATCCATCTTGTCGTTGCGCACCGGATTATTCACGTACAACGCCCCAGGTGTGTTCTCCAAGAGGTCTTGCACGCGGTTGGCCAATGCCTTCAAGGTGTCGAGGCTAGGTCCAAACAACCGTACTTCTACCGGAGATATGACGGGCACACCCTGCTCGAAATTCTTCACTTCAACTTTGGCACCTAGATAAGGTGTCCAACGTTGGCGAAGTTGAGCTATGAGCGCTTCCTTGTCTTTCGGCTTCGTGTCCTGGCGCAACTGCACGAAAATCTCGGCAAAGTCAGCTCGCTCACTAGCTTGCTCCACGTTGTAATAAATCCGAGGATTGCCTTTTCCTACGTTGGTGGCATAATATTGCACCTCTGCTAGCTCATCAAGTTCTTGCTCAATTTGCCGCGCTATACTGTCCGTGGCGTGAATATTAGCCTGTAGCGATGTATTGATTCGGATAAGAAATTGTGGCTTTTCGGACGCTGGGAACAAGCTGAACCCAATGACTGGAATGAGTGCCAACGAACCAGCAAATACAACTGTAGCAATAGCTAAGGCACGCCATGGCCGTTTCAAAGCCTTATCCAGCAACACGGCATAAGTCATATGTATCGCCTGCTTGAGCCATCGAAGCACGGCGTTTCCCTCGGGGTTCTTATGGGGTTTCAGGATATGCGTCGACAAGAAGGGCACAACAAAGAGTGCAACAAACATCGAAGCGACGACCGACGCGATGACTGCTACAGGTAAGCTACGGATAAAGTCGCCCGCGACCTCCGGCATGAACATGAGTGGCAAGAACGCAATGACCAGCGTGGCCGTACACCCCACCACGGCCAAAGCAATTTGGTGGGTACCACGCACGGCCGCTTCCATACGGGTAAAACCATCGCGCATCCACCTTTCGATATTTTCAACGACGACGATGCTGTCGTCGACAACCAAAGCCAGAGCGACCACCAGTCCCACAATGCTCAGTTGGTTGAGCGAATAGCCAAACGCATTGAGCACAATGACACCGATCGCTAACGACAAAGGTACGGCAATCATCACGACCAATGACGCCCGTGTACCCAAAGGAAGCAGCGTAAAAAGCACCAGGACGACCGCGATGATAAAATCGGTACCCAAACCACCGAGCCTTTTTCCCACGTTCTCGCCTTGGTCAAAATGCAGTACCATATCCACATTAGCTGGCAACCTCTCTCGAAATACGTCAATTACTTGCAAGTATTGCTCCTGCGTACGGCTGATATTCTCTCCGGATTTCTGTGCAGCATTCACGAAAACCGCCCGATATCCATTAAGCCGGGTAATGTGTGTTTCGGGTGCAAAATCAGCATATACATCTGCCACATCGCTCAATAAGATATTGTGACCTTGGGCACTTGATACGATGGTATTTTTGATACCGTCGACACTTTGATAGTTGCCACTAGTCTTGATACTGAACACCTTGCCTCCCGCCAGTACGCTGCCCCCAGGGATGTTCGCACCTTCGCTTTGGATAGCTTGTATAACTTGATTTAGCGGTATCCCCAACTGGGCTAAGCGCCCAGGTTCCACGTCTACCCGGATCAATTGGTCCGACAGGCCACTTACCTGTACTTTTTTTAGGGCTTTAATCTTTTCCAGCTCTTCCTTCAGATCGTCAGAAAGCATTTTCAGTGTCTTGCGCGAAGCATTTTCGGAAACAAGTGCTACCTGCAGCACATTTACCCCGGTCGGATCTATTTCTTGCACTTCAACGCTATATACATCATCAGGCAATTGCTGCCGCAGTGCGCTAATCTCCCGGATGAGCTCTTGGTATTTGGCTTCGTAACTCACACCGTGCTCATACTCCACAAAGAACACCGCCAAGCCATTGTATATGGTGGTGTGGATACGGCTGATGCCATCCAGATCATACAAGCGGCTTTCCATGGGTTTGACCACCAATTGCTCCATATCTTTGGGGCTTGTGCCCGGATACGCTACCACGACGGGAAAATTTGGGGGATGCATCTCTGGGTCTTCGGCCCGGGGCATGGTCAGGATGTTGCTAACGCCGACTGCCACTACCAGCAGCACCATGATAAGCGTGAACTGGTAGTTTTTTATGGGATACTTGATCAAGTCCATAACTGTCTATTTTATCATGATTTCCGCTCCGTCGCGCAGGTACGGGCTTCCCGATACAATGAGGTCTCGGGCATGTTCGAGCCCCCCGGTAACGACGACATGATCTTTTTGGATATCACCTAACTGCACCTCGACACGTCTGGCCGTATGCCCGTCGTTCGTGACGAAGACGTAACCTTTGCCCGCATCGCCATCGAGTAACGCGTCGTATGGAATCAGCCACGCATCCAGCTTGTCTGACAAGGTAATCGTCGCCTGGCCAAACATCCCTAGGGCCAAGTCCGGGAACTCGTTGCCTTGCAATTTGAGGTATACGCTGAACGTACCTGACTGTGGGTCTAAGCCTTCGGATTTCCGGTGCACGACAGCTGGTATTGAGGTGTCCGCCACGGTGCCACTCGTTATTTGGGCCGCGTCTCCCACCCGGATAGCAGCCCACTGTCTATCCCCTACCCCAACCCGCAAAAGCCAACCACTACGGCCTGTGCCACTTACTACTAGCACCGGCATACCCGGTCCTACGACCTGACCAACATTGACCGGACGTTGTAGCACGTAGCCATCAAACGGAGCACGCATAGCATTATGCCCTAGATTATAGGACGCCCGCTCTGCATCTTGCTGAGCCACCTCAAAGGCAGTTTTTGCATTCTGCATCTGCTCCAGCGTCGCCACGCTATCACGATAAAGCTGCCGAGCACGGCTGTAATCGCGTTCAGCCTTTTCCAATACAAGCTGCGACTGCCTTACGGCGGTGTTGATTTCAGTCGGGTCCAGCGTTGCTAGCAGCTGCCCCTTCCGGAACGCGTCGCCTTCCTTTACGTGTAGTTGCTGCATAATGCCCCCGTTTTTAAACGACAATACGGTTTCCTCCTCAGTCGTAAAGGTGCCCGATGCCATAATGACCTGTGCCGTATCCTGCATGGCCAGCGGCATGACTTCCACCGGAATGGCCTCTCTTTGGACGAGAGGCTGAGTTTCCTGCCTATTACCACTACATGCACTGATGGCGAACATCAGGGCTATGGCTAAATTCGTATAGCTGATTTTATCCATGGTTCTGTTTGCTTTATTCGTTCTATGGGGTAAGTGGGTAACTTGCGTTTTCACGTTCCACAACTGCTGCGGCCGACAGTACCCTATATTGATTAATGAGTGCGGCAATCCTCGCTGTGGTATATTGGTTTCGTGCATCAACCGTCTCGATGTAGGTATTTGTTCCTGCCTTGTATCCCCTATCCACTAGGCGCTGGTAGGCTTGTGCCGTCTCTAGCTGCTGCAAGGACGATTGGTAGACGCGCCATGCAGATTGGAGGTCATGGTTTGCCACAGAGTTTGACAACTGCAGTTGCTGTTCGGCTTGGGCGAGTTGGAGCTGTGCATCTTCCACATCCAACTGCGTTTGCTGTACCTTCATTTTGTTCCGGTTGCCGCTGTACAAGGGGAGTGTAAGTTGCAACCCAGCCATGTAATAACGGGTTTGGCCGTTGAAGCGTAACCCTTCTGACTGCGAACCGAGGTCGAGGAAGGCATTAATCTTAGGCACCCGGTAGTGCCGATTCATCTTCAGCACGGTTTCGTGGACGCTTACCGCGGTACGTAGCGACTGGATCTCTTCCCGGCCGTCCACGCTCCCTGTCCGATGGAGCATGGCTGCTGCCTCGGCGAGGGCGTGCTCACTATCGTAGCGAGTGTCTATATCACTATCTCCCGGTCGGTTAAGTAAGCTATTGAAATACAACTTTGCATTACGCACTTGGAGCCAGGCCTGTTCCAACCGGGCTTCGGACTGAGCCACCTCGCTACCCGACCGCAACACATGGGCTGGCAAGCCCGTGCCACTTTCAACCAATTTTTCATTGACACGTTTGCCCTCCTGGGCAAGTTCAAGCGCAGATTCGTGGATGGCCGCCGCCTGTTCGGCGTTGAGGTAAGCAAAATAGGCCGTCTTGATTTCCTTAACCAGTTCACGTCGGTAAATATCCACTTCGTATTCCTGCAGCCGCACCTGCTGCTCATGGATACGCTTGTTGTGCCCGATATCGGTATTCAGTAGTGGCAACGATGCGCGCACACGCGCATCGTAGAAATTGCGCGGCAGGAAATTGATCGTCTCGTTGTCAATCTGGGGAAAGTTGTCAGATTGTGTTAATTGATTCAACGTGCTGTACACAGGATTGAGCATATCACCAATGGGTAGGGGGATATTACGCCCACCATCTGCCGTCAGGTAATCTGCCAATAAATCCACCGAAGGCAGATACATACTTTGGGCTGACTTAAGTGCGTACATCGCTTTTTGGAGTGACACATTTCGCTGTTGCAGAAGCAAGTTGCCCTTCAGCCCCTCGCTAATATAGGTCTCAAGTACGTCTTGCGCCACCCCGGATTGGATACGGCATAAAAATGCAGCTAAAAACAGCACGGCATGAATAAAAGTAAATACCGCTCTCATTATTAACAGTGTTATTTAATTCAGCAATATCCACTATTGCTTTTCTAATAATTGGATAAAAATTTTAAAAACCCGATCCATGAAAGCTCGTGTCTGTGAGTCCTCTGTTTCACTTATGCATTTTTCAGCTACGTGTTTGAAATGTCCGGTAATGTGTAGTGAGCACAATCCGTGCACGGTGCTCCAGGCCAACATCGCCATTTCATGGATGTCTACTCCTGTAAAATAACCACCCTCTTGACAGGCTGTCACGGTAGCAACCAAACCATCGAATACACGTTCACCTTCAGGCCACTCTTCTTCAGGATGATGCGCCCGCAGGTATTCCATAGGTTCTTTCATAATAAACATAATCTCATAAAAGTCAGGATATTCTACAGCAAACTGCAAATAAGACCACCCCATGGCTTTCAAACGTTCAAAAGGATTATCTACATAGGCCAATGCAATAAAACGCTCATGCAACAAATTAAATCCCTCTTGGTGGAGTGCATACGCAATGTCGGTCTTATCTTTATAATACAGGTAGATAGTCGTGGGACTAATTTCGATCGCTGCCGCAATCTTACGAATAGAGGTTGCCTCGTATCCCTCTTTTATAAACAATCTTTTAGCTGCTTCGAGGATTCTCGCTTTGAGTTCTTCCTTATGTCGTTCCTTTCGTTCCTTGATACCCATACTATAATATTAACAATGCAAATATAATTAACAGTGTTAATATATACAAGATTTCATTGTAGAGACTGGTGTACGAATCCATTCGTATGCCTTCAATTCCTTCGTGTATTTTAACGACGTAATGTATACACGGAGTTCAGGCAATGCGTTACCGCAGCTCTAAAAATTCAACGCGCTAATTCAATAACTTCGAGGTTTTCGATTCGATCGGCGTCGATGCTGAACCGAACTAGTGTCCTGACTTTATGCCATCCCTGTTTGCCGGCAGCGCCGGGATTCATGTGTAGGCAACTCAGTTTTTGGTCGAACATGACTTTCAGGATATGGGAATGTCCACATATAAAGAGTTTAGGTGGGTTTTTCCGAATCTCATCCCGTACCTGGGGGCTATACTTACCTGGATAACCGCCAATATGGGTAATCCAAACATCCACTTCCTCGCAGAAAAAACGCAGGTGTTCCGGATACACCGCACGGATATCCTGTCCGTCAATATTACCATAAACGCCTCGTAACGGTTTGAAGGCCCCCAGCGCATCAGCAACCTCCATATTCCCGAAATCACCCGCGTGCCAGATTTCGTCACACGACTCAAAATGCTTGAAAACCGCCTCGTCGAGATAGCTGTGCGTGTCTGATAATAACCCTATTCTTGTCATGAGATAAACCCTAAGCAGGCATGTTGGTATCGCCTGCCCAGTAACGAAAGTAGCAATTCAAAAAGCTAAAAAGAAATCTTTCAGCAATGCCCTATAATCCGCACCATGTCGACCTTTGCTTTCGTAAATAACAAACCTTTGTCTCTCCTTTCCCATCGTTTGTTTTCCCAATGCGACTATACTTCGGATAGGGAGTTCGTTCTCAAACGAATAAATATCAATCCGCCATTGGCACGCAAGTTCGAAACTCTGTTCCGCCCGCTTGCACAACTCATCCACCATGGTAATCGGCAAGACCAACTGGAGACTCCCCGATTCGGAAATCCAATCCTTTGCACGGCCCAATAAAAGTTCAAAAAAAGGCCAATCCGCATGACGGGCCATACTTTTCCTAGCATCCGGATTTTTGAGTGCATTCAGGAAATAAGGCGGGTTAGAAACAATCAGATCATAAGAATCGCTAGGCTTGAATTCGGCTAAATCAATGGTATGGCAAGAAAGACGTCGCGCAAAGGGCGACCTATCAAAATTATAACGGGCGGTTTCCGCTGCTTGCGGATCGATCTCAACGGCCACTACCTTAGAGACGGTAAAACGCTGAGCCAACATCAATGCAATGACCCCCGTTCCGGTACCGATATCAAGTATCCGTTGGGGCTTATCGGCCATCGCCATTGCCCCTAAGAGCACCCCATCGGTATTGATTTTCATCGAACATCCCGACTGCTCAACGTCAAATTGCTTAAAACGGAATATCCCTGACATAACCGAAGTATAAAATTAGTATTCTTCAGTGATATAACCTAAGACAAACTGAAAAGTAAGACCTTAAAAGCTGTCTTTACCGCCATACCAGATTCCGTCAACGTCTTTTTAGGTAAGTTAATGAGTGAAACTTGGCAATACAACCCGAAAGCTATACTTGTCTGCTACGCTACAACTAAAAACTCAAGTACGAGCATATACCGCCGCATTTCATGTGGTTTATTTCCGTTCAGCTTAGCAAAGAAGTTAGCATTCCATCGTATCAACCTATAACTACCCGTCTTTATGCAACGAGGTCATATAACAAAGCTCGGTTACTGCATCATCAATTCAAATGCTTCTTGTATGATTGACAGGCTATTGTGATATTCGTTTATTGGCGGTAAATTCAGCAACTACCTTTACGGTCCCAATGACATTCATCCGGTCGTCCAGTCGGTGGGCGTTAAACTCAAAACTTCCTTGCACCGTATTATCGTTTGAAGACGTAATCGTCAATATACCATAGGTATCACTACCAATGAAGCCATCCAAAATATGGCTTGTACTATAGCTCTTCCCTTGTTCGTAATTCCCACCGGGAAAGTAATCAAACACCGCACTATAATCTGCTGACACAGAACTTCCTATCGTGTATACTCCCGGCTCAGGCCTCGATACATCTTCAATAGAGATGTCGACAAGAGACAAGGAAAATATTTGGGGATTATAATCGTACATATTCATCGTCCAAACCTGTGTCTGTGACGTGGAAACGACATCAAAGTCTGCTATTCCTGAAAAGGTGCCCTCCACATCTCCAGTAATAGAAAGCGTGACTTTACCCAGTTCAAAATTGGGTTCCTGTTTATCATCCTTAGAACATGATCCGCTAAAAAAAGTGACCAATAACAAGAGCGAGGTGATTTTAATTATTTTCATTTTGTGTATTGTTTTAATTTATTACTACCGATATGGGTAAAATGGTGCGCGAGTTGACCGGCTCCCCACCACATGTATCCAGCTAAAGTATACCCTAGAGTGCTATCATTTCAAATTCAAATATCGACCACAACTTTATACCTCATCAGACTGTGTGATAAATATCGGTATGAAACAAGACACAACGCCCAAGGGTTTCCCCCCATTTTGCTTCCTACATCGAAACGAAATATTTGCTTTTCACAAGAACATCATCATATACAATAAGCCACAACATCTCTTTAATCCCATAAAGTACCTGTGACCTCATTCTTGTAATTGTCAATGACATTCGCTTACTTTGTATAAGCACTTATACAACCTATTTTATATGGATTTTTACCAATCACTCGGAGGCCTTGTTTTGGGCAGTCGCTTACGGCGAGTCAGCGAGTATTTCATCGCCGAGATCAACAAGGTTTACCAACACCACGGCATCGAATTTGAAGCAGGCTGGTTTCCGTTATTTTATCTATTGGCATCCGAGGGCCAATTATCCATCAAAGCCCTTTCCGACACCCTTTCGGTATCCCACTCGGCATCCAGCCAACTGACGTATCAATTGCGAAAGAAAGGATTTGTGGAAATTTCACGCAGCGAGGTTGACGGAAGAAAACAACTGGTCAGTCTGACAGAAAAGGGTCGGGAATTGCTCGCCCGAATTCAACCGATTTGGGCCACTATCAGTGATGCCGTCCAGAATATGATGGACAATAATCCGGCAACCGCATCTCTTCTCCCTGCTATTACCGCCTTAGAACAGGAATTTGACCACGAACCATTATCCCAACGCATCATTCACTACGCTAACATAATACACTACGATGAGTAATACATTCCAATACGGCATCGAAAAGCTAACCATCGATAAAACGATACGGCTATGCCAGGGCGATTGCAACGGAACAATGACCGGTGCGGCGCGTACCAAGGTCACACAATCCGCCAGATTCGTAGCCGACATCGTGAAACAGCATCATGTTGTTTACGGCATCAACACAGGCTTCGGCCCACTCTGCGACACCATCATCTCTGCTGAAGAAACTGTCCAATTGCAGCACAACCTCCTAATGAGCCATGCCGTCGGCGTGGGAAATCCCATTGCACCGGAATTAGCAAAAACCATGATGATTATCAAGGTGCATGCCTTAGCCCAAGGATATTCCGGTATTCGTCCAGAAACGGTAGATCGCATCATCTGGATGATTGATAACGACGTCATTCCCGTCGTCCCAGAGCAGGGCTCCGTGGGTGCTTCGGGCGATTTGGCACCTCTCTCCCATCTCTTTCTCCCATTGATTGGGCTAGGCGAGGTCTTTTACCAAGGACAGATACGCCCCGCAGTGGAAGTACTGGCATCCTTGGGTATATCGCCATTGCAACTAGGCCCCAAGGAAGGCTTAGCACTCATTAACGGCACGCAATTCATTGCTGCCCATGCCGTACATGCCGTATACCGTTTCCACAATCTGCTGGAAGCCGCAGATCTGATTGGCGCCATGTCCATCGACGGGCTAGTCGGTTCGTATAAGCCATTCGATGCCCGCTTGCACGAGATACGTCCTTTCCCGGGCAACCAATTGGTAGCCCATCGAATGTGGCAACTGCTCAGCCATTCGGAAATTGCCAATTCCCATCCCGATTGCGGTCGGGTACAAGACCCCTATTCTCTCCGGTGTATCCCGCAGGTGCACGGAGCTTCACGTACAGCCTGGCTACATCTTCGGGAGGTAACCGAAATCGAAATCAACGCCGTGACGGATAACCCCATCGTTTTTGATGCTAACGACACCATCAGTGGAGGTAACTTCCACGGACAACCCCTGGCTATGGCATTGGATTACGCCACGACAGCCGCGGCCGAATTAGGAAATATTTCAGACAGACGCAGCTACCTGACCATCGAAGGTCGCTACGGCCTTCCCAAACTCCTGATCCAAGATGCCGGACTCAATTCGGGCTTCATGATCCCACAGTACACCACTGCCGCATTGGTATCCGAAAACAAATCGCTGTGCTTTCCGGCGAGTGCAGATAGCATCCCTACTTCCTTAGGGCAAGAAGACCACGTGTCCATGGGTTCCATCAGCGGCCGAAAACTAAACCGCGTACTCGATAATTTGGAGAACATACTGGCCATCGAACTCCTTTACGCCGCCCAAGCCCTGGATTTCAGGCGGCCATTGCGTTCATCAGCCGTTATCGAGCGTTGCCATGAACTCGTCAGAAGCGAAGTGCCTTTTGCAGACAAGGATCGAATTTTTTCACATGACATCAACAAATTAGCAAGGCTCATCAAAAGTGAAGTATTGGTAAATGAAGCTAATGCCACCGCCGAGAAACTATCGTTTAACCTTAAAAACCCGCGTTATGACTCTTTCAACCTTTCTTAGCAAGTACGCTTCCCATCCACATTACCATGCGCCCATAGGCAACACCCTACATGCCAAAAGTTGGCAAACCGAAGCTGCCATCCGGATGCTGCTGAACAACCTGCATGCCGACGTCGCCGAAAACCCAGACGAACTGGTTGTATACGGGGGTATTGGACAAGCGGCGCGCGACCGTGCTTCCTTGGAGAAAATCATCGCTTGCCTGCTTGAATTGGACGAAGACCATTCGCTCCTCGTGCAATCGGGCAAACCCGTGGGCATCGTGCGCACCCATCCCCAAGCACCCCGTGTACTGATTGCCAACAGCAACCTTGTACCCAAATGGGCTACATGGGAACACTTCAACGAATTACGAGCCAAGGGGTTGATGATGTATGGACAGATGACCGCCGGCAGTTGGATTTACATTGGCAGCCAGGGCATTCTACAAGGCACTTACGAAACGTTTGAGGAATGTGCTAGACAGTATTTTAATGGTGATCTCCGTGGCAAACTGCTGGTCAGCGGCGGCCTTGGTGGTATGGGCGGTGCCCAACCTCTCGCCGCAACAATGGCCGGAGCTGTCTTTATTGGTGCCGACGTGGATGCTTCCCGCATACGCAAGCGACTGGAAACTCGATACATTGATCGAATGACCGAATCAACGGACGAAGCTCTGCAATGGGCTAAGGACGCCATGGCTAAAAAGGAGGCGATATCCATCGGGATCGTCAGCGATGCCGGCGACTTCTTAGCCAAACTATTGGAGAAAAATATTATACCTGACATATTAACCGACCAAACATCTGCCCACGACGCTATAAACGGATACGTACCTCATGGCATGAGTTTGGCCGAAGCAGCCCACCTGCGACAAGTCAACCCCACAGCCTACAAGGAAAAAGCGTTGCAAAGCATGGCACGCCACGTAGGCTACATGCTGGAAATGCAAAAAAGAGGTGCCATTACTTTCGACTATGGCAACAATCTACGCGAATTTGCTAAAGAAGGTGGCGAACCCCATGCATTTGACTTTCCAGGATTCACACCAGCATTTATACGCCCGCTGTTTTGTGAGGGCAAGGGACCGTTCCGCTGGGTAGCGCTATCCGGCGACCCTGAAGATATTTACACGACAGACCAAGCGCTGATGAACTTGTTCCCAGACAACGCCCCACTACACGCATGGCTACGCCAAGCACGGGAAAAAATCGCTTTCCAAGGTTTGCCCTCCCGCATCTGCTGGCTTGGCATGGGCGAGCGCGAACAAGCTGGATTGCTATTCAACGAACTTGTCAAATCCGGCAAGGTCAAAGCACCAATCGTCATTGGGCGTGACCACCTTGACTGTGGGTCAGTCGCCTCTCCTAACCGTGAAACGGAATCCATGAAAGACGGATCGGACGCCGTATCAGATTGGCCCCTGCTCAACCTGATGAGCAACACCGCTGGCGGAGCCTCTTGGGTTTCGTTCCACCACGGTGGAGGTGTGGGGATGGGATATTCCCAACACGCCGGCGTGGTTATCGTCGCCGACGGTACTGATCGTGCTGCCGAATGCCTACGTCGGGTATTGTATAACGACCCCGCCATGGGCGTGTTTCGCCACCATGACGCCGGATACGAATCTGCAACCGCCCATGGGGAAAAATTCGGCTTGCTTATTTAAAAGAAATCAGCTTATCCATCACAAAGGAGGTATCATGAAATTAATCGGTCCTTTCTCGCAAATCATTCCCATGCGTGGCCTTCCTAATAAAGGCGCTATAGCAGACGAACAATTGGAAATCATAACGGATGGAGGCATTGTCGTCCACGATGGCCGGATTGTGTCCATTGGGTTATTTAAAGAACTTACCAAACGGTTCAGCCAAATAGATAGCTTTGAAATAGAGGGAAAACAAGTACTTATACCCGGTTTTATCGACTGCCACACCCATATTTGCTTTGCCGGAAGCCGTGCCCGCGACTATGCCATGCGCGTAGCAGGCAAGAGCTACCTCGAAATCGCGAACGCTGGAGGTGGAATATGGGATTCGGTATTGCAAACACGCCATGCTACGGAATCCGACTTAGCTGAATTAACGCAAAAGCGGGCGAACCGACTATTAGATCAAGGTGTAACCACCATCGAAGTCAAAAGCGGCTATGGGCTGGACATACCTAACGAATTAAAAATGCTACGGGCTATCGCAAAGGCGAATCAACAAACTCGTGCTGATCTCGTTGCAACCTGCCTAGCAGCCCACATGAAACCTCGAGATTACTCAGGGTCACCCAGCGAATACCTTCAGTACCTCATCGATAACCTCTTACCGGTAGTCAAACAGGAACAATTAGCCAATCGGGTTGACATCTTTGTAGAAGAGTCAGCTTTTGAAGCCACGGATGCTCACCGGTATATCCGCAATGCCCAAGCTCTGGGGTTTGCCATTACGGTGCACGCCGACCAATTCAGCACTAGCGGATCAGCCCTTGCCGTCGATACAGGTGCAATCTCAGCCGACCATTTGGAAGCTAGCGGCGACAAGGAAATAACCCTCCTTGCCCAGTCTGACATCGTGTCCGTGGCCCTGCCGGGAGCTTCATTGGGATTGGGTATGGACTTTACCCCTGCTCGCCGGCTATTGGATGCCGGGGCCTGCGTGGCGATAGCGAGCGACTGGAATCCCGGATCGGCACCTATGGGCGACCTGTTAACCCAAGCTGCAATATTCGGCGCATACGAAAAGTTGTCGCTCGCCGAAACACTGGCTGGCCTTTCCTTCCGCGCGGGAAAAGCGCTGGGGCTGGATGACAGAGGCATGCTTGATATCGGTTTATTAGCGGATATGCAAGCCTACGACACAACCGACTACCGTGATATCTTTTATAACCAAGGGGCATTGAAACCCTCAACGGTATGGAAAAACGGAGGTGTCGTATGATAAAGCAAACACACTACCTCCCACCTAACCCTGCAAATTGGAGAGGACGCATAGACGGGATTTCAACTGAACACCTCCGATGGCACCAGCATATACAACTCATAGATCTTACCACAAATCCTACAGCCAACCTGCTCGGAACTGCCGTATTATTAGGTTTTTGTTGCGATGAAGGGGTACGCCGAAACAAAGGGCGAATCGGTGCATATAAAGGCCCAGAATCCCTACGTAAGGCATTGGCTAACCTGCCCGTCCATACGGCAACTCGGCGACTGGCCGATGCGGGCGATGTTGTGTGCTCCAATGGCAACTTGGAGCAAGCACAGGAACAATTGGCTAGAGCCGTTTCCATGATTTTACAAATTGGAGGCTTCCCAATCCTCTTAGGTGGAGGACATGAAATTACATACGGACACTATCGGGGCATACGTCAATTCACGAACGGGACTGTCGGCATCATTAATTTCGATGCACACTTCGACAACCGTGTTCCCGATGCTGCTGGACCAAGCTCCGGAACCGGATTTTGGCAAATCGTTGGCGAATACCATCCTGATTATACAGAATTTGGGTATTTGGCCATCGGTATCCAAAAAGCCAGTAACACACGGGCTTTATTTGACACAGCCGAACGAACGGGGACGAGTTATATCACGGCTACAGATTTCCATAAGGATAGTTTGACCCAAACCAACAGCCTGGTCGATGGGTTCATCCGTCAAAACGAGCACATCTACTTGACCATTGACATGGATGTTTTTGCAGCCGCTTTTGCGCCAGGTGTAAGCGCGCCCGCCTACAATGGGATCTTACCCGACCATGTTTTCCTTAACTGTCTCAACCGCATTATTGATAGCGGAAAATTGCTTTCCATCGACATCGCCGAGCTGAATCCCGACTTCGATATCGATGACCGAACAGCACGATTAGCCGCCTTTATCTTACACCATATCGTGGAGAAAAGCCCCTAAGCACGAACTTACCCTTACTTTCCTTTAGTCATCTATCGTCGGCTTCAATTCGTAGCCGCTTCGCTTGTTGACCACCGCTGCAATCATCGCATCTCCAGTAATGTTAACAACGGTACGGCACATATCCAGCGGACGGTCGACGGCTAATATTAAGAAGATGCTCGCCGGGTCAACACCAATGGATTCCAGGACGATGACCAACATGATCATACCCGCACCCGGTACAGGAGCCGAACCGATGGAAGCTAACGTGGCGGTAAGCACAATGGTCAGTTGATCAACTAATGTCAAATCATGACCCGTAACCTGGGCGATGAACACCGCTGCCACGGCCTGGTACAAGCAGGTTCCATCCATATTAATTGTCGTACCAATCGGCAAGACAAACCCGCTAATCTTCTTATTGACCCCGAGGCGTTCTTCGACGCATTCTTTTGTAACTGGCAGCGTTGCAGCGGACGAACTGGTCGAGAAAGCCACTAATTTCGCAGGCAATATCTTCTTATAAAAATGAATAGGACTGATACCAGCAAACAACTTGATAATAGCTGCATAAACAATATACAACAATATGAGCAACCCTAAAACGACGGTCATACCGTACATCCCCAGCGCCACAAATACGTCAGGTGATTCGATCTCAACCACCAATGCTAGCATTAACGCAAATACGCCAACAGGTGCTACTTTCATGATCATATCTACAATCTTGAGGATAACATCTGCAGCACCGTTAAACAACTCGATCAACGGACCGCTACGCTCCCTTGATATCATCATCAAAGCTATTCCACAGAGGATAGTAAACAGGATTACCTGGAGCATGTTCACATTGGAGCTGACTGCACCAAATATATTTTCGGGAACAATGTCTATAAGTGGTTGCAATGGCCCCTGCTTTGCAGCAGCTTCGGCACGTTCAAGCGTTTCTCCTGCCGCACCTTCATATTGCGATTGCATCTCAAAACGCGTTTCATCACTAATGTAATTACCAGGCTTAACCGTATTGACCACCATCAACCCTACTGCCAATGCAATGAACGTCGTAGCCATATAGATAACAAAGGTTTTGCTCCCCATACTAGACAGTTGGGTAAGGTCTTTCAAGTTAGCGATTCCCGTAATCAGCGAGGTAATGATTAGCGGAATAGCGATAAGTTTGAGCAAATTAATAAAAATCGTACCAAACGGTTTGATCCAATCGACGGCAAAATCTTTGCCCCATGAAAACTGCGAAAGCACTACACCGAACAGCAACCCCAGTACAATACCCAATAAAATCTGCCAATGCAGTGCTATCTTTTTCATAAAGCCAATCTGATTTCCAGTTGTAGTAAGTTTATAATTATAGTACGAACACGAAGAGGAAGCATGCAAACCACAGCTCTTAACATAAACGTCCGCTAGGCTGCCATGACGATTTGCTTTACCTTACCCCTAATTTGGGCGCTAATATATTTATATATTACGCAAACATCAAACCTTGCACCTAAAATGTGACCGATTGGCTGCTTACGTTTCTCGAATTTCCAAGAAAAAACACACCTCACAAATTAAATCAGCAAGCATTTTATTATGTTTGCGTATGATTTCGATTTACCTTCTACTTGGCACCAATCTAGGCGATCGGCTTGCTCAACTGGAACGCGCCAGACAAGCTATCCAAGAATTGATTGGATCCATATCAGCCTGCTCTGCCGTATATGAAACAGAAGCTTGGGGAAATCCCGACCAACCCGACTACCTGAACCAAGTCGTGCAAGTGGAGACATCGCTATCAGCCCAGCCCATGTTAGATATCGTCCACGATATTGAAAAGGCATTGGGGCGCGACCGAAAGGAAAAATGGGGAGCCCGCGTCATTGATATCGACATTTTGTTTTATGGCAATGAACAGATTGAGTCAGAACACTTGCATATCCCCCATCCGCATATTCCCGATCGGCGTTTCGTCTTGATCCCACTGGCCGAGATTGCCGGCCAATTCGTCCACCCCACACTTCACAAAACCATTGAGAAACTACTGTCAGAAACCACGGATACGTTGGAGGTAAGAAAACACCACGTGGCATCGGCTACAATTGAAAAAACAAGCCATGGAATTTAAAATCGCTGACACGGCTTATTTGGAGGAAATTTCCAATGGAAAAATCGATTATATCCGCCAAATCGTCGAGCTCTTTATGAAACAGACCCCCGGCGACGTCGACATCCTCAACACCCATATCCAAAACCAAGATTGGGATGAGGTTAATAGACAAGCGCATTACCTAAAACCCACGCTAATCTACGTAGGCGCTAAGGACATGTACCAACAAGTTCTATCTATCGAGCAATTAGCCAAGCAACGGGAAAAACTAGACACGCTGCCAGGCATCATCGCAGACATCCAGCACAACCTGCAGATTCTCTATAAAGAATTGGATGATTACTTGGAAAAGTTAAGCCAATAAACCCGATTATTAGGACAAGGGCTTAATGTCAAACTCATACGTTTCCATGATGACATTGGCGAGCAGTTGTTTGCATGCCTCGTCCACTTTTTGACGAGCAACGTCCTCGTTCTCCGCTTCGACCTCCAAGGTAATCCGTTTGCCAATACGTACATTGGTAATTTCGGACAGACCCAGGTTCTTCATACTTCCGGTTACTGCCTTGCCTTGCGGGTCAAGAATTTCCTTATGGGGCATCACATTAATTACAGCCAAAAACGTCATGTTGCTCTTTTAAAATAAATGAAAGAAAATACAAAATACAACACCAGTATGATTGGTATTGCCGCAAATTTAAACAAACCAATCAATACTACACCTAAAATAATCAAAATGAATTTTTCGCGGTTTGCCTCCCAAGATAAAGACTCGAATTTCAGGGAGAACAACCTAATTTCGCTTACCAGTAAATAACTTGTTAACAAGATGCAAGCTATTAGGAAATAGGGCGAATACACGAGTGTGGGAAAATGAGCTCCCACAAAAGGTAACGATACCACAAAAAACGCATTGGTTGGGGTGTTCAACCCCATGAAGTCGACCGTTTGGCGCGTATCGATATTGAACTTGGCAAGCCGGAGTGCTGAGAACACCGCAACGATGAAACCAAAATAAGGGAGCCATAAGTTGTCCGGCACAGCCACTTGCAACAAATGGTAGAAGACCGCGCTGGGCAACACGCCAAAACTGACGACATCCGCCAACGAGTCTAGTTCTTTGCCAATCGGCGAACTCACACCAAGTGCGCGGGCGGCCATTCCGTCAAAAAAATCAAAAATACCCGAAGCCACCACGCAATAAGCCGCCCATTCCACCTCGCCACGTAGAGCAAAAACCACACCCACACAACCTGCAAAGAGGTTGAACGTAGTAATGGCATTGGGGATGTGTTTTTTCATGGATATATCACGTTACCAACTGATGGTAAAAATAAAATCCCGGCACGGGAAGCCAACGTGGCCCGCCCCTGATCCGGGATTGGTATTTGAGAATCCGTGGCTCTTAGCCGTTCATACTGATGAGGAATTCCTCATTGGATTTTGTCCCACGCATCTGTGCCAACAAGAACTCCATGGCTTCGTTTGAGTTCATATCTGCCAAGTGGTTGCGGAGCACCCAGATCCGATGCAAGGTATCGCGGTCGTTGAGCAGATCGTCGCGACGCGTGCTGGACGCAGTTAAGTCGATAGCAGGGAATACCCGCTTGTTGGAAAGCTTACGGTCAAGCTGCAACTCCATGTTACCTGTACCTTTGAATTCTTCAAAGATTACTTCGTCCATCTTCGACCCCGTATCGATGAGTGCCGTTGCCAAGATGGTCAATGAACCACCGTGCTCAATATTACGGGCGGCTCCAAAGAAACGCTTGGGTTTATGCAATGCGTTGGCATCGACACCACCTGACAGGATTTTGCCAGACGCTGGCGCTACCGTATTGTACGCACGAGCCAGACGAGTAATGGAATCCAGCAGGATGACAACGTCATGTCCGCATTCTACCATGCGCTTGGCTTTTTCCAACACAATGTTAGCGATCTTGACATGGCGCTCGGCCGGTTCGTCAAACGTGGAGGACACCACTTCCGCCCGTACGCTGCGTGCCATATCGGTCACCTCCTCCGGACGCTCATCGATTAGTAAGATGATTAGATATACTTCCGGGTGGTTTTTGGCAATGGCGTTAGCTACATCCTTCAACAACATGGTTTTACCCGTTTTGGGCTGTGCCACGATAAGACCACGCTGCCCTTTACCGATTGGGGTAAACAGATCCATGATGCGAGTCGAATAATTACTCGGACCGGTATACAGATTAAGGCGTTCGGTAGGGAACAATGGAGTCAAGAAATCAAACGGCACACGATCCCGCACCTGGGCCGGGTTCTGTCCGTTGATCGCTTCGACGCGAACCAAAGGGAAATATTTCTCACCTTCCTTAGGTGGACGAATACTCCCACGGACGGTATCTCCGGTTTTCAAACCAAACAGTTTGATCTGAGACTGGGACACATATATATCATCCGGGGAAGTCAAGTAATTATAATCAGACGACCGTAGGAAACCATAGCCATCGGGCATGATTTCCAATACGCCTTCGTTGACAATCACGTTATCGAAATCGGCAACGTTTGCAGGTACTTCCGTACGGTTGCCTACTGGTCTACTGCCAGCCTGCGTTTCTTCGGAGTCCTCACGCCGTGTACTTTCACCTTGTGCTGGTATTCCCTCGCTCGGAGCTTCTTCTTTCCTAGGCCGGAACGAAACCGGCTCAGAAGTTTTTAACGTACGTGTGCGCTTACGGGGCCGCTCGTCTCCGCTACCTCCTTCAGGGGCCGACTCAGCCAATGCTGGTTCTGGCTCATTGGATTCCTCTCCTGAGCTAACTATCCGCTGAATAAGCTCTTGCTTCCGCAGCTTGTCAGCATCTGCAACACCAATTAATTTAGCAATCTCACGAAGTTCCGAAACGAGCTTCGCATTCAATTCATTAATATCCATCAATATAAATTAAAATAAGGATTTGCTGATTTCACAAAGAATTCCACCCAATTGTCAGCATTTTCTGTTTACCGTTCATGTAATTATGGTACTCACCTTAACCCTCGGAATTCTACAGATTGTCGAGATTTTGGGATGATTTTGAGAATTATTGGCAAATAACGGCATTAAGATTTATAAAATCAAAAATATCTCGAAAATTTTATACTAAACGGGCAAATGGAGTTGAATTACACCATTCAATACTAACTATTTAACGATTAAAGCTTAAAATAACACGATTACCCACAATTCTTATACCAAACACAAAACCAACCCATTTTCGGTTGTTTTGTTGTCAAGGCACCTGCCTTAGTTATCAGGCGGCCTTCCCAAACCAATCCCACATCAAATAACTTAAAAACCGCTAAAAAGTTTGAAAATTTGCCGTAAAAATATCTATGTTAGTCAAATTTTTCATCACATACTCATTATATTATGAATCAAACATCCAATAAAGGCTATGCGTCAGCGCTATACTCACTGACCATGGTCTTTTTTTTCTGGGGTTTCTTGGCCGGTGCCAACGGGGTTTTCATCCCGTTCTGCAAATCCTATTTTAACCTTAGCCAATTCCAGTCGCAATTGATCGACTCCGCCTTCTACGGTGCGTATTTCATTGGCTCACTCCTATTATATCTATACTCAGCGCGAGTAGGTTTCGATTTCTTAAACAAGATTGGATACCAAAAGGGTATTGTTTACGGCTTAATTATATCCGTTGTCGGGGCAGCCAGTATCATTCCAGCCGTGCATAGTGGCGAATATACGTTCATCCTTGCTGCATTTTTTCTTATTGCACTTGGATTTTCCTTGCAACAGACTGCGGCCAATCCCTTTGCCGTAGCCCTGGGCGACCCAGCTACCGGTGCCCATAGACTAAGCCTGACCGGCGGGGTCAATTCGTTTGGTACCACCATAGGACCCATTATCATTACCTTAATTCTATTTGGCACCGTCGTAGCTACGCCAGATCAAGTGGCTAATGCCCCCATATCGTCCATCAACATCTTATTCATTATCCTTGGTGGAGTATTCTTGCTAGTGGCGGTATTTTTTACTGTCCGTAAAATGCCTCGGGTAACCTCGGATGATGAGCCGGAGCAAAGCCCGAAGTTAACCAAAGCACTCATCTCCATCACGGTTTCTATCCTAGCCATCATTGGGTTAGGTTATTTTCTGCCGGAGAGTGCCGGCAATATGGGAACATTGTTTTTGCTTGTCCTAGCCTTGCTTGCTGTTATCCTGATTTTACTTCGATCTAATACCTCGGCACAAAAGGATGGAACGGGTTGGGGAGCCATGCAATACCCACAGCTAACACTAGGCATGCTTGCCATATTCGTCTACGTTGGTGTGGAAGTGACGATACAGAGTAATTTAGGAGCGCTTTTGCATACGCCGGCTTTCGGCAGCTACGACGAATCACAGATATCGCATTACATTTCCCTATATTGGGGCAGCTTGATGATAGGCCGCTGGATGGGTGCCGTTACGATCTTCAAGATAAGCAAACGCATGCGCATGATTTTGAGCATATTGGTACCTTACCTCGCCTTTGCCGTTATCTTAATCGTCAATCGTGTCAGCGGACGCGATGTATCCGACTTGTACATCTATGGGGTCTGCATTGCTGTGATGATTGCCGCGAATTTCTGGGCACAATCCAAGCCTGCAAAACTGCTTATGGCCCTCGGTATACTGGGCGTAGTTGCTATGTTAATCGGCTTGCACACTGACGGTCAGGTTGGCCTCTTTGCATTTATTAGCGGCGGTCTGGTCTGTTCAATCATGTGGCCTTCTATTTTCTCGCTAAGTATAACGGGCTTGGGCAAATATACCAGCCAGGGCTCGGCATTGCTTATCATGATGATTCTGGGTGGCGCCATCATCCCGCCGCTACAGGGAAGCCTTGCGGACGTACTGCATGATATCCACATGTCTTATTGGGTAACGGTCGCATGTTTTGCGTACTTGGCATTTTTTGCTTGGAAGGTGAGCGGCATCCTCAAAAAACAAGGGTACGATATCGAAAACCTGGATGGGTCAGACGGCCATTAAGGTTGCCGCCACGATATTTCCCCAACGGGTTTAGCAATGGCATTACCAAGAAACCAGGAGTATTCTAAGTTTTGTCAAAATAAGTAGATCCAATCTGATGTTTTATTACCAATAAAACACTAATTTGCGGCCACAATGCGGAAACACATTGCCCACAGCCCTCCGGGAAACAGAAATGGGGATGAATGGTATTGAGCTAAACGATAAAGAAAGTATTACATCATAAACAAATATCCAAAACATGATCATAATTGCAGACGGCGGATCGACAAAGACCAACTGGTGTCTTTTGGATGATTCGGGAAAGAAAATCTACTTTAACACAGAGGGCTACAACCCCTACTTCGTAGACAGCAATTACATTGTCAATTCTTTGAGCAAGGGCCTGCCTAGCGATTTGCCCTATGACAAAATCCAAGAAGTAAATTACTACGGTGCGGGTGTGCATAATGAGGAAAAAGCTGCCATCGTAGTTGACGCTATCAAGCGAGTATTTACCAATTCAGAAGTATTCGTAGGCCATGACTTGTTAGCAGCTGCACGAGCGCTGTTAGGCAACAAAGCTGGGTTTGCTGCTATTCTAGGTACAGGAACCAACACCTGTATCTACGATGGCAACGAGATTACCCATAACATCGACTCTGCTGCATATATCCTAGGCGATGAAGGAAGTGGATGCTACATCGGCAAGCAAATCCTGACCGATTACATTCGGGGTTACATGCCTGAGAAAACGCGGGAGGCTTTCTGGGATACGTATAAACTTACTCCAGACGAAATCATGGACGCCGTATACACCAAGCCACTGGCTAACCGCTTTTGTGCCAGTTTCAGCAAATTCGTATATGACGTTACCGTTGATATCGGGTATTCCCGGGGTATTGTGGAGTCAGCGTTTGAAGCATTTTTCAAAAATTTAGTTTCCCACTACCCCGACTACCAGTCTTACACGTTTAACTGCATCGGATCAGTTGGATACAACTTCCGCAACGTACTTGAAGATAAAGCAAAGGCCTATGGTATGGAAGTCGGCCGGATTATCCGTTCGCCAATAGACGACCTGGTCCAATTCCACGTCGACAAGCAGGGCAAATAAATCGTCTACGACGACATCAAAAAAAAGCGGGTGGCTTGGTTAACCAAGCCACCCGCTTTTCGTTTATTAAACCCCAATTGCGCGATAGCAGCATGTTGTTGAAGTTCATGCCCTACCACGGCGGACTCTGGGTTAAATTGCAACGGACTCGCCTATCGCTGGCAAATGCAGGGTTACCCCGGCCTCTGCAAACTTACGCTTGGCCTCTTCCTTGTCAATTTGTATTGGCGGAAACGTATTATAATGTACACCCACAACGTGCTTGCAGTTAACCCATTGTGCGGCGGTTACCGCGTCGTCTACATCCATAGTGTAATGCCCTCCAATGGGTAGGAAAGCAAAATCTACCCCCAATTTCTCCAGTATTTTCATCTCCATGGTTAATGCGGTATCACCAGCAAAATAGATGGTCTTTCCATCAACCTGAAGCACGTAACCTGCCGCCACACCACCGTACTGGCCATCGGGTGTGAAATTGGTATGCAGGGCAAACACCATCTTTACCGAACCGAAACGGGTTTGTACGGTCCCCCCGAAATTAAACTCCACGATGTCATCCCTACTGATTCCCTGGCGCTCTACCCATGCTGCCGTTTCGACTATAGCCAACACTTTTGCTCCACTTTGTTTCTGTATGGCCGCCACATCCGCCACGTGGTCCTCGTGTGCATGGCTGATGAGAATATAATCTGGCTTCAACTCCCCAAAGGGAATATGCGAAGCTGCAGGGTTAGGTGAAATAAACGGATCGAACAAAATTGTTCCGTTTGATGTTTCCAGCCCAACGCTGGAATGTCCATAGTATGTCGCTTTCATCATGATATTTTAAGACGTTAAACGTGAATCTTACTTACTGCCCAAACATACCGCCCAAGCCACCTAACATGTCTTTCGTTGCGGCCTGCATCTCTGTTTGGCTGACATTATCCGCTTGCTGTATCGCTTGGTTGATAGCTACCACGAGCAACTCTTCCAACTCTTCCTTTTCGGCCTCCGCCAAAAAACCGGGGTCAATCCGGATTTCCTTAAACTCCCGGTTAGCCGTAGCCGTAACTTGTATCTTTCCGCCTTCAGCCTCGCCGAAAACAGTTACCGCATCCAGCCGTTTCCTGATTTCCTCTGCTTTTTGCTGGGCTTGGAATAATTTATCAAACATATACTTGGGTTATTATATTTTACGCTAAAAACATATAATTCATCAAACTGTTTGCGCGGCATGATCGGTACGCTTAGCTGCCATGATAATGGAAATAACAAATGCAGCAACCGAGCCCACGACAAGAATCAGTGTGGCGTGTAAAACTAGAAAACTGGCAATATCATACCGCTGGGCCGCCAAATCGGCATCCATGCCCCTCACCTGGATAGCATGCCGGGACAGAGCTTCCAAAAAATCCGGATTGACCCACCGGACAAACAGGTACATGACTGGAACGACAAGCAACGAGGTTACCAACGACACCAAGAAACCGAATGAGAACAATGCACGGAACCGGACAGCATTCCCGTTTTGCAGGCGCTGCTTGCGATAGCGGATGGCCGAAGCCATAACCATGACAACGGGTACTGCAAAAAAATAAGAAACTAATTCGTGGTAGCGAATATATGTGCCATGCAAACCGAACGCATATTCCAGGCAATACCACAAAAACAAGATGGTGGCAAACAATAATCCGAAAAAAAAGGCTCTCTTCATGATCCTTAACGTTTACGGGGTTTCAATATACGAACATTTTTGAGATGATGGTATTGTTTCGTAAATGGAGTAAACGACCGATTGTTCAATTTGCAGCAGGAAGACGCAACAGCCGACGCCCTGCACCTACCCCTCCCTACCCCGTACGCGAAGGTACACCACACTACTATGCGGCAAACCCAAGGTAGTGGCGGGTGTTACATCCAACCAATTCGTGAGGTACACATCAATAATACCTAGAATTACCCGTTCCCGCGACTCATAGAATTCCGGCATGATAGCCGTAGTAATCGTACCCAAATGGAGTCTGCCGTCTGCATCCACAACTACGGAAAATGTATAGTAAAAATCCCGATAGGCATTATTGATTACCAATTCGTATTCAGGGTATAGGTAGGCATGTGCAGCCGACTGTTTGAGCGAATCAATCTTGCGCTTGCTAACGATCATCGATGGGTGATTGGATTCCAGACGTGCGTGATTGACAGATGCATAGGCACTATCTGCTACAGTCGGGCTTAGATTAGCCCGCTCTACCATCTGTCTTACAAACGCCGAGTCATTAGGACGCGGCTTACGCAATTCTTCAACCGTAGTTTGGAGTACTTCATCAATATGGCGTTGGGAGTAGAAACGCATATACACGTTGGAACGCTCCTTATCTACTTTCAGCCCCCTAAGACTCAAGCGTTGTAGCAACAAACTGTCGGGATGAACATCGATGACTTTCCAGCTTTCGCGCGCAAAGTGAAAATAGTCTTCGTGATCATGATAAACCGTATACGTAAACATGGAGTCCTCTTTGATCGAATACACCTGGATGGAATCCTCATCGATAAATTTCAAATGCCATTCGGGAACTTGCACGAAACCGATCGAATCATAAGCCAGGCCGTTGTCGAAAGCCCGGCGAACCTCATAGAAGTCCGTACCCAAAATAGGTTTAAATGAGGGCCTTTTATGTTCATCGGTTTCCTCATCGTTGTTTCCACAGGAAATGAGGAAAAGACCAACCAAGCCCACTAACCACGCTAAACGAATCTGCATATCCTATTTGTTTCCTTTCGCACCCGACCAGTTTAGGGGCCGAGGCAAAGACGGCCACAAAACTAACAGAAACCAACGGATTCTGAAACCCGCTCAAGTAAAAACCACGAGACGATCGCAAAACGCTGATAAATCAGACTAAAACTAGGCTACATGCGAGGGTTTCCGAGATGGTTTTCGGCGCTTCTTGCTTCGTTTCGAAACAGTTGTAGGTTTTGGCTTCTTCTCCGGCTGTTGGTAAGGAGCCATATCCTCGGGTAGAAACGGATGCTCAAGGACTTGCTCGATCTGACGTCCTATCAACCGCTGGATATCCCATAGGTATTCGGTTTCCAAGGCATCGCAAAAAGACCAAGCCCGGCCTGTTGCCCCGGCCCGCCCGGTACGACCAATACGGTGCACGTAGGTTTCGGGCTCATTGGGCAGGTCGTAGTTGATAACCAGTTGCAGGCTTTCCACATCAATACCGCGAGCGGCAATATCCGTGGCAACCAACACTTTCGTACGGCCAGCTTTAAAATTGGATAGCGCCCTTTGGCGCGCCTGCTGTGCCTTGTTTCCGTGGATGGCTTCGGCACTAAATCCAGCCTGTTTCAGCTTACGGACAATCTTGTCGGCCCCATGTTTAGTTCTGGAAAACACAAGAATATTACCCGTAGCCTCCTGCCCCACCAAGTGGTTGAGCAGACTGATTTTTTTCGGTTTATCAACAGGGAATATCGCCTGTTCGATCGTATCGACCGTCGACGATACAGGTGTGACGGCAATGCGTTCGGGCTGGTTTAATATCGATTGGGCGAATTCCTCAATATGCTTTGGCATAGTAGCCGAAAACAACAAGGTTTGCCGCTCGGCAGGAATCAAGCTGATTACTTTGCGGATATCCCTTATAAAACCCATGTCCAACATGCGATCGGCCTCATCAAGTACCAAGTAACGGACTTGGCCCAGTGTCAACGCATGCTGCGACACCAAATCCAGTAACCGCCCTGGGGTGGCCACTAATATTTCGGGCCGCTTGCGCAATTCGCTAATCTGGTTATTGATGGAAACACCCCCGAATACGACGGCGTGCTTGATGGGCGTTTTACGTGCGTATACCTCAATATTTTCTCCAATCTGAATGGCCAGCTCCCGCGTTGGAGCCAATATCAATACCTGTGGGCCCTGCCCACCACGACGGGATCCATCCACCAAAAACTGGATAAGAGGTAATGAAAAAGCCGCAGTTTTTCCGGTACCGGTCTGGGCGCAAGCCAATAAGTCTCGACGCTGTAAAACCACGGGGATAGCTTGTTCTTGTATAGGTGTAGGCGTATGATAGCCCGCCTCATCCAATACTTCAAGTATGGGTTTGGCTAAGTCAAATGCTGAAAATTGCAAGATATTTAATATTAAAATTAAGCGCAGCCGATCCATTCGAGCCGCGGTATCCTCCGAATCAGGATATCAGAAAGGATGGCGCAAAGGTAAGGAAATTTATTGGGTATGAAATAATCGCCGACATGGCGCACGATAATGAACTTGGAAAAGGACAGTAGTAATCCGGCACCCACCTACCGCTCAAACAAAAAAATGCCACCCGCTTCTAGCAGATGGCATTTTATATCCTTGTAAATGGAAAAGGAAACTATTCGGCTTCTTTACCGCCGTCCAGCTCGTCTTGCCACTTTTTCAACTCGTCGAACTTACCGTCGGCAGCCATTTGAGCTTGCTCAGCCCATGTGTCTGTTACCGCGGTGTTAAACTGGTCTCCTGCTTCAGTCAGGATGGCTTTCAAGTCTTCAGCAGACTTAGCCGCCAGATCCGCAAATGAAGCAATACCTGCTTTAGCGAACACTTCGGCAATTTTCGGCCCGATACCTTCGATCAAGGTCAAGTCATCACCTTTTGCTGCTTTCTTGGTTGCTTTAGCAGGAGCTTCTGCTTTTGCTTCTACTGCTTTTGCAGGTTCAGCTTTTTTAGCCTCGGCTTTCTTTGCTGGTGCCGGAGCTGCAACTGCCACGTCATCGTAAGGGACAACCGATACGAAAGACTTGTTGTTTTGTTTCTTGCGGAACACGACTTTCCCATCGATCAAGGCGAAGAGGGTGTGATCCTTTCCGATACCCACGTTGGTGTCGGGGTGGTGTTGCGTACCGCGCTGGCGTACGATAATGTTGCCTGCTATTGCACGCTGACCGCCAAAAATCTTGATACCTAATCGTTTGCTATGTGACTCACGGCCGTTCTTGGAACTACCAGCACCTTTTTTGTGTGCCATCTTCTACGTTATGTTTTGGGGCTGCGACAGCCCGATGATACATTCTGGTTAAACTTACAATGAGATTCCAGTAATCTCGATTTTGGTAAACTGTTGGCGGTGACCTTGTTTCTTTTTGTAGCCTTTACGGCGT
>CAZXSL010000007.1:0-40742 GCA_964643235.1 uncultured Sphingobacteriaceae bacterium | reverse complement strand
GTATGAGGTTGACAGCGCAGTATCGTTTTGGCCATCGCGTAATGCAGATGGCAGTCCAGAACCCTAGTTTTATGATGATGTGATGCTTAATGATATAAATCCTGGTAGTCCTTTTCTGTTGTTCCTCTTGAAAAATGTCGAATATTGTATGTTAAGCTCAGCATAAAAAAGCGTTGCATGACATTAGACTGCGAATCTTGGATGTACATTTCGGTAATATTCCGATGGATATCGTTGTTCTGGTCAAACAGGTCGTACGCATTCAGACTGATTTCAGCACGTTCGTTTTTTAAGAATTTCTTTCCGAGAGCCATGTTGACCATGAATGTGCTGTTGTCGAATCCTTCTGGCAAGCCTGAGTTATATCGATGATGTACATCCAGGCGGTACACCAAGTTTTGCCATAGAATCCAATTGTAATTGAAACGGGTGGTTTGGGTAAAATAGTCGTTGTTTAAAGTCGGGCGTAGTGAGTTTTGTACGGAATTGAAGGACGAGCGGGTCCAGATGTTGAAGTCAATGCGATCACTGATATTACTACTTAGTGAGAGTCCACCACTATAGCGGGCTGAGTTGACAGCGTTCACTTGTTCATTGACCATTCCTGGACGGTGGCTATAGCCAATACCGCCGTGCACGTTGAAATTGGACGGCAGGAAACGAACAGGCATACCGTAATGGAAATAGGAGTTGATATCCCAATAGCCGTCTAGGTTTACCGGTCGGCTAAGTTGTGCACCCCTTTCCAGCACGATCCCATCACTTAGTTCGATGGGCTCATCAGCGACCATCGTGCTGTTAACTACCATGTCGGATGTTTGTGATGACCGTATCTGTGCAAAGAAGCTCCGTTGTGTTTCTGGGTTATACATCCGGTAGTTCAGCCGGAGTCGGTTGCTGTACGATTGATCCAAATCAGGGTTTCCTGTCCGCAGGTGCAGCGGATTCGTATTGTTGATGACCGCCTGTAAGTCACCTATGGACGGTGCATGGGTACGGGCATCGTAGTCGAACTGCAGATTTTTGGAATCCGTAAAGCGGTAATTAAAACGGACAGAAGGCATCACGCTTTGGAAGGATCGCTGCAAATGATATGGGCTTGGAAACTCTTGAGTGTTGGTCAGTTTTGCATGTTGGTAGGCAGCCTCGATTTGCAGTCTTATTTTTTCATGAGCATATTGGTAACCGATTTCTGCTTCCTGACGGAGGTATTCGCTGTCAAACATATTGCTCAGCGCCGTATCAATCTGGAGGCGGGTTCCGATATCGTCGGTGTCGTAGGTAAGTTGGTCAGAGTCGTTAATGTGGTTGCCGACTTCGTACTCGAGTTCCATCATGGAATGCTTGCCGAGGGGTTCGGTATAAGCTGCACTAGCTTCCCAAGTTAGTCCCTTGCGTGCCCGTACAATCTGTTGGTTGATGACTTCTTGGCGCTCGATATCGTCATAAAAGATGTTATTCGCATGGCGTTCTGCGTCGTCATCATTCCAATGATTGCCTGTTTCCACGCCCAAGCGCAAGCTTCTTCCGGGTGTGGTGAAGCGCCTGCTGTAATAAAGGCGGGTATTAAAGTCAATGTCCGCATTGTCGGCCAAACGGTTGTTTTCAGTCTGGTTAATGGGGCCCGCGCTCGACAGGGTATGGCCGGTAAAAAAGCTGGACTCCTTATCATAACGTGCCGAGAAATTCGGTCGAAATAGAATATGGTTGTTGCTGTCGATGTTGTATTCCAGCCGCATGTCCACCCGGTGTGTGGTGTTGCGGCGCGTGTTGTTGCTCGATTCATTATAGTATTGCCCATCGGCGTCCGGTAGGATGTACTCGCGTAACAGCGATGATTCGCCTACATTTTTACGGTGGTTAAATAGATAGCTGGTGTTTACGTCAATTTTATCGCCCCAGTTATCCGTATAATTAAGACCGATTCTGTTGGTGTTGATGATGCCGTTTTGCGGGCGGAACTCGCCTTGGCTGTTGGGGTCTGCCGAATAGTCGACGGCGTTGATATTGTTGCTGAGTCCGGTAACGGTTAGGCGTTGTGATTCGTTGAATGCGTTAACGCTGGCTCCGGCAATGTAGCGATCGTTCGTGCCGTATCCAGCAGAAGCTTTGCCAAATAGCCCCCGTCGACTATTAGGCTTTGTAATGATATTAATGGTCTTTTCCCGCTCACCATCGTCAAAACCGCTCAATTTGGCCCGGTCGCTGAGTTTGTCGTAAATCTGTACGCTCTGGATAATTTCGGCAGGCAGGTTTTGCAGGGCTGCGTTGACGTCCGTCCCGAAAAAAGGTTTGCCATCCACGAGAATCTGCACGATATTCTCACCTTGCGCTTGCAGGGTGCCGTCCTCACTGCCGATACCTGGCATTTTTTCAATAAGGTTTTGGGCGGTAGCATCCTTCATGGTCTGGAATGCTCCAGCGTTGAACTGGGTTGTGTCGCCACGTTGTTCGCCTACCGGAGGACGCATTGTAATGGTAACGGCATCCAGAAGCTGGGCACCCTCGCGAAGGTATATGGTGCCTACTTGTATGTTTTCGGTTACCGATAAGTCACGATCAACATTCTCATAACCCAAGTACTGCACACGTAACACGTAGTCGGCAGCTTCCACATTTTCCAAGATGAAGGTGCCATCCGCATGGCTCAGCGTTTCGTGTACCACCAGCGAGTCTGGCGTGCTGAGCAAAAGTACCGTCGAATAAGCAAAAGGCTCATCGTCGGCCATGTGGCGAACAGTACCGCTTACACGGTGTTGCTGGGCAAGGATGGATTCAACGGAAAAGAAAAGTAGCGTGAAGGCAACTAAAACGTGTTTCATGGAATGGGTTTATGTATTTTCGTGAACGTTATGAGGCACAAATACCAAGCCGACATTCCCCAAAAACATGGAAAGTGGCCTATGTCACGTGTTCGTTATGTAAAATTAATGTTAAGGGAGGTGTGGTGGGTAATTTCGGGTAAATCTGAGACTCATTGAAGCTGACATAAGGGCATGTCATCAGACACATTAGATACATGTGTAGGTTCGGGTAGGGTGGGTGTCAGGGGATGTTGTTTTCTAGCTGTTTGATTTTGGCTTTGTTAAGTATCGGTTAACAACGAACAATGCGGTAAGTGGGCAAATTGCAAATGTGGCGAATAAGGTAAATGCAGCATGTTTTGTACTGGCTATTTCAGCCACATCGTTAATGCCGGCTAATGCGGTAATCAATCCACTAAGGGCAGCACCAAAAGCGGTGGCTATAAGCTGGATGGTTGTCAGGGAAGCTGCAGCGTGATCCTCTTCGCCTTTTCTAGCAGAAGATAGGGCTTTTGCCAATAGATGCGGCCAACCCATGCCAATTCCACCGCCAATAAGGAGCAAGCTCAGGCAAATGAGCGATAGCGCCCATGCTGGGGCAATCGTGGTATTGATAATGGCAAAAGCTAGCCCCAGTAAGCCTGAGGCCATGGTGATCGGAGCGATATGCCATATTTTAATGACCCGTTGGGGCGAAGAACCAGAAAAAAGAATAGAAAATCCCGTCCAACCGAGGGCTATAACGACCGTGAGATAGCCTGCTTTCAATGGTGTGTAGTGATGGATTTCCTGCAAAAAATAGGGGATGTATATCTCAACGGCGGTAGCTGCCTGTAAGCAGGCGATAGCGGCATATGTGGCGCCAAGGTTTGACGACAGTAAATAAGAGCCGTGTGGAAGCAGGCGATTGTGTGAGCTATTTTCCAGCCGCACCAGCAGTAGTATCAATAAGATGGAGATGATCACGCCGCCGATAGCCAAAGTGAGGCTCGCCGTGATGCTACCGATGGATAGGCATATCGTGGCAGCCGTTAAAATGAATAACTTTACAATGGGAGGGGGCGAGTTGTGCCGGTTTGCCGTTTCTCCCTTGGGTAGCACTTTGTTAATGACGAGAAATAAGAAGGCCGAGATAAGTAGCACGGAACCAAATGAAAATCGCCAGATTCCCAGCTGAGCAAATACCCCACCGATGAAGGGACCCGACAAGGCTGCAACTCCCCACATCCCAGAAAGCAAAGCCATTGCGCGGGACCAGAATTGCTCCTCAAATACAAGGCGTATCATGGAATAAGAAAGTGCAAATAATAAGCCACCACCCAAACCCTGTACTGCTCGGCCCATCAGCATAATAGCCATAGTCGGTGCCATTGTACAGCATAGCGTGCCGACGGAAAAAATGATAATAGAAAGCTGGTACGCTTTTTTAGGTCCTCGCTTCGCGAGCAAACGGGCGGATAGAACTGAGCCGATGATGGATGCGGCAACGAATAATGTCGTATTCCAACTGAAAAATTCCAGCCCCCCAATATCCTTTACCACCGACGGGAGAATGGTTGTCGCAAGGAATACGTTAACGGCATGTAGACCCACGCCGCCAGCTAAGGCGACTGCTGTTATCCCATTGGCACCCGAAAGTAAAGCCCTCCAGCTATTATCCGTTTTGCTCATTTTTTTTGATGCGATTTGCTTCGTTTGACGCTATCGTTCAGTACGTTTAACCTACTGCGTTGGCGCTCTATTGTCATTCACGGCGCAAGGGTACCCGTTAGTCAGGAAGGCAAAAGCCCCTCTGAACGGGCAAACATAGGCATTAGTTCGGTAATAGGGAAGCGAGGCGTAAGAAGCCACCACAGCCGCTTATTTTCATCTGGCAGTGTCGTATGTCTAAGCTAACCAATTTTACGCGAATTGGTGCGTGTGATTGATGGTGCTTATCTGGGTTTTTAGTACTTCCTGTATTTTCTTTTCAGGTAGTAATACCGGAGCATAATTCGGTCGTGGCGTAAAGCGATGACCAAAAGTGCGGCAGGAAGTAAAAAAGCGCGTACGCCGATCTGCATGTAGAGGTACCCGCCCATTATGCCTCCTACAAAAAAGCAAGAAATAATTGCCAGTTTCAGGGATATGCTTTGGCGGAGTGCGCGACTTCGTTTTTCCTTTTTCGGACGAAAGAGTTGCGATAACTCGATCCCCAAGTCTGTAAACAAGCCGGTTAGGTGGGTTGTCCTAACCACAGAACGTGAAATTTGAGTGACCAGGGCATTCTGTAAGCCCATAGCAAACAGCAGGGTACTAGCTAGCAGGATAGCCGAATCGACCGCAGGTCGATAGAACAAGCCTGCCCATACCAGGATGGCTATCTCTAATGAAACGGGTATGATGTAAGCAAGGTGGTAATTATGTTTTGAAACCAGTTCGGTAAGCGTACCTGTTACGAATGCACCCAGTAGGAAGCATAGGAGAAAACAGATATAAACAGTGGCCATCGTGTAATTTCCCAATAGGAGCACTTCCGAAAAAAATGCGAAATGCCCGGTTACATTGGTGGTAAGTGTGTCAATGGATAATACACCAATAATATTCACGATACCGGCGACTCCGGAAAGGATGGAAGCTAGTTTAAGATTATGCCAATGTGTGCGTCTTCTTTTTGGGTGCCTAAACATACGAATGGATGTCTTTGTTGTCGAATACCTAGTCGAGTGCGAGCCTGTTCGCTTGGGGCTAAACCTATGATGGCTGCTTTACATTAGCGTGTAAAAATAGGTGTGCCATCGGTTTTAGTCCCATCCAAAATGGTCTTTCCTAGATCGATTTTCAAATTTAACGTTCCCTTTCCGGAACGGCAAGCCTAAAAGGCTATTATTAACTCGGTTCTTATTGTTTACTGTGTTGTAGGTTTCGTTCAGTACGCTCGTTTTATATGGATTTGCAGTTTCTCCTCGTGGATGTTGCTTTTGTTTTCTTTTTGTCGATGACGAGAGCCTGTTTGTCGAAAAGAGCTCCCATTCGTCGAGTAGTTTTGGCCGTTCGCCTAAATTACCCCGTTGGCGATGCAACGTATGGTCCCCTTTTGCGTCTTTTTTGTAGACATCGCATAAGAATCTACTTTATGCAAACTGAATAAATGAGATATAAAAACACATTAAATCACAAAAAAATTAACACGATGAAAACTCTTATTCTTACCGCCTTAATTGGTGCCACAATCATCTCTTCGAACGCTAACGAAACAACGGCACTAAACCAGACGATGCTCATCAACTCGATCGAAACGCCTACTCGGGTTGATGAAAAAACGCAAGTATTCCTAGACAGACTAGTGCTACATCAGAGGAATATTGATGTCGTATGGCAGCAGTATGAGCAAGCGATTGCGAAAATCAAAACGGAGCCTGGCAGTGTATCCGACTTGCAATTGCAAATGAATACCCTCATGAAATACTACGAAGACGATATCACCCAGGGCGTTCGTGTAGAAGATAGTAAAAAGGCTATCGCTGAGATTCGCAAAATGTACGGCAAAAAAATAGAGAAACAATTGAAAAATGAGAAGAAGGAAATTGCTAGAATTCAGGGTTGGCTAAGCCGCGAGCTCGACCGCGAAGAACGCGCGTTTAATGCTTTGAAGGAAGCTTATGCCGAGCAAGTCAACGCGCATACAGAACCATTGATTCGGTCGGTGGAAAGGCAGTTTTCCCATTCTTCGGTCCGGATGGATGAGCTAGACGATACGGCATCCCTCACTTTGCGCTAAGCAATTAACGATGTGTGATTGAGTCGGTAGCCAATTTGGTTGCCGGCTTTTTTTTTGCCTGAATTTTGATTGTAAGCTTTCCATTCCGGTTTATTTGGGATGGACATTGACCAGCGGGCCGACCACACGATGTCGATTCCTTTAGTCGCTTCCTATACCGGCGTTTTTGTTATTATTGCAAAACCCCTAAATTAGCTCAAGCTTTTGCTTGTGAGATAACATAACTAACTATAAAAAATGACGAGAAGACAAATTATCCTATGTGTATTCCTTTTATTTGGTACAACCATGTTGGTCGGGTGCAAATTGGGGCGCTTCGTCTGGTTTAATTTTGCTGGAATCGATGATTATAAAATCTTCCCTACGCGCGAACTCCCTGCATCTGAAGAACCTTTTATGTTCCATGCAGGAATACGTGAAATTGGCCCATCATATATTGATTACCGCGACGAACGTGTTGCTTTTGACGATTTTCTCGAGCAAACCGAGAGTGTCGCTTTTCTGGTTATCCGTAACGATACTGTTCTCTACGAACGCTATATGGAAAAATACAGCCCCGAAACCATCGTACCCTCGTTTTCGATGGCCAAATCAGTATTGAGCATGTTAATTGGTCGGGCCATTGCTGACGGTTATATCGGCTCAGTAAACGACCCGGTTAGCCAATACCTCCCGGCTATGGCTAAAAACGGATTTGATCGGGTTACCATTGAACATCTTCTTCAGATGACCTCCGGATTGAAGTTTAATGAAGGCTATTATAACCCCTTTGGGGAAGTGGCTTCTTTCTATTATGGTCGACGACTGCGCCAAGCGACTGAACGCCTCAAATTGGAAGCGGAGCCGGGGACACGTTTCGATTACGTGAGTGGGAACTCCCAAATCTTGGGAATGGTGCTTGATCAATCACTCGGCGATGAAACCATTACCGATTACTTTTACCGGACCTTATGGCAACCCATCGGCATGGAGTTTGACGCGTCTTGGAGCATCGACCGGAAGAAAGATGGTATTGAGAAAACGTTTTGCTGTATCAATGCACGTGCTCGCGATTATGCGAAGCTGGGACGTCTCTACTTGAACGAGGGTAAGTGGGAAGGTCAGCAGTTGGTTCCCGCAGAGTGGGTGCGCGAGTCGACCAAAGTGGATAGTACCGCTGGAGCTAGCAAACATTATCAATACCAATGGTGGTTGCCTTCAGCAGATGGTGACTTTCTCGCGCAGGGGATATTAGGGCAGTACATATACGTCAACCCGGATAAAAACTTGGTGGTAGTCAGGTTAGGGGAAGATGTTAATGCAAACTGGTTTCGTGTATTTGTTAACTTGGCAGAGCAATACTGAGTTTATAGCACATTTGGCTCTAGCGGTATTCTGGTGTGTTTTTTGTACTGGTTATTAACTCTACCTAGCGGTACAGTTCGCATCATTTACCTAGAGTACGGATATTTATGAATATATTTCGCTGTTTGTCTTTCCAAAGTACGATTTTATTATGGGGGGTGCTATGCTTTGGCGTCGAAGCGCAGGAGTCCCAGCAACCTTTAACGCCAGGTGTTTATGTTTTTAACAGCGTCTAGACCCCGCTGCATTATATTCCAAAATCCCTGTTTTTGTCTTATAACCAGCGTTTTGCGCTCTATATTCAAACCACTTCCTTTAAGCAGCTACAAAGCTGGGGTACCCGTTTTGCCATCGTAACGCGCGATACAATAAGCGGTACACATCGGAACAGCATAACATTCTTGAATGAGGTGCCCAACTCAAGTATGGCGTTGGGTTTTCTGAGCCAGCAGACCGAACCCATTTATTTTATGGAATCTGCCGGTACGATGCAATTATTGCCTACTTATGGCCATAACCCTTTGGAACGGTCGCAAAATGGAATATTTAACCTTCAGGACAATTGGTTTTCCTTGTATAGGTCGCCACATGTGGAAGCTACACCCCGAACAGATTTATCTGACGAAGGAAAAACGCTTTGGGGAACAACACTGACTGTTGAGTCTGCGGCATTTAATTTGTTTAATCCCATAATGTTCGAGCGTGTTATCTATAGTGATCATGCAGATTCTATTCCCTTATACAAGCAAGCCGACTCATTTGAGGTACCTGTCGCCTGGGCTCAGCGAAACGAAAGCCTATTTGTACTCAAGGATAGTTTGAATGGCTTGTGGCTTCAGGTGTCTCGTTTTCGAATGGTTCCCGAACAGCGCGTACGATTGACGTCTGAGGGTAAGAAGCAGCATGTGCCAAGCCGATTGGAGGAGACGAGAGCTTGGATGCTGGTGGAAGATCAATATCGTGGGCATTGGGTGGCACATGAGGAGGAGCTGCCGGATTATCGCTTCGAAGTTGTAGGGGCATCTCCGGATCAAGACGGGTATTCGCACCGAAGGGGACAACTGCTTGCCATTAAAGTAATAGATAAACATTCGGGTCGTGTCTTTCAGATAATCAATAATATTAGTGCGGAAATAAGTCAGAATTTGACTCATAGTTTGACATTTCTTGATGCTAACTTTGACGGCTATCCAGATATCATGTCCGATTTTACCGATGGTGGCGCTGGCCCTAATTATATCAATATTTTCTTCCTGTTCAACCCGGGGACGCATCGTTTTGAATATGATGATACCCTGTCGGGTTTGCCTCAAGTAGAAGTAGATGTGGAAAACCAACTTATCCATTCCCGTTGGCGTTCTGGAGCCGGCCAGCATGGTGCGGCAGCCTATCGCTTTGTCGATGGCAGACTGTTGCAAACTTACCAATGGGATCAAACTTGGGGTTCGTTCGGCGGGGATGTGGCCAAGCAAGTGGAGTCCGTATTGCAGGAAGACGGCAGCTGGGATGAGCGTGTGAGATACTGGATTGAAAACATCCAAGATACGTTATTTGTCTATAGCGAACCTCATGTTGATGTGCAGCCATTGGACATGCTGTTGGGTACCGGTCTATCGTTCAATATACAGGAGGAGAAGGAAGATTGGTATTATATTGAAATAGACGAGCCGAAGGCAATAGAAGGGTGGGTTTTGAAAAGCGAGTTGTTCCCTGACTTATACGACTAATTACTACTATTGGGTGCAAGGCTTGACTGAAGGTTTTCGCTTACAATTTCAGGTCCGGATGCTCGGGGCTTTGTGTCCACTTTTTGTCGCCATAATCATAGCTATAAAACCGTATGAATTCCGCATATACAACACCGATGAAGGTTTGATCATATATAAATGCGGTAATTGCGTCCTTATCGAATCGAAATTCCATATCACCAACTATGGGATAGGGGGTACCGTGGTGTTGTTCAAAGTTTGTCCGGGCGGCTTCCGTGTCATCTGAGCCAAATTCATGACTGTGGAATGTGACTGTTCCCGTGCGGACGGCCGCTACGAAATCATCTAAAATAATCCTAAATGAATATAATTTCTTAACGGATTTTAGATCTTCCTCGTTCATCATGGGTGTAGAGGATGTGTCTCCGATCGATGTGGAAAGGTAGTCCAGCATGTCAATTTGGTGCCATTCCTTCCCATCATTTATAAAGCCGAACTCGTGGCCATTAGCATACATCCAGAAGTCTTTTTCTGTAGAGTAGGGTGTTCTTATCCAGTTTTTTGTGCTCGGTGTTTGAATGTTGTCATTGAAGTAAAGTGTATCGTTGTTTTCTCCGTAAAAGCCCTGGAAAACCATCGCTTCATCCAGGAGGATGTAGACACGCCGGATGTTGCCATCGAGTGCGACATACTTTTCGGGAATCGGGATGCTGTCGATTTTTACCCATTCTTTTTGTTGCAGGGAGTGGATATATAATGTGTTTCCTTTCGGTATACCCACGCGATTATGTTGCAAGGAGAATATGTTTTCATAATCCACCGTGTTTTGGGCTCTCGTAATCGACGTGATCAACAAAAGTAATATGAGTACGTAGGGAGAAGGATTAAACACCAAATTGGAAGGGGTGTGGGCAGATAATTGTGTCTGTCGCTTTCTTTCTTTTTTTGTGTCCTGTTGCATAATTAGGAAGGTAATACCTCGTTTTAATCTGCTAATGGTAAGCTAGGCAAAGCTATCGTTTTGATATGGTGTTAACATAGCGGTTTTTAGTGATTTCGGTTTTAATTTCTCGTTCTGCGTGGGACGCCCCTTATGGGCTGGGCTGCCAGTGGGTCGTCTGGCCAAGCATGTTTGGGATACCGTCTTTTGAGTTCCTTTCGTATTTCGAAATAAGTCGATTGCCAAAAATTGGCCAAGTCTGTTGTAACTTGCACAGGCTTGAAACCGGGTGAAAGCAGTTGGATGACAACCGGTACGTTACCATCGTTGACCCTTGGTGTATGCTGAAGGCCGAAAAGCTCTTGTAGTCTCACCGATAGGGTGGGCTTGTTGGTCCGTATATCGTATTGGATACGGATATTAGAGCCACTAGGTACTTGCAGATGGGCCGGGGCTAATTTTTCCAATGCCTGTTGCTGCTCGTAAGACAGTAAATGGTAGAGGATATCGGCGATATGGAGCTGTTTCAGTTGTTCAACTTTTGTGATATTGCTTAAATATGGGCTTAGCCAGTCTTCGGGATTGGCCAGGAGAGCTGCGGTCGATACGTCAGGCCAGTCCTCATCCCGACGCCACGCTCGGATGCTCAAGATACGGTTCTGTAGTTGTGCGGTCCGTTCATCGAATGTAAGCAATCGCTCCCCATCTTGGCGTATGCCCTGGTGCCATGCTGCAAGTAATTGCTCGGGATCGGGATTGCTCAGTTGGTGCTGCGCCAGTTTGATGTGTCCGACACGTGTGATCGTTGCGGCCAGTACGTTTTGCTCTTTGGAGTCCCACGCAATGGATGTTTCGGTGTTTGTAAAACCTGCGAGGTCGGCGATATCTACGGCGGCGGCTAAAAATATACGTCCTGTTCCGGTTCGGGCATCGAGCTGTGCAATGCTAATCCACGGCTCATGTGCCAGTTCGTCAGATGGTTCGAGCTTAGCCAAACGGCCGTTGGCTAACTTGAATAGGCCGTTGTCTCCGGGTTGTAGTTGGGCGATTTGCCCCGGATAGGCATAGGCTAAGGCTAAGCCTGAAAGGTGAGCTTCCGGTAGTTCGTTGTCCTGTTTGGCACTTATGAGGTTGCGGTAGGAACGTGCTATCCGTTCGATGTTATCAAAGCGTTTGTTTGGGCTCCCTTGCTCGCGATGCCTGCGTAACGCCGCTATGCGGATGTCGATGTCGGCGGTATTCGGGTTTTCGATGGGATCGCGCTCGTCCAGCAAAGCTGCAATGTCCGTGGCTAGGCTGGCCATCGACTGCTGATGTTCGCTTGATGCACATTTAATTAGCATGTGTGCAATCCTTGGATGGCATGGCAACTGGTTTAGGCGCTTACCGTGTGCTGTGATTTTTCTGTCGAGCAATGCTCCGATTGATACCAAAGTGTCGATTGCTTGGGCTACATGGCCGGTGGGCGGAGGGGTGAGCCAGGGCAGGTTAAGTGCATTCGATATACCCCACTGTGCTAAATCCAGAACTGTTGGTGCCAAATCGGCATCGAGTATTTCGGGTTTTCGGAAGTGGGGCAATTGGTGCTGGGTGGCGCTGGTCCACATGCGATAGCAGACTCCCTCGGACAGTCGTCCCGCACGTCCTGCCCGTTGGTCGGCCATATCCTGTGTTACCCGTACCGTCTTCAGTCTGGAAAGCCCGGAGGACGGGTCGAATGTTTGCGTACGGGCGTATCCGGAATCCACGACAATTCGGATACCTTGGATGGTTAAGCTTGTTTCGGCAATCGCGGTAGCAAGTACGACTTTCCGTTTTCCGGCAGGATGGGGCTGTATCGCTTCACGTTGTTCGCGGTGTGAAAGTCTGCCATATAGTGGATGGATTTCAAAAAGCGAACGATACGCTTGCAATGCAGTCTCACATCGCCGTATTTCCGCTTCGCCGGGTAGGAAAGCTAGGATGTCGCCTTGGTAGGCGCGTGCAGCTTCGACAATGGTACGGGCGCAGGCTGCACCGATATGGTATGGATCAGTATCTTCTGTATAGATAATATCAACAGGAAACGTTCGTCCCGTACTCTCGATTACCTGTGCGCCGAGTAACTTGGCTAACTGCGGGCTGTCCATCGTTGCGGACATGACCAGCAAACGCAGGTCTGGACGCAATATTTCTTGGGTTTCACGGCAAAGGAGTAGCGATACTTCTGTATGGATACGGCGTTCGTGGAATTCGTCAAAGATGACTAAGCCAATACCTTCCAGGGCATTGTCATCCTGGAGTATTCGGGTCAAGATACCTTCGGTGACGACTTCGATTCGGGTACGTGACGAAACCTGCGTTTCAAACCGGATACGGTAACCGACGGTTTCTCCGGGTTTTTCACCCAATAGTGATGCCATGTGGTGGGCGATGCTGCTGGCTGCCAATCGTCGAGGTTCGAGCATGATAATTTTCTTGCTATCGAGCCAGGGCTCGTCGAGCAGCAGCAAGGGGAGGAGTGTACTCTTGCCGGCACCTGGTGGTGCGGATAGCACGACAGTTTGGCCGGTCAATAAGCATTGTTTAATTGCCGGTACTACCTCTCGGATGGGCAGTTCGATAGCGTTTAAATTGCGATTGGTGGCCATAAGCCGCTAAAGTAGGGAAATTTGTAAGATATATGGGATGGGCTGTAGTTTTTGTCATGTTGAAAGTGGGAATCATCTCATCTATCCAAAACAACAAATCCCTAACTTCGTCCAGTATGAAGCTGAATGACGTGTGTATTAGCGACAATTGAATTGGATTCGCATGACTAGCGCTTGGTTTTTTTGTGGAAAGAATTGTATCTTCGTATACTCTCGAGTAGATGATGAAATCCATTTGGCACAATATCATTAAACGTCCTAGCTAACTGCTTTCCGTATTGCCCACGCTTGGATAAGGGGGGCTTGCTTTTCTTATTTGTTAACGACTAGTTCTGGCCATTATTGGAATACCTTGATCCCCAACTATGCGATTGGCCCGAAGAGGCTTTATATCAAGTATTTTATCATAAAAAAATGAACACCATTATAGAACCATTCCGTATTAAATCGGTGGAGCCGATTTACTTCACAACACGTGACGAGCGCATTGCCATCCTTAAAAACGCACATTATAATCCCTTTTTGATTGATTCTCGTGATGTTATCATCGATCTGTTGACCGACAGTGGTACCAGTGCGATGAGTAGCGATCAGTGGGCAGGAATTATGCGTGGCGATGAAAGCTATGCTGGAAGCCCGAGCTTTTTTCGTTTTGAGCAAACGGTACAAGATATTACTGGCATGCCGCACGTTATTCCGACACATCAGGGGCGTGCCTCGGAAAAGATTGTCTTTACCATTGTGGGGGGAAAGGGGCGCTATGTACTTAGTAATACGTTGTTTGACACTACACGAGCCAATGTCGAGTTTTCAGGTGCTACCGGTGTTGACATGCTTTGCGAAAACGGGAAACACCCCGAACGTATTGCTCCATTTAAAGGAAACATGGATGTGGAAAAGTTGCAGAAATTCCTTGCTGAGAACGATCCGGAGACCGTGGCTATGGTTATCATCACAGTAACCAACAATTCAGGTGGTGGCCAGCCGGTAAGCATGGCCAATATCCGAAGCGTGAGCGAATGTTGCAAGCAGCATGGCATCATGCTATTTATTGACGCTTGTCGGTTTTCCGAAAACGCCTATTTCATCAAACAGCGGGAGGCGGGATACAAGGACAAAAGCATTCCTGAGATTGCCCGTGAAATGTTTTCCTATGCTGATGGGTGTACCATGAGTGCGAAAAAGGATGCCTTTGCCAATATTGGGGGCTTTATCGCCCTGCGTGACCAAGAGCTGACCGAACAATGTCGGAATCTATTGATCATTACTGAAGGGTTTCCCACCTATGGCGGACTTGCAGGTCGCGATTTGGAAGCCATTGCTGTCGGGCTAAAAGAGGTGATGGATGAAGATTATTTAAAATACCGAATCCGGAGCATCCAGTATATCGGCGAGAAACTCGACGCACACGGTATCCCGTATATCAAACCGACCGGTGGTCATGCAGTTTATTTAGACGCCGGGGCCATTATGGATAAAATTCCAGTGCATGAATACCCTGGCCAAGTGCTGGCCAATGCATTGTTTGTGGAAGGCGGGATACGGGGCGTAGAAATTGGGTCGGTGATGTTCGGTAAATACGATGATAAAGGGGATTTGGTGCCCGCACCCATCGAGTTGGTTAGGTTGGCCATACCCAGGAGGGTTTATACACAAAGTCACATCGATTATGTGACTGAAGTCATCGCAAAGGTATACGAAAACCGTCATGAGTATGAAGGATACCGTATTGTCTACGAGACTCCCTTGCTGCGGCATTTTACAGCCAGGTTTGAGCTCCTTAGCCCCAGCAAGTAAGGATTTGTTCAGATATTTTTTTATAAGTAAAGGTTTTTTTACAAAGGGTTTTGTTTGCTTGATTGTGTCATTAGCACACTTATGGGCGTGTTTTTGTGGGCTGTCTTTTGAGAATTGTCGGTTATGGAAATGAACGATAACAAAATAGAACAGTTTTTGATTTTGTTTTAACGATAAAACATCCTAATTTCAACGCAGCAAATTATAATAGACTACTTTTAGATGTCAATAAAGCCGTTTTTATTATTACCCTTTATGATGGTGGGGGGTGTTTTCGCTCAATCATCGTTTGAGGGGTACACCCAAGAGATTCCGGGTACTGAAATCCGTTTCGATATGCAGGCAATCCCTGGAGGAACGTATGAGCGCGGTAGCGAGTCGGGTGAGCCTGATGAGGTACCTGTCCATCAGGTTTCCCTTGATGCGTTTTGGATGGGTACGCACGAGGTAACTTGGGATGTGTTTGAGCTTTTTGTATATAAAAATTTCGAGCAACAAGCCACCGTAGGTGAACTCCCGGCAGAAGTGGACGCGATAACCCGTCCTACGAAACCTTATTTGGACGTGACTTTTGGGATGGGAAAGGAAAACCATCCCGCTTTGTCAATGACTCAGTTTAATGCCATCCGGTTCTGCCATTGGTTGTACGTGAAAACAGGTGTATTTTATCGACTGCCTACCGAGGCTGAATGGGAGTACGCCTGTCGTGCGGGCACGACTACTGCATATGGTTTTGGCGATGATGTAGGGGAGCTGGGTGATTATGCATGGTTTCGTGACAACAGCGGAGATCAAACACATCCGGTAGGACAGAAGAAGCCGAATGCTTGGGGTCTCTACGATATGCACGGTAACGTGGCGGAATGGACATTTGATCAATACGCAGCGGATACTTATGGGAAATACGAATCCGTGGTTGCCGTCAATCCTGTTGAGCGCCCAACAGAACTCTATCCACACGTAGTGCGCGGCGGTTCGTTCGAAGATGGTGCAGCGGAATTGCGCTCATCTGCCCGTGGTGCATCCGATCCGTCGTGGAAGCAAATGGATCCACAAATCCCCAAAAGTAATTGGTGGTTCCCAGAAGCGCCATTTATCGGTATAAGGCTGGTACGTCCCATGGTTACCCCTTCCGAAGAAGAAATCAACGCGTATTACAATATACGCCCCATTGCAGACTATTAATCATTTTAAAACAAGCGTATAAATTATGAAAAACGAATCCTTGCACATTGCTAGGCGTGATTTCTTGAAGAAATCTGCGGTTATTGCCAGTGCCACAGCACTTGGTTCCTTGCCATTTGCGGCTCATTCAGGTGTTGATGACACGATTAAAGTGGCATTGGTTGGTTGTGGCGGTCGTGGTACCGGCGCAGCATTTGACGCTTTAGCTTCTGGAGCCAATGTCAAAATTGTTGCGTTGGCGGATGCATTCCGTGATGCCGTCGATGGGGCGTATGAAAAACTGATAAGCCGTCACGCCGATCGGGTGGATGTACCCGAAGACCATAAGTTTGTAGGGTTTGACGCATATAAACATGCTATTGCCCTGGCTGATGTGGTTTTGTTATGTACTTCGCCAGGTTTCCGGCCGATACATTTCGAGGAAGCCGTGAGGCAAGGGAAGCACGTTTTTATGGAAAAGCCCGTAGCCGTGGATATCCCGGGTGTGCGCAAAGTTTTGGCAGCAGCCGAACAAGCCAAGCAAAAGCGCTTGAATGTCGTTGTCGGCTTGCAACGTCGTTACCAGGCGGCATACCGTGAAACGATGCAGCGTATACAAGACGGAGCAATCGGAGATATTGTTTCCGGCCAAGTTTATTGGAATAGCGGCGGCGTTTGGGTTCGTCCCCGTACGGCGGGCCAAACCGAAATGGAATACCAAATGCGCAACTGGTATTATTTCAATTGGTTGTGTGGCGACCATATCGTCGAACAGCACGTTCATCAAATTGATGTGGCTAATTGGGTAAAAGGTAGCTATCCTGTGTCATTCCAAGGTACAGGAAGCCGCGCCTGGCGTACCGGTAAGGAACACGGCGAGATTTATGATAACCATGCGGTTGAGATGACTTATGCCGACGGAACGGTAATCTACAGCCAATGTCGACATTTCGAGGGAACGTCAAATCGTGTCGATGAGACTTTCCAAGGTACGAAGGGGCGGGTTTATCTCTCTGGCTCTAACGATGGTGTCCTATGGGATTGGAAAGGAAATGAATTATACAGACATCCCAAAAGAGGCAACCCCAATCCTTACCAATACGAGCATGTCGAGTTTTTCGACGCGATCAGTAAAGGTGAATATCGGCATGCCGACGGGGAGCACGGTGCACTAAGTACCCTGTCAGGAGTTATCGGCAGGTTGGCTTCATACTCTGGGAAAGTCATCACTTGGGAAGAAGCTTTAAAGTCGGAAATTGACCTGATGCCTGAGCGTTTCGCATGGGATGCACTACCTAAGGTTCTGCCCAATGCGGATGGCTATTACCCGTATGCGATTCCGGGACAGACTGAGGTCATTTAGCATTTTGTCCGTAAGAGGAACGACATAGGCTGATGAAGGTTAATTGGGTAGGGATACTGCTATTGGTATGTGTAAACTTGGGGTGGACCGTTCCGCAAACTACGGACTGGTCCACCTATACCTTGCGGGGGTATGCACAGGGGACAACCTATCAGATTAGCTATTATGCCGCCGAACCGCTTGTGAGCCGTGGATCGATAGATAGTATTGTGGCGGTTATCGACAGCTCCATGTCATTGTACCAGCCTCATTCGATGATCAGCATGTTTAACGACAGCACGACGACATCGATAGTCTTGGACCCGCACTTCAGGACGGTCATGGAGAAGTCCTTTGATATATATCGTCAAAGTTCGGGTATTTTTGACGTGACTGTGGCACCATTGGTGCAGCTATGGGGTTTTGGTCCCGAACCTCAGGATGCTTTGCCGGATAGTTTGGCGGTGGCGGAATGCCTGTCATGTGTGGGGATGGACAAGCTCCTTTTGATGGGAGATACGTTGATAAAAGCGGATCCGTGTGTGCGGGTCGACCTCAATGGTATCGCTCAAGGTTACACCGTGGATGTCATTGCCGGGTTTCTGGATCAAAGTGGCGTGGACTTTTACCTTGTTGAGCTGGGCGGCGAATTACGCGTTCGCGGGCCTAAGCCAGATGGAAGCCCGCTGCGTATCGGTATTGAACGCCCGTTTGCAGAAGGAGGAGGAGATGGGCTGGTGCAAGGAGTTATGGAAATTAACGAGGGCTCTGTGACCACTGCAGGAAACTATCGGAAGTTTATCGAGGATAATGGAAGAACCCTTTCTCATCATATTGATCCGAAAACTGGGTATCCATTTCAGTCGGGTATAATTAGTGCAACATTATATGCTCCTGATGCGATAACAGCTGATGGTTATGACAACGTCATCATGGCAATGGAAGTGGAGGAAGCAATTGCTTTTGTGGATTCGATGCCTGGCATGGAGGTCTTTATTATTTATACGGACGAAACCGGCCAAACCAAGGAGAAAATGAGTGCTGGATTTAGTGAACTATTGGCATTAGTTCAAAATTAGCAGGAATACGTTATCACGGTAGGTATCAATAGATGCCAACAAAATTATAAACATACAAACCAATCAAACATGAAAAGAGGACAGTTTATCAAGAATTCTATATTGGCGACAGGTGCTGTAGTCGGTGTGCCTACCCTTGGTGCGTTTGGCAGCAAAAGCGGCCAACAACCCCGTGTTTCCGGGCAGCCGTTTAAGCTGAAATACGGCCCGCACCAAGGCCAGTTTTCCAATCACGCTGGAGACAACATACTTGACCAAATCCAGTTTGCTTATGATCAGGGGTTCCGTGGATGGGAAGATAACGGATTTTCAGGCCGTTCGGTAGACGAGCAAGAAAAAGTGGGTAACTTACTCGCTAAACTGGGGATGGAAATGGGCGTGTTCGTACTCAATAAGGGTGGTAACGGCGCCAATACTTTAGCTGAAGGCAAGCAGGAGCACATCGACATTTTCCTAAAAGGGTGTCGGGAAGCCGTGGAATTATCCAAGCGTTCCGGAGGGAAGTTTACGACGGTGGTTCCCGGTGATTTTGCCCGACGAATTCCTTTGGATATCCAAACGGCCAACGTGATTGATGCTTTGCGCCGTGGTGCCGAAATATTGGAGCCACACGGTATTGTCATGGTGTTGGAGCCGCTTAGTGATACGCCCGATTTGTTTTTGCGTACCTCAACCCAGACTTACCTAATATGCCGGGGGGTCAACAGCCCTTCGTGCAAGATTCTTTACGACGTATATCACCTACAACGCAATGAGGGGGATCTCATTCCGAATATGGAGCGCTGCTGGAGTGAGATTGCCTATATCCAAGTGGGGGATAATCCCGGACGCAGGGAACCTACGACCGGCGAAATCAATTACAAAAACCTATTCAAGTATCTTTACGACAAAGGGTACCAAGGGGTGGTAGGAATGGAGCATGGTAAATCGACAGGAGGGAAGGAAGGCGAAATCAAATTGATCGAAGCTTATCGGGAAGTGGATAGTTTTGCTATTTAGTGTAACCCCGGTTCTTTAGGCACGAACCGATTACGGGTTTGGGTATCGATTTAGCAACGGTAATATTTATGAAGTTTTATTGTACTATTGGCAAATATATCCCATCTTAGATGCCGGATTGTGAATGAGCCTTTCCAACGTAAAATGAGACTATGAATACAATTACCCGTTCCAAACTGTCTTTTATGATGTTCCTCGAGTTTTTTATATGGGGAGCTTGGTTTGTAACATTAGGTACCTATTTGGCCCAAAACCTGGGGGCCAGTGGATTAGAAACCGCAAATGTTTTTTCTACCCAGTCATGGGGAGCCATCATTGCTCCCTTTATCATTGGGCTAATAGCCGACAGGTATTTTAATGCCGAGCGTATCTTGGGTGTCTTACACTTGATTGGTGCGGTATTGATGTTTCAAATGTATAGAGCGACCGATGTGGGAGCTTTCTATCCATACGTGTTGGTATACATGATATTGTACATGCCTACTTTGGCACTGGTCAATTCGGTGTCTTTTCGCCAAATGAAAGACCCCGAAAAGGAGTTTTCCGTTATTCGGGTGTGGGGCACTATTGGTTGGATTGTTGCGGGTCTTTCAATAAGTTACCTATTTAAATGGGACGCTGGAGATGGTTTGCTGCGCAATACATTCCTGATGGCTGGTGTAGCGTCGTTAGTACTGGGCTTATTTAGCTTCATTTTGCCTAAAACGCCACCGGTCAAGCGCGAGCAGAACGAAAAATCCAGTATATCGGATATCCTAGGTCTGGACGCGATCAAGCTGCTGAACAATAGAAATTTTCTGATATTCTTTGTTTCGTCTATCTTGATTTGTATCCCGCTGGCTTTTTACTACCAGAACGCCAACTTGTTCCTGACGGAAGTCGGCTTGGAGAATCCAACAGGGAAGATGACGATAGGGCAGATATCCGAAGCGTTTTTCCTCTTGCTACTGCCTGTGTTTTTTACTCGTTTTGGTTTCAAATGGACGATCCTGCTGGGTATGCTGGCTTGGGTATTGCGGTACTTGCTTTTTGCTTATGGCAATGCTGGCGAATTAGCGTTCATGTTGATCACGGGTATCGCCCTGCATGGTATTTGCTTTGATTTCTTTTTCGTATCAGGACAGATTTATACCGATGCCAAGGCTGGTGAAAAACACAAAAGTTCTGCACAGGGGCTCATTACCTTAGCCACGTATGGCGTAGGGCAGCTGATTGGTTTTTGGGTAGCCGGTTATGTTACCGTGCATTACCAAGAGTTAAGGGCTATCGGTATGGGGGAGTTCTGGCAACAGGTATGGCTTGTGCCAGCGGTCATCGCATTTGTGGTTTTGTTGATCTTCTTGCTACTTTTCAAGGACGAAAAAACAAACTCCGAGCCAGCGAATAACTAACTAGAGGACGGGGTGTCTTATCGGGATGGCCTGCAATATTTCCGGTAATCCGTACGTCTTTATATTAGTGGAGGCGGGATCACTGGGTAGATAGATAAATTACTAGACAACAACTATAAACAACAATGGCAGACAATGTATATGATGCGATCGTTATCGGATCGGGTGTGAGTGGCGGTTGGGCCGCCATGGAGCTTACAAAAAAAGGATTGAAGACAATCATGTTGGAGCGGGGGCGCAATGTGGAACACGTGACGGATTACCACGCGTCGACTAAGCACCCTTGGGAATTCCCGCATCGCGGGGGACGCACACAGCAGATGATTGAAGACTACCCCGTTTTACGACGGGATTATCCATTGAATGAAAAGAACCTGGATTTCTGGGTTAATGAAAAGGAAAGTCCGTATACGGAAGTCAAACGATTTGATTGGTATCGGGGCTACCACGTTGGGGGGCGTTCCTTGACATGGGGGCGGCAGAGCTATCGTCTTGGAGATTTGGATTTCGAAGCTAATTTGAAAGATGGGCATGGCGTCGACTGGCCGATTCGCTATAAAGATATTGCGCCATGGTATAGTTATGCAGAGAAGTGGGCGGGTATCAGTGGCAATCGTGACGGACTGGACGTACTTCCTGACGGTGATTTTCTTCCTCCCATGCCGATGAACGTCGTGGAAAAAGATCTGGCAGCGCGAATCAAAAAGCATTATGGCGGCAAGCGACACTTTATAATGGGGCGTGTGGCCAACTTAAGTGTACCGCACCAAAATCGCATCAATTGCCAGTTTCAAAACCAGTGCTGGTTAGGTTGCAATTTCGGGGCCTATTTCAGTACGCAATCATCGACACTGCCTGCAGCTGTCGCTACGGGTAACCTGACCCTACGTCCGTTTTCCATCGTGACCCGTATTTTGTATGACAAGGATACGAAGAAAGCGACGGGCGTGGAGATCATCGATGCGGAAAACCATCAAACGTACGAATACCGCGCTAAGGTCGTATTCGTTTGTGCATCAGCATTCAATTCCACTTGGGTACTGTTTAACTCAGCCACGGATGTGTGGGAAGGCGGACTAGGAAGTAGCAGTGGCGAACTTGGGCATAATGCCATGGACCACCATTTCCGTTGTGGCGCTGGTGGACGAGTGGAGGGCTATGAAGATAAATATGTTTACGGCCGGAGGCCTACGGGGCTTTACATCCCACGTTTCCGTAACGTCGGTGATGATAAGCGCGATTATGTGCGTGGCTTTGGATACCAAGGGTCGGCTAGCCGAGGGCGTTGGAGTGGCGAAATAGCCGAAATGAGTGTTGGCGGGGATTGGAAGGATGCTATGTGCGAGCCTGGCAACTGGGGCGTTGGTTTTACCGCTTTTGGTGAGATATTGCCCTACCACGAGAACCGGATTTTCCTGGATAAGGACACCAAAGACAAATGGGGGCTTCCCGTCTTGGCGATGGACATGGAAATCAAGGAAAATGAAATCAAGATGCGCACCGATATGATGGAAGATTGTAAAGAGATGTTGGAGTCAGCCGGTGTAAAAGACGTTTATACGTATGATAATGGCTATGCATTTGGAATGGGTATCCACGAGATGGGGACAGCTCGTATGGGACGCGATCCGAAGACCTCTGTGTTGAACGGACACAACCAAGTGTGGGATGCCCTCAACGTATTCGTGACTGATGGCGCAGCCATGACCTCGGCCGGATGTGTTAACCCATCCTTGACCTATATGGCCATGACCGCAAGGGCCGCAGACTATGCCGTTAGCGAATTGAAAAAGGGTAATTTGTAACCTGTGTTTGTGATATCAAAGTAATTTTTCTTAAAGAAAAACATTCAGCATCTTGAATAGAAGAGAAGCGATTAATCGAGTAGCGTGGATTATGGGCGGCACGGTCATCGGAGCCAATCTCCTTTTGGAGGGCTGTACCCGCACGGCTACCCCTACGGTAGAAGGTTTGTTCGATCCGTCAATGATGGATTATATTGGGGATATTGCGGAGACGATTCTACCTGAAACCAGTAGTCCAGGAGCAAAAGAAGCCGGTGTTGGCGAATTTATTCCTGTGATGGTCAAAGATTGTTATACCGCAGAGGACCAAGAGGTGTTTGTGAAGGGCTTATCGGAGATTGACGAGCGTGCTTCGAAAGAATATGGTCGGAAATTCCAGGAATTGGATGCGGGGGAGCGTACGGCGTTACTTAATACGATAGACCGGGAAGCGAAGGAATACCATAGTTCAAAAGAGCCAGATGAGCCGAATCATTATTTCCACCTGTTCAAGCAGCTTACTTTGCTCGGGTTTTTCAGCTCCGAGCTGGGAGCGACGAAAGCTTTGCGCTATGTACAGATACCCGGGCGGTATGACGGGGAATATCCATACCAGAAAGGTGATAAGGCCTGGGCAACATAGGGAATTCTGCGAAAAATAGTAATTGATAGTAAGCCGGACTGTGGAGTAATCCTGTCCGGCTTTATTGTTGTTAAGGCGGGTGGTTTTTGATCTAATGACCACCTACCATTTACTTTCACGAAAACGGCATTGTGTCTTAATACATAATCAGTTCCCGCTTGGCCGGCATACGTTCAGCAAGTTTGCCAGCGTTGTCCACGTTTTTTAGAAACTGCAGGATGATTTGCGTCGCATGGTAGTAGAAGCTCGGTTGGATATTCTCGAAGGTATCGTTCGGGGTGTGGTAATCCGGGTGGTCTTCCACGCCAAAATACACAAACGGGATACCCAGCCGGTGGAATACGGCATGATCGCTCTGGTTTGTCCAGTCGTGTCGCCGTCCGAGAGCCGGATCGTCATGACCAGTACGTAGGCTAACTCGATCGTTTTCGACCTCCAAAAACGGCAGTAGATGTGGGTAATGGAAGCCTCCAGCAGCATAAAGTTCATGGTTGTCGTTTCGGCTGATCATGTCCATGTTTACATTGAGTATGATGTGCTCTAAGGGTAACGGCGGGTTTTCAACGAAAGCCCTCGAACCTTGTAATCCCGATTCCTCGGCATCAAAAGCTGCGAAAATAAGCGTATAATAGGGACGGTTTGCTGTAAAGTATGCGGCCAATGATAGCAAGGCGGCTGCGCCGCTGGCGTTATCGTCTGCACCTAAGAAAACCTGACCATCACGCTCGCCCAAATGGTCGTAGTGACCTGATATTACCACGGCTTTTTCGGATAACCCGGGAATATACCCAATAATATTTTGGCCTAATTGATCGTTTCGATAGGTAAACGTATCCAAGTAACTGTCGGCATAACAAGACAAACCAAGATGAGAAAAGCGATTCGTAATGAATCGGGCGGCACGTTCGTGTCCTTCTGTGCCGGGGCGTCTGCCTGCAAACTCGGTTGATGATAAGATCCGGATATCATGAATCAGGGTGGCACTGTCAATGTCTTGGGCATAGTTGCTCGTAGAAAGTGCAAAGAGTAAACTAATAGCTAGACCAAATCGGAAACGCATCATGGTTTATTGTTTTAACGACTACAAAGATTAAAAGAATCCTAGAAGAAAGGAAGTTGGGCGATATAAATTGTTACGAATCTACATGCCATGATACAAGTCATTGTTTTATTGAAGAAGAGTGAGCTGGTAAGTTGTTGAATAATAGCTTCTTTTTAAGTTGTCGACGTTGTATTTTGTTGCCATGCACAAGCGAGCTGGATTTTTACATTTGTATAGTTTAATATGTATCAGATTTTTGACTTGATAATATTAGGGGTCTTTTGTACACTTGTTGAACTAATTATGATATCAATATGATTGCAGCACAAATAATTCCCAAGGAAGAAGTTTCCAATTACCGCTTCCTTACTGCTCCCGAGCACGATATTTCAAGGTTTGAAACCAAGTTGTCTGGTGCCATGCGATTGGGAAACGAGTTTAAATCCAAAGCGTTTATCGCATTCATGACTGAAGATGGGCCCAAAGCTATCGAAACCACCGTATGGACGGTTGCGGGGGATTACCTGCAGATTAAAGGCGGTATTCTTATTCCGCTGACTAGTTTGTTGGATATTGATTATTAAACCTGGTTTTCGGTGTTATTCTTCAATGAGGTGTTTTATCCCGTTGATGATGGCGGGGTCGGTATAATCCCTGCTTCCTTCAATTCGGGCTGCAATGGCACCGCTCTTGTCAAATATAATCGTTGTGGGGATTGCGCTGCCCAGCAGCTGCCCAGGGATATCGCTGTGAGGAATGTAAACCGGAAGATCGAAGTTTCGTTTGTCCATAAACGCTTGTGCTTGCTTGTGTTTTCCGTCGACATCCACCATCAGGAAGATCAGATCCTTATGGTCGTCGAATTCGTTTTTCAAGGCTTGGATGGAAGGCATTTCATGGATACATGGCGGGCACCAAGTAGCCCAAAAATTGATAAATACCACATTACCGATTAGGTCGTCCAAGGCGATTAGTTGGCCGTTTCCGTCCTCAAAGGTCACACCGCTTCGTTGGGGGGCATCAGCGACCATGGCTGCCGAATCCCTTTTCGGCGTTGTTTCGTTTTCTGTCGTCGTTCCTTTGTTGCTAGAGCATCCCGATAGTAAAACCAGTGCGAAGAATCCTGCACATAGGGTGGCAAATTGGATTTTTGTCATTTGTAATGTCATTGTTTGATGGGTTGAATGTAGTGAAATTTAATGGATTCGGGAGAGCGTATTAAAAAAATAGGGTGAACTACGGATTTCCTTTTTTCTATTTTCCCGCAGAGGTGCTAAGGCACAAAGCACCTGATTAACACCAATGATCTTTCTTTCTCGCAGGGTTGCAGCGATGCAGCGTGACTTTTTTCTTGCCATTGCATGATTGTTTAAGACGGCATGTCGCCAAGATGGCGGATACCTTACGTCGCTAAGGGCAGCAAAAGTGCTATAATTTGAAATGTATCTATAAAATGAACGTGTGGAAATACATGTTTTTTCGTATGTTTGGTGGTATTAATACTTAAATTAAGCTAAAAAATCGTACGATGTATCTACATGTCACAAAAAGAGTATTTACCTTTTGTTTTCTTATCGGAATATTTACCGGTTTATCATCAATCTCAGCACAGGAAATCATGACGGATCAGGGACAATTGATTGGCCGTTGGAATTTGACGGTTGACGAGAATGGCAAGTCGGCTCCTGCCTGGTTGGAAGTTAGGAAATCAGGCTTGGGCCGTTTGGTTGGAAGTTTTGTAGCTGTGCATGGTAGTGCCCGGCCCGTATCCGAGGTTAGTTTTGACCAAGGACGGTTTCGGTTTTCCATTCCGCCACAATGGGAGGGAGGTGAACACGATCTGGAGCTTTTCGGTCGCTTAGCTGCTAACGGTATTTCCGGCACGATCGTCATGCCTGATGGCCAAATTCATACATGGGAAGGGGTACGTGCTCCATCGCTTAAACGCGATTCACAACCTGCTTGGGGTACGCCGATCGACCTTTTTAATGGTCGGGATTTGGACGGTTGGTATGCCGATGCGGAAAACCAATGGACCGTGCGTAATGGTGTCTTAACCAATCCACAAGCCGGCGCGAACTTGATTTCCGAACAAAAGTTCGAAGATTTTAAACTGACTGTTGAATTCCGTTTTCCAGAGGGTTCCAACGCTGGGGTTTACTTGCGCGGACGTTACGAAGTTCAGATTGAAGACAGCCCTCGGGATGCTCATCCGGACAACCTTTTATACAGCGGAGTATACGGATTTATTGCACCAAGCGAGATCACCTCTCCTGGGCCGAATGTATGGCATAAATACGAGATAACACTGGTAGGACGCATGGTCACACTTGTTGCTAATGGTGTAACGGTTATCAGCAATCAAGAGATACCGGGTACCACAGGTGGGGCCTTGGATAGCCGGGAGGGCGAGCCCGGACCTATTTACCTTCAAGGTGACCACGGTCCGGTCGAATTCAGGAAGATTACCATCACACCAGCCCGCTAATCAGGGTTAAATAGGCTGTATAAGCCGTTTTAGGGATACTGGACATCTCTTTTCTTGCAGTTGTCCGGAAGGCGAAAACCGTTTGTAAAAAAGCGGTTTTTTTCGTATCTTTGAGGCACGAATTTTAGAACCAAAATGAGCGAGGAAAACAAGAAAAATCCACTTGGAGATAGCGAAAATCCGGAACACAACCCGGCAAGCGACGTAAACGAAAATCCTACAAGCAATTCAAAGAGCAATACGGACAAATCCACTTATTCTGCTGATAATATCCAGGTACTCGAGGGGCTGGAAGCTGTCCGCAAGCGGCCTTCCATGTACATTGGCGATACTGGTGTTAAAGGGTTGCACCATTTGGTGTATGAGGTGGTCGATAACTCTATCGACGAAGCCGTCGCGGGGTATTGCGATGATATCCAGGTAACGATACATAAAGATAATTCCATCACGGTTGAAGATAACGGTCGGGGTATCCCAACCGGAATCAACAAAAAAGAAAATAAATCGGCTTTAGAGTTGGTTATGACCGTGCTGCACGCTGGTGGTAAGTTTGACAAGGACACGTATAAAGTTTCCGGAGGCTTGCACGGGGTGGGGGTGTCCTGTGTCAACGCACTTTCAACGGTATTGATAGCCGAAATACATCGTGAAGGTAAGGTGTTTATACAGGAATATCACCAAGGGAAGCCCCAACACGAGGTCAAAACTATTGGCGAAAGTGAACGGACTGGTACCAAAGTTACGTTTCGTCCCGACCCGGAGATTTTTACGACTACACTAACATACAATTACGATACTTTAGCCAGTCGCTTGCGTGAATTGGCATTTTTGAACAAAGGTATCCGATTGAGCTTGCAAGACGAGCGCGAAGATCAGGAAGACGGTGCAAAGCGAAGCGATATTTTCTTTTCAGAAGGTGGTCTGCGCGAGTTTGTCGGTTTTCTCGATGGTACGCGGCAGTCTCTTATCCCTGAGCCAATATACGTCGAAGGAATCAAGGCGGGTATACCGGTCGAGCTGGCCCTGCAGTATAATGAAACGTATTCCGAAAACGTCCATTCTTATGTAAACAACATCAACACGATTGAGGGAGGTACGCATGTTGCTGGTTTTCGTCGGGGACTGACGCGTACGTTGAAAACTTACGCTGACAAGTCGGGATTACTCAAAAATCTGAAAATTGAGATTACCGGTGACGACTTTCGCGAGGGCCTTACGGCGGTAATTTCCGTAAAGGTTGCTGAGCCGCAATTTGAGGGGCAAACGAAAACCAAGCTGGGCAACAGCGAGGTCATGGGAGCTGTGGATCAGGCGGTGGGTGAAGCCTTGGGTTTTTACCTGGAAGAAAACCCGAAAGAAGCCAAAACTATTGTCCAGAAGGTTATCATTGCGGCCCAGGCTCGTGCGGCTGCGCGCAAAGCCCGCGACATGGTCCAACGCAAGAACGTGTTGGGGGGAAGCGGATTGCCCGGTAAACTGGCCGATTGTTCGAACAATGACCCAGCAAAATGTGAAATATATCTTGTCGAGGGTGACTCCGCAGGTGGTACCGCCAAACAGGGGCGCGACCGCGAATTCCAGGCTATCTTGCCACTGAGGGGGAAAATTCTGAACGTGGAAAAGGCCATGGAGCATAAAATCTACGAAAACGAAGAGATCAAGAATATGTTCACGGCATTGGGTGTCAGTGTGGGAACAGAAGATGATGCGAAGGCACTGAATCTCGATAAATTGCGCTACCACCGCGTTATCATCATGACGGATGCTGACGTGGACGGATCACACATTACCACGCTTATTCTGACCTTCTACTTCCGTTACATGAAGGAATTAATTGAGAATGGATATGTCTACATTGCAACACCACCACTTTACCTGGTCAAGAAAGGCAAGGATCAGGCATATGCATGGAACGATGACCAACGCGACGCAGCAATCCAACGGCTCAAAGGTACAGGTCGTGAAGACAGTGTGCATGTACAACGCTATAAAGGTTTAGGGGAGATGAATGCGGAACAGCTGTGGGAAACGACTATGAACCCCGAAACTCGTACATTACGCCAAGTAACGATTGAAAATGCTGCCGAAAGCGATCGTATATTCTCCATGTTGATGGGAGATGAAGTAGCCCCACGACGCGAATTTATTGAGCGGAATGCTAAATACGCACGCATCGACACCTAATCTGTTTTGTGTGGATTTACCGGAATGGATTTTAAAGGCACCCAGCGCGGAGTGCCTTTTTTTGATCTACTTGTTAAGTAGGCTTTGCTGGATTTATCACGTCGACGGTCATGTTTTGAGGCACGGCTACAAACGTGAAGTCTTACGTCGGTATTATTCACAATTGTCCAAAGATTCCTGCACTTCCTCGACTGTAAATATTTCCATTTCGTTGCCAAAGGTATTACTGATATAGGTCAGCACATATGCGATATCGACTGGGCTCAGATCTGGGTTTGCCGGCATGTCTGTGTTGTAGGATTCGCCGTGTATTATGATTTCGCCGGTCATGCCATGCTTGATAAAACATGCTAGTTTATCTCGGTGGTTTTCCAGGTATTTCAGATCGGTTAGCGGAGGATAAAGTTTGCCCAAACCTTCTCCATTGTTGCCGTGGCAGTTTTGACAGCGGCTTTCATAGATATTCTTTCCGTTGATGATGTGTTGAGCTTTGCGGATAGAATGTTGATCTTGGCATGCATAGAGTATCCAATAGCATGTAGCCAAAACCGAGAATACCAGGTATGCACGGATTCGCATGTTTTTATCCTGTTGAAGGTTGCTTCAGGTTATGGTTCATACTCTTGGAGCAGGATTTCCAATTCCTCAAACAACAACTCAACTTGCTGGTCGTTTGTGCCGTCGTAGGCTCCCCGGATGTGTCTGTCGCTGTCTATCAGGATGAAATAACCGCTATGGTCATATCCTCCGGGAGCTGTCTCGTCCTCTTTGGTATACACCATGTAGTCGTTTGAGATGCCATAAATAGCCTCTTTGCTTCCAGTTACAAATTGCCAGCGTTGGTCGGTAACCCCGAGTTTGTTAGCGTAGTCCTTTAGAACGGAAGGTTGGTCGTACTTGAAGTCAATGCTATGGGAAAGGAACTTGACCCGCTCGTCGCCTGCATATTTCTGATAGACTTTTAATAGATTCCGTTGCATGGTAGGGCAAATACTTGGGCAGTGCGTGAAGAAGAAATTGGCGATGTATACGCCGTTATCAAAATCAGCATTGGTAACCAAGGTGCTGTCTTGGTTTAGAAACTCAAAAGACCGGATTTTGTGGTATACGGTATCCACTACGGTTTCGCCGTCCACGGTGGTCGTGATAGGCTCCCGATGCCCCAATATGGGTAGTTTTTTGCTGTTGGATGAATTGCTACAAGCTGTTACACCAAAAATTACGGCTAGATATATGCCGAATACCCGGAACGATTTATACATGTGTTTTTATTTGTTTTGTAAATGCGAGCGGGCTATTGGAACGGAGCCAATTTGTCCGCTGTTTGTTTGGCAGCCTCATCGAATTGCTTTTTCATCTCTTCCATTTTTCTTACCTCGTCCTGGTAATATGCTTTTGCATCTTCAACGGCGAGGTCCACATCCGGGTCAAAATCATGCATCCAGGTCATCATGCTTTCCGTCGCATTCGTCAGGTTGGTTCGGAGTGCTGTTAGTTCGGCACGCGCATGTGCAGTATCCAAACCAGGTCGTTCTGCGGCAACTGGGCCGAGGTTAGCCAATAAAGAGTCTATCTTCACGGTTGTTTGGTCAAACAAGCTTATCTGGGGCATAATCTCATCGTGTATTCCGATGGCCTCCTCGCGCAAAGCATTGACTTCGCTTAAATCGCCACCTGAGTTGTTGCAGGAAAAAAACAATAAACTACTAACCCCAAGGGACAAAAATATCTTTTTCATAATGTGTTGTTTTTTTGATTTGATTCTAATCATGATGTCAACGGGTAACAAATGACGTCGCTGTTTTGTTTCCTGTCCGCCTGTCGCACCAAAAGGTATGCTCATGGACAAACTTAGGTAAACTAAGGCATAAATGCAACGGGCAACTGACGTGGTTAGTTATGGAATAGGAAGTACTGATTTTGTAAGGCTCTTAAGACTCGAATTCGCCAAGATGGCGGATGATGATCAAATTGGAGTTTTGTCGCGTGCCCTGCTCAAAAAGCGAAGAGATTTCCTACTTTAAATTGGTATCTTTACGCTGAAAAACCAAATCGACATGATTCTTGAAAACGACTACCTGATTGCTGATATTCATAAATTAGGGGCGGAACTGCGGAGCTTACGTTCCAAAGCGACCTATCACGAATATATGTGGAGTGGAGACTCCGCGTACTGGGGAAAGGTTAGCCCGGTTTTATTCCCCATTGTTGGCGGGTTAAAGGAGGATACCTATCGCTATCGCGGACGAGCATACCAGTTGGGTAGGCATGGTTTTGCCCGAGATTTAGAGTTTGAGGAAGAACGCCTTTCGGATACTGAAGCGGTTTTCGTACTTCACGATACACCCAAAACCCGTGAGAGTTATCCGTTTCGTTTTAAGTTGTCTATCCGTTATCGGCTGAAAGGCAGGTCTTTGTCTTGTCATTACGAAGTGCACAATCCGGATGGTACGCAAGCACTTTTGTTCAGCGTGGGCGCACATCCCGCATTTGCCGTCGGCGAGAAAAACGCCGCAGTCAGTTATGATAGTTACTATTTGGAGTTCGCGGACGACACGACATTGCACCGTCATCCATTGGAAGGCAATCTGATATCGAATGAGGTCGTTGACATACCGTTGGTGGGAAACAGGTTAAGGCTCAGCTACGAATTGTTTAATTCGGATGCCTTAGTCATGAAAGACCTGAAGAGTAAACGTATCAAACTGGTCAGTGAAGAGACCGAACAGGGCTTGGAGTTCGTCCATGATGATTTCCCCTATTTTGGTATATGGGCAGCTAAGGGAGCTGACTTTGTCTGTCTTGAGCCGTGGAGCGGCATTGCTGACGGTGTGGACCACGACCAGGAATTGGAAACGAAGGAAGGGATTTTATCCTTGCAGCCGCGTGCGTCCTGGGCCAAAGGCTGGGAAGTGAATTGTTTCTAACTTAATCTTCTTCCCACTTGTAGTGTATGTCGCTTTGAGAGCCTTAGAATCGGTGCATATCGGGGGCGAGGAACCTTATTAAGGAAGCACCTGTAGTCAGGGGGTAGCAGTTAGGGTTATTCTACGATTTACCTGGAGAGTCACAAGTATTTTTATTTTTGATATCGGGATAAGGTTGCTTAGATTTGGGTATGGAATGGTTTAAAATTCCCGATTCCGACATCCCGAAAAACGAAGGGGGCATTAACAAGAGCCGTATTGGTGGTAAATTGCTTTGTGTTATTAGGCAGGGCGATCAGATCCGCGTGATGGGTTCGAAGTGTCCGCACGCAGGAGCAGATCTTTCTGGAGGTTGGTGTGAGGATGGCCAGTTGGTGTGTCCTTACCATCGGCATAAGTTTGATTTGTCGACAGGTAGGGGAGCTGCGGGCCAGGGTAATTACGTTCGTGTGTATCCCACGCAGCAGGGAAATGACGGGTGGCGGGTCGGTGTGGGCAAGGGGTGGTGGAAGCGGCTGTTTGGATAAAAAAAGCCACTGAGTATCAGGAATGTCCTGCTTGCTTCAGTGGCTTGTAAATGTTGGTGACCTGACACAAAGCGGTCGTGTTATTTTTATAAGTGGATTACCTCGCCATAGGCGTCTGCCGCAGCTTCCATGATAGCTTCGCTCATGGTGGGGTGTGGATGTACGGACTTAATGATTTCGTGTCCGGTAGTTTCCAGTTTGCGGGCTACCACGACACTAGCGATCATTTCCGTCACATTGGCACCGATAAGGTGTGCACCAAGGAATTCTCCGTATTTCGCATCAAATATAACTTTGACGAATCCATCCTTTGCACCTGCAGCGCTGGCTTTGCCCGAAGCTGAGAAGGGGAACTTGCCCACCTTGATCTCATAACCGGCATCTTTGGCCGCTTTTTCAGTATAACCAACAGAGGCAATTTCCGGTACGGAATAAGTACAGCCCGGGATATTGTTGTAATCGATAGGCTCCACATCCAGTCCCTTGATTTTTTCCACGCAGGTAATACCTTCAGCAGATGCGACGTGTGCTAGTGCTTGGCCCTTAACGATATCTCCAATGGCGTAGACACCGTCAACATTGGTTTTATAGAACTCATCAATCACGACGCGTCCTTTGTCGGTTTTTACGCCTACTTCTTCCAGGCCGAGGTTTTCGATATTCGGGGTAATACCTACTGCCGACAAGACGATTTCCGCTTCGATGGTTTCAGTTCCTTTGGCTGTTTTAATTGTTACTTTGCTTCCTTTTCCTGCATCGGCGACGGCCGTGACTTCGGCCTTGGTCAGGATATTGATGCCGGCTTTTTTCAGGCTGCGTTCCAGCTGTTTTGAAATTTCTTCGTCTTCTACCGGTACGATGCGATCCATGAATTCGACAATGGTTACTTTTGTGCCGATAGCGTTATAGAAATAGGCAAATTCGACGCCGATGGCTCCTGATCCAACAACAACCATGGATTCAGGTTGTTTTTCCAAACTCATGGCTTGTCGGTATCCAATAACTTTCTTGCCGTCTTGTTTTAAGTTTGGCAATTCGCGAGATCGTGCACCTGTAGCTAGTATCGTGTGCTTGCCCGAATATTCTTTGGTTTCGCCTTCGGGGGTCTTGACCGATACTTTGCCGCCTTTCTTAATTTTGGCTTCGCCCATGATGACATCAATTTTGTTTTTCTTCATGAGGAACTGGATGCCTTTGCTCATTCCGTCGGCCACGCCGCGGCTGCGTTTGACCATGGCGCCAAAATCAGCCTCGCCACCGCTTACCTTAATGCCGTATTCCTCGGCGTGGTTTAGGTACTCGAACACCGAAGCACTTTTCAAGAGTGCTTTTGTTGGGATACAACCCCAGTTCAGGCAGATTCCACCCAATGCTTCCCGCTCCACAACGGCGGTTTTGAAACCTAACTGTGAGGCGCGGATTGCAGCCACGTAGCCGCCCGGCCCACTTCCTATAACGATGATGTCGTAGTTCATATGCGTTTTTGTTTTCCGGATTGTTAATTAGAGCACCCCGATAGCCAGGGTCAGCTCAGACGGGTACAAACTTACGTAAAATTTTTCGTGTATGTAGGCCTGTTTTCGGTGTATTCCAAAATGTCTCCTTCTTCGTTTTTCACCTTGTTCGCAATCGCCGGGAGGGGGCTAGTTGCTCAACAGAACGATGTAGCTAGGTGTCCTTTTTCGTTGTTGTTTCGTGATGGGATATATGGTTGCGCTTAGCATGATAACTGCCTTATATAGCATACCATTTTAGATTTGTCTTGCAAAGTCAGTCTACCCTTTTTTTAGGGGATATTCATGAATTTATGGGTTTGTAGGGAGATTTCCCATTTAGGGTTGTCCATCACATAGTCGACAATCAAGGGAGTCATCTCCTCAGCTTTCGACCATTCGGGCTGTAGGTACAGCTTGCATTTTGGTCCGACCAATTCGGCATATTTTTCGGCCCAAGAAAAATCACTCTTATTAAATACAATGACTTTCAATTCGCCTGCCACGGCAATGACATCGGGTAGGGGGGCTTTGAATTTCTTAGGTGACAAGCATACCCAATCCCAGTGTCCGCTAAGTGGATACGCACCGGACGTTTCGATAAACGTCTTGATTCCCGCATTTTGCAGTTTGCGAGTTAGCAGGTCTAAGTTGTAGAGCAAGGGTTCGCCACCAGTAACCACGACCGCTTTGGAAGGATATTGGCTTGCAGCTTGGACGATGTCGTCAACAGCGGTCAGCGGGTGTAATTCGGCATCCCAACTCTCCTTGACATCGCACCAATGGCAGCCTACATCGCAGCCACCCAAGCGAATAAAATAAGCTGCTTTGCCGGTATGGTATCCTTCGCCCTGTATTGTATAAAATGCCTCCATCAGTGGCAGTAGGCTGCCATCTTCCGGAACTTGATTTGCCATGTGTGTCCTTTTCTTGGGGCAAAGATACGAACCAAGAGCGAAATATCGTACCGGGGTATTGGTCTTTTCGCGGTATCGGTATGCCTTGTTTGGATTATCTTTCATGTAAAAGTATTCTTTTTGCTATCCGGTTTCCCGTAATTCCCAATTTTTGCGTAGGTTTAGCCATGCGAAAAATATTCATTATAAGTTTGCTCGCTTGCTTTGCGAGTGTGGTGGCTGCTCAAGATAGTCCTGCCGACACATTTTGGGATAATTTGAGAAAACACTGTGGTCAATCTTACGAAGGCCAGTTGGCCGACGGCATTGTCCAGCCTGATTTTTCGGGCAAGAAGCTCGTGATGCACGTGCGTGCCTGTGACGATCATACCATCCGTATTCCTTTTTTCGTGGGGGACGATCGCTCGCGTACTTGGGTGCTTACCCGGCAGGATGGTATCATTAAACTGAAGCACGATCATCGGCATGCCGATGGCAGCGAGGAAGAAGTGACCCAATATGGGGGCATGAGCCCGAACGTCGGTTTTGAAAACTTGCAAATGTTTCCTGCGGATGAGGAAACAGCCGAGCGTATTCCCTACGCTTCCACAAACGTGTGGTGGATAACGGTTGATGAAACTTCATTCACGTACAACCTGCGGCGCATCGGGTCTGATCGCTTGTTTACGGTCGTATTTGATCTGACTACACCCGTTGCCACGCCCGAAGCCCCTTGGGGTTGGGTGGATTAATTATTCGGTATTAATATTTATATTGCTCTATGCTTGCGATTTGGTTCTTGCCTTCGGTAAAAACGAGCGTAGGGCTATATTGATCCGCTTCCTCTTCAGACATTCGGCAAAAGGCCAGGACGTGTACTAGGTCGCCCACTTTGGCATGTAGTGCGGCTCCGCCATTCATACATACTTCGCCACTACCGCGCTGACCGGGCAGTACGTAGGTCATGATGCGGCTACCATTTGCTGTATTATTGATGTATACTTGTTGGTATTTCTTGATTTTGGCGGCGTCTAGTAGATCGGCATCGATGGTAATCGAACCGTTGTATTCGACATTGGCTTCGGTAACTTTTACCGTGTGGATTTTTGACTTTAAGATTTCTATTTCCATGAATTTCTATATTGCAAATGACTGAGAGGAATTAAATATATCTTCCGGAGCGACCAATGCTAGCCGGATATAGGCGCCCTGCTGTACGAGGGTTACAAATCGGTATTCGGTGTGATGTGTCAACTGGTAAGGGATATTGGTTTTCCAAACTGAATCCGACTGGTAAGTTGCCATGTACACGAGTTTGCCGTCTGTGCCATAGCGGGATACAAGACAGCGCATATTGTTTTCGATTGCAGGTTTGATGTCATACCATGCCCCTTCACCAATACCGCCTAGCCATTGAGCCTGTTCAGGGACGGATACATGGCGGATTGGCTTCTGCGTTTGTCCGATGACATGGTCGGGAGGGAAGGTAGCCGTTTTTGACCGCGATAGGCTTTCGGCTATTAATCGAGCTTGGTAATTAAGGGATTGTAGGCGCGACATGACGGATGCGGATAGCTTGTTGCCGTCAAATGTATATATTTTGCCTAGGCTCGTCGCGTTGACGACATTACTCATTGGGCTAGCCTTAATCGACTCGGGATACAGTAAAGAACGCCGATTTGGGTGTCCGGGCTGTAAACCGGCGAGCAGTATTTGTGCAACATATCGGGAACAACTATTGCAATTACTGGCAATTGCACCGTACTTGATTGGGCCATTCTTGACCATCTTTTCGGCGTAGGAGGAGGCCTGGTCGAAAGAGATGTTGTCCGCTATGGAAAAATACATGATGCCGTAGCCGTGCGTTGCTTCACGTTTTAGGTGCATTTCTTCTATTATCAACCTGAGATTGGCAATGTGCCCATTCTGTTCCACACGGGCTTTGGTGCTTAATCCAAGTCGAGGGTCCGATTGCGCGGATCGGGCTCGTCCGTATCCTCTAGCCGTAACGTATCGGCCAAAATCGTAATAAGCTAGCTCTCCACTAAGGCTGTTAACCAATACGATTGCAGCGTGCCCCACCTTGAAATGGAGGTTTTTGACAATACCGATGCGTTTGAGGAGTTTCATCCAGCGTTCGTCGCCTCGAGTGGGTATTTCTGGCCACGCAATTACGATGGCTAAGTCATTATAACATTTCATTCAGTACAATTAGGGTGCATGTCGAGGAGGTATGTTATGCGGGCTTGCCGACATCCAGACGAGAATGTAACTGACCTTGCTCGCCCAAATTCTCTTCGATACTGTTTTGGCATACCAATGATGAACCTTCAAGGCTATACAAGTTCTAGTCAATCCTTAGAGATTATACGTATAATAACGGAAAATTGTTTTGAGTATTGTTCGGTAACATTAACGATGTATAACTTTATAAGTAGTTTCCATGCCGTTTCGCCGGTTTATTGGGAAGAAGTATGGTGATGCTCACGTAAGAATTCGTACTTTTGGTGAAAATTTAACATTAATAAGCATACATTGACATTTGAAGAATTCGACTTTCACCAGCACCTGAGCGAGGGACTGGATGCGATGGGATACAAGTCGCCCACACCTATCCAAGCTGAAACCATCCCTATTTTGCAAGAAAAGCACGATTTGATAGCTTGTGCCCAGACGGGGACTGGTAAAACGGCGTCCTATTTGCTACCCTTGCTGGATGCGCTGTGTAAAACGGAAGAGCGGCCAGCAATCAGTGCGTTGATTTTGGCCCCTACACGCGAGTTGGCCGTACAGATAGACCAGCAGGTTGAGGGTTTGGCTTATTTTACGGGTGTCAGTTCCATCGCGATATACGGCGGGGGAGATGGTATCGGCTACGAGCAGCAGCGGAGGGCGTTGCGCGAGGGTGTTGATATCGTGATAGCGACTCCTGGAAGGCTTATTGCCCACCTCACATCGGGCGTGGTTCGTTTTGATGGAGTTGGTTACCTTGTACTGGACGAAGCTGACCGCATGTTGGATATGGGTTTTAAAGACGATATTGCACGTATTGTCCGGGAGCTGCCCGCTAAACGGCAAACCGCGTTGTTCTCGGCTACGATGCCTCCCAAAATTCGTTCTTTTGCTAAGACGTTGATGGATCGTCCCAAGCAAGTTAACATTGCCATTTCAAAACCGGCAGAAGGCATCCGGCAGATACAATACCGCACTTTTGATGAGCAGAAGACGGCTCTGTTGAAACAAATTCTAAAAAGTGGGGACTACAAAAGTATCATTGTGTTTTCATCGACTAAGGAAAAGGTCAAAGAATTATCCCGTTCTTTAAAGAAAGAACAGCTGCCCATTCGGCCCTTCCATTCAGATTTGACGCAGGATGAACGTGCCGAAATTTTGTTGCTTTTCAAAAATAAACAGATTCCGATTTTAATCGGTACAGACGTACTCTCGCGTGGGATCGATGTAGAAGGTATTGATTTGATTGTCAATTATGATGTTCCTCCGGATCCGGAGGATTATATCCACCGTATCGGACGGACTGCCCGAGCTGAAAAAACCGGTACTGCAATCACGTTTGTCAACAACAGGGATTACAAACGGTTCCAATCCATTGAGGAGTTGATGGAGCGCAAAGTAGAGGAAATAGGTCTGCCAGAAGGGTTTGGCCCGTCGCCTGTATGGTCGGGCAGGGATAGAAAGCCGAGGCCCAAGCATGTGAAGCGCGAGGGTGAAGACCAAAAAACGAAGCCGAAGCGGTTTTTTAAGCGTCGTAAGCCTAAACAAGGTGGGGCTTCGACGACTTCTACTTAATGGATTTTTGCTTGTATTGTTCTGATAGTTAGTTGTTTGTTGGTAAAATGAAATAATATTTGCAAATGTGTATTAAGTACACTACCTTTGCGGCATCATAATTTAGGTTTATAATTGGTTAGTAAAGGTCTCCATTCTCCCCGTTTGGAGACTTTTTTTATGGTTTGGATTTGCCTAGCCTTTTGTGATGTTCCAATCGGGCCTGCTCACTATGATTTGATGTCCTTTTATACCCTGACCCCGCACGAACATTTATAAATTTTCGTATCCTTGTTTTAGTTTATCAAACTGAAAATTAACCGAAAAAAGGAGGATGTTATGGGGTTAATGAGAATTTGTCAGTCCAAAATGTCGGGTTTACTGGTTTTCGGAGCTTGGTTAGTCGTATCGTGCACAGTCAGTCGGTCCGCTATTGAAAAGCAAGTTGTGGCGGAACATCAACCTGTAGCGATGCGTGAATTTCGGGCCGCGTGGGTAGCCACCGTCGCGAATATCAATTGGCCTAGTAAGCCGGGGTTAAGCACCGCCGATCAGCAGCAAGAAGCATTGAAGTTGTTGGATTTTCTCGAAAAGCACCATTTCAATGCGGTTATTTTCCAAGTGCGGCCGCAGGCTGACGCATTATATCGGAGTGAGTTGGAGCCGTGGTCTTATTATCTGTCTGGGGCTCAGGGTAAAGCCCCCGAACCTTATTATGATCCGCTTGAGTTTTGGGTAGAGGAAGCGCACAAACGAGGCTTGGAGCTTCACGTATGGCTTAACCCATACCGAGCCCATCATGTTTCGGCCGGCGAGGTGGAGGACGCTTCTATTGTTCATAAAATGTCTGAATCAGTGGTTAAGCTGAAGGAGGGGTATTGGTGGTTTGATCCGGCTAAGCAAAGTACGCAAGATCACTCAGCGGCTGTCGTGATGGATATCGTTCGTCGCTATGATATTGACGGGGTACACTTCGATGATTATTTCTATCCGTATGCGTCGTATAATGGAGGTGCTGATTTTCCAGATGATGATACGTGGGCTGCTTATCGCGAAAGAGGTGGGAAATTGGATAGGGGAGATTGGCGCCGGGACCATGTCAATCGATTCATTGAGCGTGTCTACAGAGAAATCAAAGCTGAAAAAAAGCACGTTAAATTTGGACTGAGCCCATTCGGGATTTGGCGCCCCGGATATCCCGAGAGCATTGCTGGAATGGGTCAATACGACCAATTATACGCCGATGCTAAGCTATGGCTTAACCGAGGGTGGATTGACTATTTTACTCCACAGTTGTATTGGCCTATATCCCAAATACCGCAGAGTTTTCCCGTATTGCTTGGTTGGTGGCAAGGAGAGAACACGCAAGGCAGGCACCTTTGGCCGGGAATGAATGTAGGGCGTGGTGGCGACGAGGCTAATCTAACGGAGTTGACAAACCAAATTATGATTACCCGGGCTATGTTGCCTGATAGCAAAGGTGCTGTACATTGGAGTATTTCCGGTATCACTCGTTACCCTTTATTGGCACAGGGTTTATTAAATGGTCCGTATAAACAGCAGGCCTTGATTCCAAGCAGCCCTTGGCTGGGCGATGAAGTACCCGGCGCTCCGCGTATTATGTTGGCCAATCGTAGTGGTGGTGTGGACGTACGTTGGGAGCAAGGGGACACGGGAGATGTGGCTAGGTGGGTAGTCTATTCACGTTATGGTGAAAAATGGGGCTATAGTGTTTTGCCGGGTCATGTCAGTGATATGAATTTACCCCATTTCAGTAAGGATGATGGAGGCCAATTGGCCGAAGTGATGGTATCAGCGGTCGATCGATTCGGGAATGAAAGTGAAAAGACATCCGAAATGTTAGCGTTTTAATCACTGGTTTAGGGGGTGTTTTTGAAAATATATAATTGATTTATAGTTTGTTGAAGTGTTTTAGTGTGCATGTATTTGCATATGTGTACTAAGTACACTATCTTTGTGCCATCATAATTTAGGTTTATAATTGGTTAGTAA